>NZ_CP040676.1:406250-740000 GCF_005960665.1 Exiguobacterium mexicanum
GAACGTGTCGCAACGGTCGGTTGGTCGAACCAAGACGTGGCGCTCGCGCTCGACGTCGTACCAGTCGGTTTCTCGGCTGCGAACTACGGTGTCCAAGACGGCAGCGGCATGTTGCCGTGGACGGCTGACAAGTTGAAAGACCTCGGTGAAGAAAACCCGAACATCTATCAAGACACGGACGGTCTCGACTTCGAAGCGATCGCCGACTCACAGCCGGACGTCATTCTTGCTGCCTACTCAGGCATCACGCAAGAAGATTACGACACGTTGACAGAGATCGCACCGGTCGTCGCATACCAAGAGACGCCTTGGGTGTCATCATGGCAGGACACGGTTCGTTACGACTCAATGGCCATGGGCATGGAAGAAGAAGGCAAACAGTTGATCGAAGACACAGAGAAACTCATCGCCGACAAGGCAGCTGAAGTACCGGAGATGAAAGGGAAGAAAGCGGCATTCGTCGCGCTCAGCCCGGACGACCTCTCGAAGTTCTACATCTACACGACGGGTGACCCACGCGGTGCCTTCATCGAAGAGCTCGGCATGGAGTACCCTGAGAACATCACGAGCCAAATCAAAGATGAAAACAGCTTCTACCTCGAGCTTAGCTCAGAGAACGCTGACATCTTGAACGACGTCGACATCTTCGTCGCCTACGGGAACGAAGAGACGTTGAAAGCACTTCAAGCTGACCCGCTCTACAGCAAAGTGCCGGCCATCAAACGCGGTTCGGTCGTCATGATCGAAGATAACACGCCGCTCGCGGCTGCTGGGACACCATCACCACTCTCGATCGAATACACGATTGACGACTACGTGAAACTCGTGTCAGAAGCACTCGCGAAAGTCGAGTAATCAAATGAATATGCCGAAGAAGTTACACACGCCGAAACGGTTCGGGCTCCTCCTCGCAGGGGCGCTCGTCCTGCTCGTCGTCTGTATGCTCGCTTCGCTTGCTTTCGGCTCACGGACAGTCGGATGGGATGAACTGCTTGACGGTTTATTCCGTCCGGCTGTTCAGTCGTATGAAGCGGATATCGTCCGGCAGCGGGTCGTTCGGACGGTGTTCAGTTTCATGTGCGGGGCGGCACTCGGTGTCTCAGGCGCATTGATGCAGTCGGTGACGCGCAACCCGATCGCCGACCCGAGCATTCTCGGGGTCAACACGGGAGCGGCGCTGTTCGTTGTCGTCGGGATTGCCTTCTTCAACATCTCGACCGCGAGCGACTATATCTGGTTCGCGCTCGCCGGCGCGCTCTTGACGGCGGCGTTCGTGTTCGGGATCGGGTCGCTCGGGCGGGGCGGTTCGACGCCGCTCAAGCTCGTCTTGGCAGGCGCGGCGACGAGTGCGGCCTTGTCGTCACTCGTCATGGCCATCATGATTCCGCGCTCGAACGTCATGGACCAGTTCCGGTTCTGGCAAGTCGGTAGCGTCGGGGCCGGGACGATGGATTCGATTATGACGTTCCTGCCGTTCTTTATCGGCGGTATCGTCATCGCCATCTTGGCGGCACCGTCCCTCAACATCTTGGCGCTCGGGGAAGAGCTCGCCACGGGTCTCGGTGTCCGCATCGGCACGTTGAAAGGGATCGCCTCGTTCGCAGGTGTCATCTTGTGCGGGGCGGCGACGGCACTGGCTGGACCGATCGGTTTTATCGGTTTACTCGCGCCGCACCTCGTCCGCTTGGTCATCGGAGCAGATGAACGGTATATCATCCCGATGTCGGCACTCACCGGCGCGATTTTATTGACGTTTGCTGACGTGGCAGGACGGTTGCTCGGTAGTCCCGGGGAACTCGAAGTCGGAATCGTCACGGCGTTCGTCGGAGCCCCGATTTTGATCGCGTTGACGATGAAAGTGAAGGTGCGTGGCGTATGACGAACCAATCGATTCAACCCATCATCCATAACAGTCGCAAGCGTCGGCAACGGACCGTCTTCGTGACGCTCGTCTTGTTCGCGCTGGCCCTTACGTTGAGCGCGACGATGCTCATGCTCGGCAACACGATTTATCCGGTCGCGGACGTCGTCCGTGTCTTGTTCGGGGAACAAGTACCGGGCGCCTCGTTTGCCGTCGGCACGATCCGTCTGCCGCGCATGCTCGCCGGCGTCTTCGCCGGACTCGCGTTCGGGATCGCCGGGACGGTGTTCCAGACGATGCTTCGTAACCCGCTCGCCAACCCGAACGTCATCGGCATCACGACCGGTTCGAGTGCGGCAGCCGTGTTCGGCATCGTCGTCTTACAGGCGAGCGATACGTTCGTCTCCATCATCTCGATCATCGGCGGGCTGTTGACCGTCCTCACCATCTACTTCTTGTCGAAAGGCGCCGCCTTCTCGATCGGCCGGCTCGTCTTAGTCGGCATCGGGATTCAAGCGATGCTGACGGCGGTCATCAACTATTTGTTGCTCATCAGCCGCCAAAACGATGTCGGGACGGCGATGCGCTGGTTGAGCGGCAGCTTGAACGGGGTGAAGATGGAGACGCTCCCGCCGCTCATGATCGCGGTCGCGCTCTGCCTCCCGGTCATCCTCCGGCTCAGTCGACAGTTGCAGATTTTAGAGCTCGGGGAGATGACGGCGACGTCGCTCGGTGTCAAGACGAACCAGACGCGCGTGCTGCTCATTGTCGCCTCGGTGCTCATGCTCGCACTCGCGACGGCGACGACCGGACCGATTGCCTTCGTCGCGTTCCTGGCGGGACCAATCGCGAAGCGGCTCGTCGGGGACGGTCGTTCGACGATCATCCCGGCGGCACTCGTCGGGGTCATCTTGGTGCTCGCGGCCGATCTCATCGGTCAGTTCGCCTTCACGGCCCGCTACCCGGTCGGTGTCATCACCGGCATGGTCGGGGCGCCGTATTTGATTTATCTCTTGATCCGGATGAACCGGAGAGGGGAGCTATAACGAGAAATGAGCCATATCCGGCGTCGGATGTGGCTCATTTTTTTGATTAGTAGGCGGTCCAACCGCCGTCGATGGCGACGACTTGACCGTTGATGAAACTCGATTCGTCCGAGCCGAGGAAGAGGGCGAGCTGAGCAATCTCTTCTGGTTGTCCGATGCGTGGGTTGATGGCCATCCCAAGTTGCTGGCGACCGAACCCGGCCTGGCTCATGTTCGTCATCGTCGAGCCGATGTTCGTCGCGACCGCGCCCGGCGCGATCCCGTTACAACGGATGTTTTGGTCGGCATACATGAACGCCGTGTTCTTCGTCAATCCGACGACAGCGTGTTTCGACGCCGTATAGGCCGCACCGGCTCGAGCCCCATACAAGCCCCCGGCCGAGATGTTGTTGACGATGACGCCGTGCCCTTGCTTCGTGAACAAGTCGACGGCGATGCGCATCGATTTCATGACCGACACCGTGTTGACGGCAAAGATTTTCTCCCAACGGTCGTTCGAGATCTCACCGACTGGCTCCATCCCGTCCATGATGCCGGCGTTGTTGACGAGGATGTCGACTTGACCGAACGTCTTCATCGTCTCGTCGAACAACTGCTGCAACGCTTCTTCGGACGTGACGTCCGTCTGGATCGCGAACGCCTCGCCCGAAATCCCCTCGACGACGGCCTGCGCTCCGTCGAGATTCATATCCGAGACGACGACGCGGGCTCCTTCCTTCGCATATAGTTCCGCGATTGCTTTCCCCATTCCTGATGCTGCACCTGTGACAATCGCCACTTTCCCCGATAACCGCATAACTGACTCCTCCTTTTATTGTACATGTGTTCAATAATTATTATAATGAATTTTAGAAAACGCTTACAATCATCAAAAAAGAGACGTTCTGTTGAGTAATCAACACTTTAGGCCATAACTGTTGAGAGGAATGTGCGAATCATGAAGCCCGACTTGCGTGTTATCAAAACAAAACGAGCGCTCCATGAGGCGCTCGTCGAATTATTGAAGAATCGGCGACTCGAACAAGTGACGATTTCGGAACTTTGTCGTGTGGCAAATATCAATCGAGGCACGTTTTATTTGCACTATGCCCGGGTCGAGGACGTGTTTGAGGAGTACTTCCAAGAGATCACGGCCGACCTCGCCAAGTCGTATGAGGAGCCGTATCGTCATGTGAAGCTGCTCAATCCGCATGAGCTTGAACCGTCGACAATCCGTATCTTTCATCACGTCCAGACGTACGTCGACTTCTATCGCATCGTCTTCTCGAAAAATGTGCCGCTCGCCTATTATTACATGCTGTTCGACGAGGTGCGCAAGTTGCTCCTCCGCGACACGGCGGCGCACAAGCAAGACGAGATTGACCATGAGTTGTTCTGTTCGTATCAAGCGAACGCTATCGTCGGGATGATCATCCATTGGGCCGAACGTGATTTTACAGTTGAACCGAATGAGATGAACGAACAGCTGGCAAGAATTTTGCGACTAAAGTGAAAGCGTCATCAAAAAGTCGTTGACGTGGTGATAGGTGGCGGTGTATGCTAAAAATCCTGCCCAAAAAAGAGAGGCCGGGAACTGGTATCAGTTCATTTCGAGTCAGAGAGGACAATGATCCCATGAACCAACAACAATTAGTCGAGCGTGCCCGCCAAGTGAAAGAGAACGCCTACTCGCCGTATTCAAACTTCCGCGTCGGAGCGGCGCTTCTCATGAAGGACGGAACGGTCATCGACGGCGTCAACGTCGAGAACGTCTCGTTCGGTGCGACGAACTGTGCCGAGCGCACGGCCATCTTCACAGCGGTCGCGCAAGGTTATAAAAAAGGTGACTTCGAAGCCGTCGCGGTGTCAGGTGACACGGTCGACTTCTTGCCGCCATGCAGTATCTGCCGCCAAGTGCTCGTCGAGTTCGGCGACCCGGACTTCAAAGTGTTGCTCACGAACGGCAACGCCGACGTGAAAGAAGTGACGCTGGAAGAGCTCGTCCCGCTCGCATTCACAGAGTTAGAGATGTAAACAAAAATGCTGGGTCCACAGGGACTCAGCATTTTTCATTCATTCGGTTCCCACGGGTTGAAAAAGTTGTACGCGGGGTGCACCCCTTCTAACGTCCGGAACTCATAGTCGCGTTCTTTCGCATAACGGATAATCGTATCGAGCGCTTGCGGTGTCATCGAGTGATCGTGTGCCAAGATGATCGAGGCGATATTCATTTCATAGTTCGCCTCGAGCCGATTGAACACACGCTGCTCGATTGGCGCGTTGTCTTTCTTATAGATGTGATCGAGACTGCCGACGTTCCAGTCCCAAATCTCGAAACCGGCCTCGTCCATCGCTTGCCAGTGCGCAGGCGTCATGCCTGCGTCACTACCGTAAATCGTACGAGCCATATTCGTATGAATGCCTGTCACTTCATAAATGAGACGTTGCACGTCCTTCATTTGACGCACGGCCGTTATTGGTGACGCATAAAACTCCTCGCGCACGTGGGTCATCCCGTGCAAGGCGATGAGATGGCCTTCGGCGACGATGCGTCGGATGAGGTGCTCATTGCCCTTGATATTCTTCCCAAGAATGAAGAAGGTTGTCTTCACCCGATGTTTCTTCAAGACGTCAAGCAGCGCCCCCGTCTTCCGATTCGGCCCGTCATCGAGCGTCAAATAGATGAGGCTGCGGTCGTTATAAGCTTTCGGTTTCGGAATCGCTGCCTGTGACAGGGAGCTGATCAACAAAAAAATCGACATGAGCAAAATGACACGTTTCATCATCCAAACAAAACTCCCTCGAGGCAAAAAACGGGTGACATGGCATCGGTATGAAGCATAGATTACCATAAAAAGGAGTCAAAGATGAAGCAAAAAAATGCCCCTGAAATTGAAAATCAGGGACGGGGGTGTGAGTCGGTTCATTTCGCTACATCAAGTGCATAAATCTGTTCGTCGTCCTCAGTCACAAGGTACTCAAAGTTCAACTTTTTTAAGAGGGCGATTGACGCCTCGTTCGTTGCAAGTGCACAGGCTTTGATTGTCTCGGCCCCTTGGTCGGACAAATGACGAATCAATCCGGATACGACCTCGGACGCATAGCCTTGGCGCGCGTGTCGGGGTGAAATCGTATAGCCGATCCAATACGTCGTCCCGTCTTGTTGCACATACAAATCGCCAATCAATTCATTCGTTTCCTGATTGATGATGGCGAGTTGCATGCCTTGAGTAATGGAAGGGTTGCCGAATAAAGAGCGTTCATATTCTTCGTAAGTCAATCCTTTGAAGGATTGGTGTTGCATCCATTCCAAGTCGTTGCGATATGTCATGAACGGTTCGATGTCACGTTGCTCGAACGGTCGGATGAGGCAGCGGGTTGTCATTAGTTTCACTAGATATTTTACCTCCTGTTAAGCGTATATTAAGTTTACACAGGATGCCGAGGAGAAGGTAGGGTGCTCCGATCGACGACTCCTGATTAAAACAAAAAATCCTTTGTTTGACAGGGATGACTTTTGGCTGATGCGCTTGGCTCGTCTTGGTTATATCAAACTGTACTCACGGTCCGCACGTCCGCAATAACTACAAGGTGAGCGGGGACGGCTGTTACGTCTTGGAATGCCGATTCCCGTCGAACCAAGAGCTGAACGCCTTTTTGGACGGGCTCAGTAAGTACGTCAATTATAAGTTGTCGATTGTCATTAACTGACGAAGGACCTGTGAATCGTTTGATTCACAGGTCCTTTTTAATGTCTTCGTCCGGCGCGGATGATGAAGCGGTATTCTTCACTCTTGAAATACGTTTCTGTGAACTCAAACCGACTGCCATCCATAAGAAACGAATAGAGTTCGACTTTGAGTACGGGCGTTCGTTCACTCACTCCGAGCATCTCGGCAATCTCTTTTGTCGGGAGCACCGGGATGAACTCTTGGACGCTGTCCGCAATCTTGAACTGTTTGACGTCTTCGATATAGGCGTACTTCGATTGCGACATCACTTCGTACGTCAAGTCAGGGAACAGCTTTAGCGGCAAGTATGTGTCCTCGACGATGAGCGGTTCGCCGTCTGCGAATCGTTGGCGTCTCACGTAGAAGACGAGCTCGCCATCTTCGAGTTCGAGTGCCTCTCGCACTTTCTCACTCGGTGGCTGCAACGTGAAGGTGAGCACTTTGTTCGTCACTTCTTTCCCTTCTCGTTTCATGTCTTCGGTGAAGCTTTTTAATTCGTACATGTTGTGTTCAATCTTTTCGGACTGGACGTATGTGCCGCTGCCCTGTCGTTTCCATAAGAGACCTTCCTCTTGGAGCAATTTGACCGCCTGGCGGACAGTCACTCGACTGACGCTGAACTCTTCGACGAGTTGAGCCTCGGTCGGGATCGCCTCACCGGGCGCCCACGTGCCGGACTCGATAAACGTGCGCATTTTGTGGGCGACTTGTTGGTAGAGCGGTGAATTTGCTTTCATGACTGACCCTCCGATTTCGACCTGAATTCATACTTCTAGTATACACAAAGCAAAATGTTTTCAAAAATATTGTTGACGTTTAAAATAATATGTATTAAATTTGTATTGTAATCAATTAGATATGTATTCGAAAGGGGAACGCACACATGAAACAAGGACAACGCCTCGTCGTCGTCGGTGGCGGCAGCACGTACACAATCGGTATGATTATGAGCTTGATCGAAGAGAAGGGTCACTTCCCACTACGTTCCATCACGTTTTACGATACGGATGGTGAGCGCCAGGAGCGTGTCGCCAAAGCGACTGAAATCATCTTGCGTGAGCATTACCCAGAGCTCGAGCTGTTCGAGTATACGACGGACAAAGAATACGCCTTCCGCGACAAGGACTTCTTCTTCGTTCAAATTCGAACGGGCGGCCTGGAGATGCGCGAGAAAGATGAACAGATTCCGCTCCGTCACGGCGTGGTTGGACAAGAGACGTGTGGACCGGGCGGGATGTCGTACGGGATGCGGTCGATCGGGGACATGATTGATCTCGTCGCAGACATCCGCCAAGGCTCACCGGGCGGCTGGATCTTAAATTATACGAACCCGGCCGCAATCGTCGCCGAGGCGTTGAAGCGTGCCTACCCGAATGACAAAAAGATTTTGAATATCTGTGATATGCCGGCCGCAATCATGGTGAGCTACGCGAAGATTCTCGGCAAAGAGATTTGGGATCTCGTGCCGGAATACTTCGGCCTCAACCACTTCGGTTGGTTCACAGGCATCTATGACAAAGAAGGCAATGAGTTGACGGAAGACATCAAGCGCGCCATCTTAGAGGACGGGTTTATCCCAGAAGACTCAGAGATCGCAAACGACCCATCTTGGATCAAGACGTTCAAGCAAGTCGAGAAGATGCTCACCGACTTCCCGGAATACTTGCCGAACACGTACCTTCAGTATTATTTGTATCCGTCCGACATGGTGGAGAAGGAAGACGTGGAGAACACGCGGGCCCGTCAAGTCATCAACGGCCGCCAACAACGTGTCTTCTCGACGTGCGATCAAATCATCGCTGACGACTCGCTAGAGAACGTGCATCTTGAAGTCGACATCCACGGTTGCTACATGATTCGCGTCGCAGCGTCACTCGCCTACAACAATGGCGATATCTTCATTGTCATGGTGAAGAACGACGGCATCATCGCTAACTTGCCGGATGATGCGATGGTCGAAGTGCCGGCGATGCTCACGAACCGTGGACCGAAGCCGTTCGCTGTCGGACACATTCCTCGCTTCTACAAAGGGATGATTGAAGGACAGCTCGCCTACGAACAGCTCGTCGTCGACGCCTATTTCGAGAACAGCTATGAAAAGGCACTCCAGGCACTCACGCTCAACCGGACCGTCGTCGATGCGCCGGTCGCCCGTCAAATCCTTGACGATTTGATTAACGAGAACGAAAACTATTGGCCGGCCCTCAAACAACGGGAGACGGTCGCACGCTAAAGACGAAGGGGAGTTATTCCCCTTTGTTCGTTTTGATAATTGATAACGCTTACACATGAGGAGTGACTCAAATGAGTCAATGGTTCGGGGTATTTCAAAAATTCGGGAAGGCGCTCATGGTACCAGTCGCGCCACGACGATTTCGATTGCCATTGGGATCACACCGGAAATGGCGGCTGAGAGCGGGGAGTACGGCATGTTGCTTGGTATCCCGTCACTTGAGACGGGTGTGCTCGATGGGATCGCGGTCGGCTTGCTTGCGGTCTGGGTGTATAAAAAATTCCACACGTTCAACCCGCCAGAGATGCTCGGCTTTTTCGCCGGAGATCGTTCGGTCGGTATCGTCATGGTATTCTTCTCCATCTTGCTCGGGTTCTTTATGATGCTCATTTGGCCGCCGATTCAGACCGGCCTCACAGCGATGGCGAATGTCATCGCGAGTAATGCGACGAATCCGGCTTACGTCGGGTTATACGGAATGCTCGAACGGTTATTGATTCCGACCGGATTACATCACATCTGGTACGCACCGTTCTTATGGACGTCACTTGGCGGCACGGCGACGGTTGGCGGTTCGATTGTGAGCGGGGACCAATATATTTTCCTCGCTCAAATCGCAGAAGGTGTCGACGTGACGGCCGGACGCTTTATGGCCGGCAAGTTCCCGATCGTCATGTTCGGTCTTCTTGGAGCGGCGTTCGCCATGTACCGTCAGGCCGACCCGGACAAGCGTCCCGTCGTGCGTGGCCTCTTGCTCGCAGCCGCAGGGACGGCGTTCTTGACCGGGATCACCGAACCGATCGAGTTCACGTTCTTATTCATTGCACCACTTCTTTACGTCGTGCATAGTGTGTTGACAGGGGTGTCGTTTGCGCTCATGTACGCTCTTGACGCCCATATCGGCTGGGCCGGTGGCTCGGGATTGATTGACTATGTCTTGGTGAATGTGTTGCCAGGGACGCCGCGCTGGTGGATGAACCTCGTCGTTGGGGCCGGATTCTTCTTCGTCTATTACGGCATCTTCACGTTCGCGATTAAAAAATGGAACTTGGCGACGCCGGGCCGAGGGGGACAAGAGACGAAACTGTTTACCCGCAAAGACTACAATGAAAAGAAATCAGGAAAGACATCAATCCAAACGACGGCACTTGCCATTCAAGAGGCGCTCGGTGGCCGTGACAACATCATCGATATCGATGCCTGTTTCACACGTCTCCGTGTCGAATTGAAAGATGTGTCCCAAATCGATGAGGACGAGTTGAAGGCACTCGGGGCAGCCGGGGTCGTGAAAGTGAAAAATAACATCCAGGCCATCTTTGGAGGACGCTCGGATTTGTACAAGAATGAGCTGCTCAAACTGCATAAAGAGATGGACCAAGCGAATTGAAAAAGAGCTCAACCGATTTACGGTTGGGCTCTTTGTCCGAGATGAGAAGGTTAGTTCGTAACCGACGAGGCACGATAAAATTGAGCGCCTTTGATGAGTGTCGAAGCGACGAGACCGATAGCGAGCGGCAGCGTGATGACGCCAATCCCTTGCTCGGTGACGATCATGTTGCCTTCCTCATAATAGCCTTTCAAGTAGAACAGCCCTGAACCGATCGTCTCGTTCAGTTCGAGCGTCGAGACGTTAAGGTACACCATGATAGCGAACAATGAGATGACACTGATTGAGACAAATAATTTTGAAAACGATAGCTTGGTCATGCGAACGCTCCTTTACATGTAGCAATATGGAGTCATATTACTATGTAAAGACAATTCTTACATGAGGACAAAGCATCGATTTGATTAACGATACCGGTTCCATAACCGCTCCGCCTGCTCTCGCATCATCTCCCGCAGTTCAGTCGGCTCGACTACCTCGACTTCCGCCCCGGCCGCGAGCAATTGCCGCGACAAGAAAGGCAACTCGGCTTCCGGTACGTCCCACTCATTCTTTTCAGCGATATCGGGTAATACGTCTTCAAGCAGACGGCGGCCGAGCGGGGTGATGTTGAGCCGGACGGTCCCGCCGCTTCGGTCGTCACTCGCCTCGAGCAGCGTCGCCAAATCGTCCGCTTCGAACGTCTCATCGAGCAGGCGCAGCGCTTCAATCCGGTCAATCCGATATTGGCGTAGCCCGTATTCCGAGAGACCATACACATACCATTTCGAATCGAGGAGCGCCATCCCGACCGGGGCGACGGTGAACGTGCGGCTGCCTTTCGTCGTCGCGTACGTCACCTCAATGTTGCGTCGTTGCTCGACCGCTTGAAACACGTCTTTCGTGAACGGCGCCGGTGGGACGGTCTTATTCCCGAGCCAAAGGATGTTCTTTTCGAGCTGTGCGATTTTCGTCTCGAGGTCGTGCGGCAATTCATTCACGTACCAGTCTGACAGCGTGTCCCTCATGTCCCCGAACGGCACGTCTGGAATCTGTTTCATCCATTTGAGGGTGAGGTAGAGCGCGACCGCTTCCTGTTCCCGGAGCTGGAGCGGGGGAAGCAGGCGGTTCGGCAACATCTCATAACCGCCGCCCGTGCCGGAGACGCTCCAAATCGGATAGCCGAGTTCCTCGAGCGTCAGCATATCGCGCTGAATCGTCCGGACCGAGGCACCCGTTTCAAGAGCAAGTTCATCCGCTGTGAACCGTCGACCCCGGTTCAATAGTCGAATCAAGTGCAAATGTCGTTTTTTCATCTCATTCATTCCCGTCATGTTTTGTCGTGTTTATCAAGTAAGCTGAATGTATCACGAATCAAGGAGGAATTCATCATGGCAAACGTCGTCTTATATATCGCGACAAGTTTAGATGGAAAAATTGCGCGCACGAACGATCAACTCGACTGGTTGTTCGCGGTCGAGGGGGAAGGGGACAACGGCTACGCCGACTTCTTCCAAACGGTCGGTGCGGTCATCATGGGACGTAAGACGTACGAGGAAGTGCTCCGGCTCGAGGACAATCATTACCCGTACGCAAACATCCCGAACTATATTCTGACGCGGAACCCGGACCGAGAAGCCGAGCACGTCACATTCACGGACGAGCTGATTGAGCAGCTAATCGAACGGTTGAAACAAGACGTCGACGGGGACATTTGGCTCGTCGGGGGAGGCGAGGTCATCAAAGCCGCGATGGAGCATGACTTGATTGACAGCTATGAAATCGCGATCGCTCCGGTCGTATTAGGTGAAGGGATTCCACTCTTCCCGGAAGGCACGAAAGAGACGAAGTTGAAACTGACGAGTCAACGCACGTCCGGACAGTTCGTCATGGTGACGTACGAGCGATAAACGAAAGACCAAGTTCGCAATGAACTTGGTCTTTTCTCATACATGCTTCCGTTGGAACGCGGCAATCGCTTCATACTCTTCCGCGAGATGACGCGAGAGTCGGATATAAATCGGTAGCAACTCCCGGTAAATCGTGGTCGCTTCATGATTGGGTGCATGTTCATGCGTCACTTGCGGCACGGCCGTGAAGTCGTCGATATCGCCGAACGCATACTCTCCGAGCATGACCGCCCCAAGACATGAGCTTTCATGGCTCTCCGGCACGACGACCGGCGTATCGAAGATGTCGGCCATCATCTGGCGCCACAGGCTCGACTGGGCGAACCCGCCCGTCGCGTGAATCCGATTCGGTGCGCCCGTCAATTCGTCGAGCGCCAGCATGACCGTATACAAGTTGAAGATGACGCCTTCCAACACCGAGCGGATGAAGTGCTCGCGCTTATGGTGGATGCTGAGGCCGAAGAACGAACCGCGTGCGTTCGAGTCCCAGAGCGGCGCCCGTTCCCCCATCAAATACGGATGGAACAGGAGTCCGTCTGAGCCCGGTTTGACCGTCTCGGCGATGCGCGTCAATACGTCATAGGCGTCCATGCCGAGCCGTTTCGCTGTCTCGACCTCGCTCGCCGCGAACTCGTCGCGGAGCCAGCGTAGGATGATGCCGCCGTTATTGACCGGTCCGCCGATGACCCAATGCTTGTCGGTCAAAGCGTAACAGAAGATGCGACCTTTCGGGTCCTCGACCGGTTTCCGGACGACCGTGCGGATGGCACCGCTCGTCCCGATCGTGACGGCGACGACGCCTTGTTCGAACGCCCCGACACCAAGGTTCGACAACACTCCGTCACTAGCCCCGATGACGAGTGGGAAGTCCCAGCCAAGCGTTTCAACAACATCCGATTTAAGCGTTAAAATTTCGGTCGTCGGCACGAGCTCGGACAGTTGCTCGGGCGTGACTCCGGCGACGTCGAGCGCCTCCGGATCCCAGTCGCATTCTTTCAAATTGAACAGCCCGGTCGCTGATGCGATCGAGTGGTCGATGACGAAACGACCGGTCAGGCGATAGAAAACATACTCTTTAATCGAGACGAACTTGGTTGCCTGATCGAACACGTCCGGATGCTCGGCTTTTAACCAACGCAGCTTCGATAGGGGCGCCATCGGATGGACCGGTGTGCCGGTGCGCATATGGAGCGCGCTCGCGTCGAAGTCGCGTTTGATTTCTTGCGTATACGGGTTGGCCCGGCTGTCGGCCCACGTGATGCTGTGGGTGAGCGGGCGACCCGACGCATCGAGGGCGATCAGGCTGTGCATCGCCGAACTGAACGAAGCGAAGCGGACCGGACCGTCGGCTTTGGCACGGACGGCGGAAATCGCCTCGAGCACGGCCCCGTAGATGACGACCGGGTCTTGCTCGGCCGTCTCCGTGTCCGGGGTGAGGAGCGGGTACAACACGTTATGTACCGCGAGTTGTTGCTGGTTATGAAACAGGACGGCTTTCGTGCTCGTCGTCCCGATATCGACGCCAATCGTGTACACACACATCACTTCCTAACTTAAATAATGAACAAGCTGATCAAGAAGACGACCGCGAAGCCGGTCAATCCGATAATCGTTTCCATGACGGTCCACGACTTCAGCGTGTCTTTCACATCCAAACCGAAGTAGCGGTTGACGAGCCAGAAGCCCGAGTCGTTGACGTGAGACAACACCGTCGCCCCAGAGGCGATCGAGATGACGATGAGGCCGAGCGCGGCACCGGTGATATTCTGGATTTCGAGAAGCGGCGTGATGAGTCCTGCCGCCGTGACCATCGAGACGGTCGCCGAACCTTGGGCGACACGGACGACGGTCGCGATCAAGAAGGCGAGCACGATCGCCGGCAGCGGTGACCCGGCCATCATTTCCCCGAGTACGTCACCGACACCTGAGTCGATTAACACTTGTTTGAACACGCCACCGGCACCGGTGACGAGGATGATGATCCCGGCCGGTTCGAGCGCTTTCGTCGCAATCTCTTGCACTTCGTCACGCGTATAGCCGCGGCGTGTGCCGAGGAAGATGAACGTGAGCAACGTCGCGAGCGTCAAGGCGACGAACGGGTGACCCATGAACGTGAAGAACGTGCGGATGCTGTTTCCTTCTTCTAATAAGACGGCTGACAACGTGTTCGCGAGGATCAAGACGAGCGGGATCGAGATGAGCGAGACGATCATCTTGAAGCTAGGCAACTCTTTCGACGTGTCGATCTCTTCGAATTCCATATAGTCTGGAATGTTGACTTGAATCTTGTTCGCGATATATTTTCCGAAAACCGGACCGGCCAAAATCGCTGCCGGAATCCCGGCGATGACCCCGAATAAGATGACCCAGCCGAGCTCGGCCCCAATCAAGTTGGCGACGGCAATCGGACCTGGTGTCGGCGGGATGAAACTGTGCGTGACAGCGAGACCTGCAAGCAGCGGGATCCCGTAGTAGAGGAGCGAGCGGCCCGTCTTTTTGGCGAGACCGTAGACAATCGGCACGAGAATGATGAAACCGACGTCGAAGAAGACCGGCACGGCGACGATGAAGCCGGTGATGGCGAGCGCCCATTGCGCCTTGTCTTCGCCGAACTTATTGACGAGCGTCTGGGCGAGGCGTTCCGCGCCACCCGATACTTCTAACATCTTCCCGAACATGGCGCCGAGACCGACGACGACGGCGACGAAGCCGAGCGTGCCGCCCATCCCGTTCTGAATCGAGGCGATGACGTCCCCGAGCGGCATGCCGGCCGCGATCCCGACGAGTAGACTGACGAGGAGAAGTGAGACGAACGCGTGAAGCTTCGTCCGCATGACCAAGAATAAGAGCAAGAAAATCCCTGCGACTGCGATAAGTATAAGCGTAGAGCCAGACATTATGTAGTTCCCCCTTTATTTTACGTGTAACCGTTTACAAATATTTACAAAGGAAAAGGCCACCCCTGACCTTTTCCTTGCGGTTATTTCTTGACGACCGCGTGGCCCCCGAACTCGTTACGGAGCGCCGCGACGACTTTCCCCGAGAACGTGTCTTCCTCGAGTGAGCGATAGCGCATCATAAGTGACATGGCGATGACCGGGGCCGCCGCCTGCAACTCGAGCGCCGTCTCGACCGTCCATTTTCCTTCCCCTGAGGAATGCATGACGCCGCGGATGTCATCGAGTTTCGCGTCTTTTGAGAACGCGTTTTCCGTCAACTCCATGAGCCATGAGCGGACGACTGATCCGTGGTTCCAGACGCGGGCGACTTGCTCGTAATCATAATCAAACGGGCTCTTCTCCAAGATGTCGAACCCTTCGGCGATCGCCTGCATCATGCCGTACTCGATGCCGTTGTGGATCATCTTCAGGAAGTGGCCGCTGCCGGCCGGTCCCGTATACAAGTAGCCGTTCTCGACCGAGAGGTCTTTGAAGATCGGCTCGATCGTCGGCCAGGCGTCGGCGTCTCCGCCGACCATCGTGCAGGCGCCGTTGCGGGCACCTTCCGTGCCGCCGCTCGTCCCGCAGTCGAAGAAGGCGATGCCTTTGGCACTGAACTGTTCGGCGCGTGCGACCGATAACTTGTAGTTCGAGTTGCCGCCATCGATGACGATGTCACCCGGTTCGAGTTTTTCAAGCAGTTCTGCCAGTACGGCCTCAGTGATGTCACCGGCCGGCACCATCGCCCAGACGACGCGTGGTGTCTCGAGCGAGTTGACGACGTCCTCAAGCGTCGGCACGATCTCAAACTTCGATGTCGCCTCGACGTTCCCGGCGTCCGTCCCGACGACGTTGTGACCGTGGTCGCTCAAGTTGAGCGCCAAGTTGTATCCCATCTTGCCTAATCCAATCAAACCGATTTGCATATCGTCACCTCTAAATCGAATTTTTTTCCATCTCTCCACTATAATATCAAATTAAATTCGATTTACAAGTCGAATGACGGAATTTTTTTCGAATAACAAAAAAAGCGTCCCGACCTAACGAGTAGGCGGGACGAGGGTCAGACACTTTTCTTATATGGATACAGGAACGAGTCAAGATCTTCGGCGGGCATCGGCTTGTTGTAATAGTAGCCTTGCGCCTGGTTGCAATCCTCGGCCTTGAGGAAGGCGACTTGTGCTTTCGTCTCGACACCTTCGGCGATGACGTTCAGCCCGAGCTCGTGCGCCATTCGGATGATCGTCTTGACGAGGGCGGCGTCCTTCGAATCCGTCTCGATGTTTTTCGTGAAGTGTTGGTCGATTTTCAGCGTGTCGATCGGGAACAGCTTCAAGTAGCTGAGAGACGAGTAGCCGGTGCCAAAGTCGTCAATCGACAAGTGGACGCCAAGGGCGACGAGTTCCTCCATCGTCTCGATGGCACTTTGCGCGCTCTGGATGACGGTCTCGGTCAACTCGAGCTCGAGGTATTCCGGTGCGAGCCCGCTCGCCTCGAGCGCCTGGCTGACAATGTCCGGCAAATCTTTTTGCGCGAACTGGAGCGCCGAGATGTTGACGGCGACGCGGAATGGTTCGACGCCCGCATCCTGCCACGCCTTGTTCTGCCGGCACGCCTCGTTCAAGACGTACTCGCCGAGACGATGAATGCTGCCGGTCTCCTCGGCGATCGGGATGAACTCGGCCGGGGAAATCATGCCGAGCTCGGGATGTGTCCAACGCACGAGCGCCTCGACACCGATGAGCACCTCGGTCTCGAGATGCACTTGCGGCTGATAATGAATCGAGAACTCGCCGCGGCCGATGCCTTTCCGGAGCGCCATCGCGAGCTGTGACTTGCGCGCGACAGACTCGTTCATGTCTTTCGTGAAGAACTGGAAGCCGTTCTTGCCGTCCTCTTTCGCCCGATACATGGCGATGTCGGCGTTCTTCAACAAGTCATCGGCCGTCCGCCCGTCGGACGGATAGAGGCTGATGCCAATCGATAGGCTCGTGAACACGTCCTCACTTTCGAGCAAGAACGGTTGGTTCAACGCGTTCGTAATCTGTTGGGCGCGGTGGGCGGCTAAGTTGCTGCCGGTGTTCGGCGACAGGATGACGAACTCGTCCCCGCCGAGACGGGCGAGCGTGTCGCTCTTATTGATCGTCGTCAACAGCCGGTCCGTCACTTGGCGCAAGAAGACGTCGCCTGATGAGTGGCCGAATCGGTCGTTGATGACCTTGAAGTTGTCGAGATCGATATAGAACAACGAGAACGTCGACTCGCTGCCTTGGGAAAGCAAGGCGTCGAGCCGGTCATTGAACAGACGTCGGTTCGGCAGGCCGGTCAACGTGTCCAAATAGACGAGGTCGTTAATTTGTTCTTCGATTTGTTTCCGTTCACTAATATCGCGGATGATGCTGCTAAAGAAGAGACCCGCCTCCGTCTCCCACGTCCCGAGCGACATTTCGAACGGGAACTCGGTCCCGTCTTTTCGCAAGCCGACGAGCTCGACCGTACGGCCGATGACGTTTGCTTCACGCGTCTCGCGATAGCGTTTCATGCCTTGTTCGTGTGCGACTTTAAAGCGCTCGGGCATGATGAGCGTGATCGATTCCCCGAGCACCTCGCTTGCCGTATATCCGAATAGGCGCTCGGCCCCGTGGTTCCATTGCACGATGCGACGTTCGGCATCTGCGACGATGATGGCATCGTTCGCCGACTCGATGACGGACTGGAACTTCGTTTCGAGTTCGATGGACTGACGCTCGAGTTGCTTCTCATTGCGAAGCGAGATCAGCATGAGCACGAACAGCGTCGTGACACTGCCGCCGATCCAGAAGGCGAGGAGCGTGCTGTCCATCGAGAAGCCGGTCAATGCTTGAGGCGTCGCGAACGGGGTGAATTCGGCCGCGCCCATGCCGATATAATGCATCCCCGAGACGGCGAGCCCAATCAAGAGCGAGCAGACGAGTCTCCGCCAGTGGAATCGTGACACGTCCGGGAGCGAGAACAAGAGATACAGCCCGACGAGCGAGGCAATGAACGCGACGACGGCCGATAACAGCCACATGACCGGGTCGTACGTCAACACGGCGTTCATCTGCATCGCTTCCATGCCGACGTAATGCATCGACACGATGCCGATGCTGATGAAGACGGCGCTGATGACGAGATCGCGCGGTCGCGCCGTCTGTCGGCTGACGATATAGAAGGCGAACCCGGACGAGATGATGGCTGGAATGATCGAGGCGATGACGATACCGATATGGTAGGATACGTCGGCCTCTAAATGGAATGCCAACATCCCGATGAAATGCATCGCCCAAATGCCGAGCCCGAGACTGAGGGCTCCGGCGCTCACCCAACGGATGTGCGAGACTCGTTCGGCATATTTGAGCCGACTGCTAATATCGAGCGAGACGAAGGCCGAGAAGACGGCGACGGCGATGGATAACAAGACGAGGGGAAGACTGTATGTACTATGGAGATGGTGTTCGATGGGGACCAAACCTTTCTTTAATAATATCGGGACAAATGGACGAAAACGGACAGTTTCTCAAAAATGAGCTTTCCTAGCATAGCATATTTGTCTTGACGTGAAGGGAATATTTTCCCCGGTGGGTCAATAGTTTGGCACATTGTCCGAAGGAACGATCAGTCTTTGATTGCGGATTTTTTTTCGAAACGGTATCGTAAAAAGAAAAAGGGTGAGACATATGGAATCGATGAATGGCCTGGCCCGCATCCGTGGTGCCTATACAACACTCGGCAAGAAAGAGCAACGCATTGCCGATTATATCTTGAAGCAGCCTGAACGCATCATTCACCATACGATCAATCAAGTCGCCGACGACCTCGACGTCGCCGAGTCGACCGTGTTCCGTTTCTGTCAGCGCGTCGGCTTCAAAGGCTATCAGGCGCTGAAAATCGCGCTCGCCACCGACGTCGTCGCACCGCTCCAAGACATCCATGAGGACATCTCGAACGAGGACACGCCGCTTGAGATCGCAGAGAAGATTTTCACGTCGAACGTGAAGACGCTCGAAGCGACGCGACAGATTTTGGACGCGACGTCGCTCGACAAGGCCGTCACGCTGTTGTTGTCGGCGCGCCGCATCGAGTTCTTCGGCAGCGGGGGCTCGGCCGTCATCGCACTCGATGCGTATCACAAGTTCGTCCGGAGCGGACTGTTCGTCACGGCAAACTTGGAGTCGCACATGCAGCTCATGTCGGCGTCGCAACTGACGAACGACGACGTCGCCGTCCTCATCTCGCATTCGGGTGCCTCGAAAGACACGCTCGACGTCGCGAAAGTGCTGAACGAGCGCGGCGTCCCGACCGTCGCCATCACCAACTATGCGAAGTCCCCGCTCTCGAAGCTGTGTGACGTCGCCCTGTATACCGTGTCGCAAGAGACCGAGTTCCGCTCTGAGGCGCTCGCCTCACGCATCGCCGAGCTCAGTCTGATTGACGCCTTGTTCACCGTCGTCATGATGCGTCGTGGGGAAGAGGGTAGAGAATCGCTCCAAAAGATGCGCGAGGCCATCTCGCTTCGGCGCATGTGAAAAGGCTGACCCTCGGGCCAGCCTTTCTTCATTTCCGTTTGATTTGATCCGCGACTTTTTTGACCACTTTCTCGACACCACCCGCCGGGGCCTCCAAATCGTGATGGAGTGTGTTATCCGGAATTTTCATGACCGGCTTCTGGCCTTGCGGGGCCGGATCACTTAAATAGACGAAATCGCCGGCACCGTCTGGCGCGCTACCTGTCGCCCATTTGCCTTGACTCGATTCGTTACCTTCGGATAAGTCCCAGAATTCGAGACCGTGTGGTTCAGCCTCTAATTCATCTTTCGCCGGGAAGCTCGCTGGTACGATGGCTCCGTTTTTCTGTTCGAGTTCATCGATTGCCGCCAGCCACTGATATTGGTGATAACGGTCACGGGCGAGCATCTTGCGGAAAACTTTGCGGACGCCTTCGTCTTTCGTCATATGGTAGAGACGGGCGACTTGAAGTCGTCCTTGCGTCTCGGCATGTAAGTTCGAGCGCATGTCGGCGAGCAAGTTTCCACTCGCGACGATATACGAACCGTTCCACGGCACCCCATTCGAATTCGTCGGCAGTCCGCCGAGCCCGCTGACAATTAAATGCTGCGGGTTCATCCCGCCAAGGATGGCCGCTGTCGCCGGGTCTTTGGCCGCTTCGGCCTGATCATCCGGTGACGCCCCGTCGAGCAGTTGTGAGATGAGGGCGCACAGCATCTCGACGTGCCCGATCTCCTCGGTCCCGATGTCCATGAGCATGTCCTTATACTTCTCTTCCCCACGACAGTTGAAGCCTTGGAACAAGTACTGCATCATAACGGTCATTTCCCCGAATTGACCGCCGAGCACTTCTTGAATTTGACGGGCGAGCTGTGGATCCGGACGATCGACGTTCACTTCAAACTGCAATTCCTTCTGATGGCGAAACATAGAATTCCTCCTTTGTTTGAACAAGTGGTAAATGCACGACAAAGGTATAGTTCCACTATCAATAGTTATCAAACCTGATTTTAAAAAAGATCTCCAAATACAAGTAGGGGTATGGGTATCATCTGAGGGTTACAATTGATCAAAGCGTGGAATTAATAGTAACAGATTGATTTTTGTCTAAACAGAGAGGAACGACTGCTATGAACAACCTTGAATTCTTGACGCCCGAACACTACGACGTGTTCAAACAGTTGGCACAGCGTCTCAACAATCCCGGCGACGTCAAGAAAGAATATTTTTCCGCCCTGTACGTGATTGCCGGGAATGAGCGGGTACGGAATCTGTTGTTGCCGTATATGGACCTTGCGGACGGCAAAATCAGTACGGCGACCATCATCGATGACAACACGTTCGAGAAGCAGGATTTCATCCTCGTCAAACTCGTCATTCATCTGTATAACAATAAGGAATGGGTGTTACCGACGGAACTGATCACATTACCGGAACCAGATTATCAACTTGCGATGCAGGCAATCACGCTCTGTCGCGATCAACAATTCGATGAGGTGGTCATCCCGGCCGACCAAGAGACCTGACTCAGGTCTCTTTTTTGTTTCTCCTTGACGAATGAAGGGTAATTCACCCATGCATTCGAAACTGTCGCTGATTGCTAAAAAGGAGGGACACATATGTTACAAGATTTTCCGAAATCGTATTGGCGCGACGTCGTCGTGAAGACAGTGAACCCGCTCAATGAAGATATTCAGACCGAGGTCGCTGTGGTCGGAGCAGGAATTGTCGGCGTACTAACTGCCCTGAAATTGGCTGAACGAGGGAAGCAGGTCGTCTTGGTCGAAGCGGCCCGTTTCGCGACCGGCACGACCGGATATACGACGGCCAAAGTCTCAGCCCAGCACGGTGTCGTCTATACCGAACTCATCAAGTCACTCGGTGAGGAAAATGCGCGGCTCTATTACGAGGCCAATATGGAAGCGCTCCGTTTCCTCGAGAACCAAATTGACACGCTCGGCATCGACTGTGACCTCGAGCGGCAACACGCCTATATGTATGCCCTCTCGTCTTCGAGCTCGGCGAAACTTCTCGAGAAGGAAGAGGAGGCGTATGAGAAGCTAGGCATTGACGGAGGCGATGCGACAGATGAAGTGAATGGTCTGTTGCCATATGAGGTGAAGAAGGCGACCGTCATGCGCGACCAGCTCCAGTTCCATCCGGTCAAATACTTACAAGGGCTGATGGACCGCTTCCTCGAGCTCGGGGGGACGCTGTATGAAATGACGCGGGTGACCGGCATTGAATACGGCACACCGCATCGGCTCGACACGATCACGGGTCACTGCATCGAGGCGCAAGACGTCGTCGTCACGACCCATTTCCCGTTCAACGACTTCAAAGGACTGTATTTTTCAAAAATGGAAGTGGAACGCTCGTATGTCGTCTCGTCTGAAGTTGAGACGTTCCCGGAAGGCATGTTCATCAGCGTCGACAAGCCGAGCCGTTCCGTCCGTCATGTGAAGCTCGCTAATGGAAAGAAGATGGCCATGTTCGGTGGCGAGAACCATTTGACAGGTCATAAAGCAGAGACGCTGGCCTGCTATGAGGAACTCGGCAACTTCGGGACACGTCATTTCGGTGCCGAGACGTTTACCCACCATTGGTCAGCCCAAGATTTGATCACTCTCGACAAAGTGCCGTATATCGGGCGGATGACGAACGATACGCCGCATGTTTTCGTTGCGACCGGCTTCTCAAAATGGGGGATGAGCCAAGGAATCGTCGCGGCACGCCTTATCGCCGACTTGATCACGAACCAACCGAACCGCTATGAGGAGCTGTATGATCCAACCCGGTCGAAATGGAAACTTGCCGACGCGGCCCGCTTCATCAAGACGAATGCCGATGTGGCCAAGGAGCTCGTCAAAGGTAAATTGAAACCGACAGATAAACAAGTGGACGAACTCGGTCTAGACGAGGGAGCTATCGTCAAACATAACGGCGAACATGTCGCCGCTTATCGCGACCCGGATGGCCACATCTCAATGGTCGGGTCGGCCTGTACGCATATGGGTTGCACTGTCAACTGGAACCAAGCCGAGCGCTCATGGGACTGTCCATGTCACGGTTCGCGCTTTAAACCAAATGGCGAAGTCATCGAAGGGCCGGCAGTTAAGTCGCTTCCACCCAAAATATGAAATCAAGTTGTAAATGTTTTTAAAAAACAATGGGTTCAAACCAAATGCCAGCGTTTCCTGTCCGCAATGGGGGGAGTGCTGGTTTATTTAGAGTTTGAGAATGAGATACGAAATATCAACATTTTACCGCGATAAAGCTGGAAAAAAATCTCGTTTTATTTAGTAAGACGAGGGAAAGTTGGTCTATGTACCGAGTACTTTAAGCAGAGAGGAGGGACAAAGATGGAAGTGAATCATGGAAAGGCATTGAGTATCAAACTAGGAGCTTTGCTCGTTATCTTTATCGCGGTTTTGACACTCGGATTTGAGGTTCCATGGTATCACGCCGCATGGATTTCAATTGCAGTCGGGTTCATCGCCTATGGGGTGGGCGATATGTTCGTGTTACGGAAATTTGGAAATCTCCCTGCAACGATTGCAGATTTCGGGCTCGTCTTCTTCTTGACGTGGTTCTTCTTATGGCTCCTTGACTTTGATCTTGCAGCTGACTCGAATTTTGCATGGATGGCACTCTATACGGCCATCGTGACCGCCATCGTGGAATTCTTCTTCCACAAGTGGCTATTGAACCATAAACGTAGAGAAGCGGACGTCCACGCCCGCCCATCGACACGTTAAGACAAGGAGGATCAGCAATGGCAGAAAATAAGTTAGCGATTCACGAGATTTTAGAGATTCATGAGATTTTGACGATGAAACAAACAGGTCTCGTCCGGGGACATGTGAGCGAGCCACTCATCAAAGATGAGAAGTTACAAAAGATTGCCCAAAACCATTTATCACATGCGGAACAAGTGATTAAAGAGTTGAAAGAATTACTACCAAATCGTCAATGACAAGGAGGTCGTTCTATGGGAATCACAGAAAACTTGAAACGCGCGAGTAAACAGAGGGATGAGTTGATTGCGGTAGACATGCTCATCACAGCGAAGTCGGTCGTCCGAGCCTATGCGGTGGCGGTGACCGAGACGGCATCACCGGAAGTTCGGAAAGTGCTCGTCAAACAGATGAATCAAGCGATTGAGGACCATGCCGAGATTGCCGACTATATGATTCAAAACGATATGTACATGGCGTATGATATCGAGAAACAGTTGAAGCACGATAAAGATAAAGTCGACAAGGCGATGGAATTGATTAAAGACTGACGAGGGACCAGCTGAAAAGCTGGTCTTTTCGTTTTAGAAGAGCGGACGCCTGGTATCGGATAAAGACTATGCGTGAGGGAGTACATACTGATGTGTATAAATACGAAACGGCTTACCCTCGTGTTTTTCATGTCAGCTGATTGAACAGTCTGGCGTAGAGTGCCATCCCGATGAGCGCCGACAGCAAGATGAGCGTGAACACGGCGAGCGGGGAGACGAAGCCTGAGACGAGCACCGTCACCGGCGCAAGGAACTTGCCAATCGTGTTTTGGAGCGTGTCGGCCGCGAGATATTGTCCGCGTGACTCGGCTGGTGCGTAACGGCTGACGAAACTCTG
This sequence comes from Exiguobacterium mexicanum, assembly GCF_005960665.1. Classification (GTDB taxonomy): domain Bacteria; phylum Bacillota; class Bacilli; order Exiguobacteriales; family Exiguobacteriaceae; genus Exiguobacterium; species Exiguobacterium mexicanum_A. The sequence continues at coordinate 430,468 of NZ_CP040676.1, forward strand.
GCTGACCGGGGAGCGGATCAACTCGCCGAACGTGAACACGGTCGTGACGACGAGCAAATACCAGATGTTTGACGAGAAGGCGACGAGGAACGTCCCGAAGCCGGCGAGAAACGTCGACAACAGGAAGACGCTCCGTTCGTCCCACGCCCGGAACACGCGCGTGACCGGGATGATGAAGACGACGAACAAGAGGCCGTTATAGGAGACGAGCCAGCCGAACAGGACCGTGTTCGAGACGTCGAACGTGGCCGGTGCCTGTTCGATCAGATAGACGGGCAAATACACGTCGAGCTGCATAATCGGGATCAAAGCGAACACGCCGGCAATCAAGTAGAGGCGGAACAGCGGGTCGCGCAAAATCGTTGCATACGACTTTCCTTGGGTGCGGAATGTCTTCGCGACCGTCTTCCCGGTCGCGGCCGGTCGTGTCTCACGGGTGAGTGCCGCGAGCAACAACCCGTATCCAAACAGGACGACGGCGCAGCCGAGGAGGAGCGCCTGGCGATGTTCGAAGAACAGGATCGCCCCGAGGATGGGACCGAGCACGGCACCGATATTGTTCGACGCCATGAACGTCGCGAACACGTCCCGCAAGTGTTCGGCCGGCACGAGGTCGGCGACCATGGCCGAGCTGGCCGGCTTATAGATGGCGCCCATGAAGCCGATGCCGATATAGGTGATGTAATCGATGTAGCCGTTCGTCGAGAAGGCGAAGGCGAGGAACAAGATCCCTTGCGCGAACGTCCCGACGAGCATGACGGGGCGGCGTCCGATCTCGTCTGCGAGCGAACCGCCGATTAAACTGCCAAGCAACAGAAACAGCGGCGGCACGGCCATGAGCAGACCGGCCAGCTCGACGCCGAGCGTCTGGGCGAAATAGACGGTGATGAACGGGAAGTACATCCAGAACAAGAGATTGAATAGCCCTTCTCCGAACAAGCGGACCTTCAGATTAAGGTCCCAGCGGTATGATTCCATTGAGGTGCTCCTTTCCAGAGTCTATCTTTACTGTAGGGAGTCGGAGCGAAAAAGAATAGACTTATGTTGCGGGATTTGCTACGCTAAGAATAGAAAAAGCGAATATATAGGCGCTTGTTTGCGCTGTACTATAAAACGAACATATGTTTGTCAAACGACCCGTCATCTACTTGGTGACGGGTCGTTTTTGGTATGCTCTGACGATTATCTCGCCCTCAGACCGGGAACACCTAACTGTTGATCACATAATAAGGAGGAATTTGATGAAAGCCCTATTTTTGAACTGTTCATTGAAAGGCGGGGAAACGACCTCGCACACGGAAGAGTTGATAAAGGATATCATTCCGCACTTCGACAAACTCGGGGTCGACTCGGAAATCGTCCGTGTCGTCGACTACAACGTCGCCTTCGGCGTGACCGAAGATGAAGGCGACGGGGATGAGTGGCCAAAAATCTTTGAGAAAGTAAAAGCCGCCGACATCCTCATCATCGGCACACCGCTTTGGCTCGGTGAGAAGAGCAGCGTCGCCACGCAAGTCATCGAGCGGTTATATGGGGGCAGTGCCTTGACGAACGAAAAAGGCCAGGCCATCTATTACAACAAGGTCGGCGGTGTCGTTGTGACGGGGAACGAGGACGGGGCGAAGCACGCCTGTGCGTCCATCTTGTACGGGCTATCCCATATCGGCTTCACCGTCCCGCCGAACGTCGACACGTACTGGGTCGGCGAGGCCGGACCAGGGGACTCGTATATCGATGCGGGCCGCGATAACGCCTTCACGAAAAAGAACGGGCGCGTGATGGCGTATAACTTGTATCATTTCGCCACTATGTTAAAACAGACGCCAATCCCGGCGGAAGGAAACGTAATGGAATAACACGTAGCAGAACAGCCCCTAAATGAGGGGCTGTTCGTGTTAGAAACGTGCTTTGAGTTCCAGCTTATGAAAGTGTTCTAACAACCAGATAGAGATACCATCGATAAAGTCGTCTCCGACCCAGCGCGGTTCTAAGTGTAACCAATTCACATTCGAGTCTGATTGGAGAACCATGATCCCGTTCGACAGCCAGGCCGTTCTCACTCGCTGCATTGTTTTACCGACACGGAGTGTGGCATAGATGTTCTCCATTCCCTTTTGATAAATCATGATCATCTCGACGCCGCTACCATCTTCGGCCGTTCGTCGGAGCCTGAGGAAATGGACGCGGGTGGCGGGGATGGCGTAGGCCTGACAGAAGAACAGGCCGCCATGTTCCCACGCATGAAACGCTTGCTGGACGAGACGGTTGAAGCAATTGTCCAAATCGCGCCAGTCATGTGTCTGTTTACGGAATACCGGTTTGTCTCCGGGCTCATAAAGCTCTTTCGGGATGTGAATCTTATAGTCGGGAAGTTTACGCATCATGCTGGCTCCTTCTGTGTCACAAGATATGCTGCTCTTTCATCATACGCTTGGGTGATACAAAAGAGTTTTACAGAAATTAGTATATTCCATCGCCAAAGGTATAGACGTTCTCTTCATATCAACGTTTGTTCGTAACGAGATGACCGGATAACTATCACAGTACAAAAAAACGTCGCCCGAGTTCGACTCGACCGACGCTTCCCACAATCACTTTTTCTCCACCGCATGCCCACCGAACTCGTTCCGTAGCGCCGCGACGACTTTCCCGGAGAACGTGTCCTCCTCGAGCGAACGTTGTCGCATCATGAGCGACATGGCGATGACCGGTGCCGGTACGCCGTACTCGAGCGCCGTCTCGACCGTCCATTTGCCTTCACCCGACGCATGCATGACCCCTTTAATCTCGTCGAGCTTTGCATCCTTATGGAACGCGCGCTCGGTCAGCTCCATCAGCCACGAGCGGACGACCGAGCCGTGGTTCCAGACGCGGGCGACTTGCTCGTGGTCATACTCGAACGGGCTCTTCTCGAGGATCTCAAACCCTTCGGCGATGGCCTGCATCATGCCGTACTCGATGCCGTTATGAATCATCTTCAAGAAGTGGCCACTGCCACTCGGTCCGGCGTATAAGTAGCCATTGTCCGTCGACACGTCACGGAACAACTCCTCGATTTTGCCGAACGCCTCCATGTCCCCGCCAATCATCGTGCAGGCACCGTGACGTGCCCCTTCCATGCCGCCACTCGTCCCAACGTCTAAGAAATAGATGAGCTTGTCTTTGAAGTGCTCGGCCCGGCGCATCGACTCCTTATAGTTCGAGTTGCCGCCGTCGATGACGATATCTCCCGGTGACAAGAGCGCATGCAAGTCGTTCAAGACGTGCTCGGTCACGTCGCCGGCGGGTACCATCACCCAGATGACGCGCGGCGCTTTAAGGCCCTCGACGACTTCTTCGAGCGACTGTTTTGTCTCGAATTGACTCGTCGACACGTTGCCAGGATCATAGCCGAGCACCCGGTGCCCCCCATCCGTCAAATTGAGCGCCAAGTTCATCCCCATTTTCCCAAGTCCGATCATCCCTAATTCCATATCGGTTCACCCCGTTCATTGATTTGGTTTCCTTATAAGGGTTACCCGATATGACGAGACTTCAAAAGAGCGGTTTCACTTCATCGATGCGGTAGGCGAGGATCGAACCGACCTTTACTTGCTTGCCGTCACTCAACTCCACATAGTCGTTTAATGGGCTCGCTACCTTCAATGTCTTCTCGAACGTGACGGAAGCTTCATGGATCGAACCGCCATATATGATGAATGAACAGAGCTCGTCTCTCTCTAAAAAACACGTAACGACATAACGCATTTATCGATTCCCCCGACCAAATAATGGTTTTTTATTTACATTTTAGTTTTATACAATACAATTATTACAAAAAAATATCTTTTTGTCTCATCAGAGTGTGTGAATCTAAGGAAATGTGTCTATGAAACAATAGATTCGACAAAAAGATGACAAAGAATCAGATATGTTTTGATTAAGACATAGGTCTTTATACGCAAAAATCGGATATAATCATGATTGGATATGTTAAATGTGAAGAAGTCACAAAAAATAATACTGAGAAAACACTTAACGATTCGTTAGAAAGATCCGATAGATAACAAAGAATGAATAAGATACCAATTTACTGTATCAATTCCCCTTTTTTACAAAAACAAAGGTATGAGAGACGGTTACATGCTAAAATAAAAATTGGTATTTTTCATAAAATGGTTTACGAAAGGTGTTAAGTCATGGAAGAGCAAAAGAAGCGAGTAAAAAAACGTCGGAAAAAGAGTTCTCCAGCTAAACGGATTGCAAAAATTGCGGGACTCGTCGTAGGGTTGTTCTTGCTCATCGGAGTCGGTGCAGCTGTCTATCTATATAATCAAGTCGATTCGACCGTCGAGCGGTTGAACGAGTCGACGGGCCTCAGCCCTGAGCGCATGCAACCAGAAACTATCGAAAACAAGAAGCCAATCTCGGTCCTTCTCCTCGGCGTCGACCGTCGTGCCGACGAGCAGGGTCGCAGTGACTCGATTATCGTCATGACGCTCAACCCGAACACGGATCAAAGCGCGATGCTCAGCATCCCGCGTGACACGAAGACGGAGATTGTCGGCAAAGAGACATCTGATAAGATTAACCACGCTTATGCATTCGGTGGGGCCGAGATGGCACTCGACACGGTCGAGAACTTACTCGACATCCCAATCGATTACGTGGCAGAAGTCGACATGAAAGGCTTCCAAGACACGGTCGATCTCCTCGGCGGCGTCAACGTGACGAACAACTTGGCGTTCACGTCAGGTGAGCACACGTTCGAACCGGGCGCACTCACGCTCAACGGGTCAGAGGCGCTCGCTTACACGCGCATGCGCTATGACGATCCGAGCGGGGACTTCGGTCGCCAAGAGCGCCAACGTGACGTCATCACGGCGCTCGTCAACAAAGGCAAAGACGACTTCTCAATCTCGAAGTTCAACAACATGCTCGACGTGCTCGGCAACAACGCCAAGACGAACATGACGTTCAAAGACATCCGGACGCTCTCGAGCGACTATATGGCTGCTTTCAAAAACCAGGACGTCCTTCGCCTCGAAGGAGCGGGCGGGAAAGAAAGCGACGGCATCTATTACTGGAACCCGGATGCTGCTTCACTTGAAGACGTGAAGTCGTATCTCGGACAATTGATGGAACAATGACGCATCGCCTCATCCGACACGGATGGGGCGGTTTGTTTTATGCGATAATGAGAAGAAAAGGAGTGACCCGTGTGCTCGACCGCCTGATCCGCCTCGTCATCGACGTCCGCCATCGGTTCAAGGACCACCATATCAACGACTATAGCGCGACGCTCGCGTTCTTTTGGTTTCTCGCCATCTTCCCGACGTTCGTCCTCTTGTTCGCGGTCATGGCGCGGCTCGGCATCGACGACGCCTTGTTGATCGAACAGATTGAAATCTTGATTCCGGGCTCGAGCGTGCGCGAGATGCTGTCAATCGTCTATGACGTCAGCGGCAACATCAACGCCGGTCTCGTCTCGATCGGGGCCATCATCGCCGTCTGGTCGGCGTCGAACGGGACGGCTCGCCTCGTCAAGCTGACCGTGTTCGCCTATGGGGAGACGGAGGCCCGTAGTTACGTCGTCCGTCGCTTGATCGGGCTGCTCACGCTCATTGCCTTCAGCCTCGGCGCTGTCATCTTGATCGTGTTCCATATTTTCGGACGCGAGTTAGTCGAGCTCATGTACACATGGTTCCCCTGGCTCGAGGACTTCGACCGGTTGGCGACGCTCACGCGCTACACGGTGTCGACCGTCATCCTCATCTTCGCATTCTCGCTCTTCTACAAGATCGCCCCGCAGCAATACGTCAAGTTCACCGAGACGCTCCCGGGTGCCGTCTTCGCCGTCATCTCGTGGCAGCTGTTGTCGACGGGCTATAGCGTCTACGTCGATCAATTCTCGATGTTCGGTGATACGTACGGGACGATCGGCGTCGTCATCCTATTGCAGATTTGGCTCTATTTGACGGCGGCGACGATGTTACTCGGGGCTGAAATCAATGCGGCCTGGCCGAACCACATGCGTCGTACACGGTACAAGATGCATTTTCCATGAAAATCCAAAAGAAATGGTTAGCATTTTTTTACAACGTGCTATAATACAACACGTGAAGCGGGAAAATAATCCATATCTAAGATTTTTGAAAGCAGGTGCACGCATGGCGAGACATAAGAAGAAATCAAGATGGAAAAAGGTGTTGGCGATCACGCTCGGCGTCATGACAATCTTTCTCGTTGCTGGGGGCTTGTTCGTCTGGTCGATGTACCGCGACGTCAACGAGACGGTGACGAAAGTGAATGACAATCTCGACATCAGTCAGGAACGGAAGCAGGTCGAGACGATCGAGCAGAAAGAGTCGATTTCGGTGCTGTTGCTCGGGATTGACCGGCGTGACGGCGAGCAGGGGCGGAGTGACTCGATTATCGTCATGACGCTCAACCCGACGACGGATGAAGGGGCAATGCTCAGCATCCCGCGCGATACGAAGACGGAGATCGTCGGGAAAGGCACGAACGATAAAATCAACCATGCCTACGCGTTCGGTGGAGCAGAGATGGCGATGGACACGGTCGAAGGGTTGCTCGACATCCCGATCGATTACGTCGTCGAGGCGGATATGGAGGCGTTCACCGAGGTCGTCGACGCGCTCGGCGGCATCACGGTGACGAACAACTTCGCGTTCTCGTCGGACGGCTACAACTATCCCGTCGGTCAGGTCGATTTGAATGGCGCATCGGCATTGTCGTACGCTCGGATGCGTTATGACGACCCGAACGGTGACTTCGGTCGCCAAGAGCGGCAACGTGCCGTCGTTGCGGCCATCGTCGAGAAGGGACGTTCCGACTTCTCGATCGACAAAGTGACGAAGCTATTGGACGTCGCCGGCAACCGGGCCAAGACGAACATCGAGTTCAATGAGCTTGTGACGCTGTCGACGGACTATATGAAGGCGTTCCGCAACGCCAGTACGCTCCGCATCGAAGGGTCAGGCGGATTGGAGGCGGACGGGATCTATTACTGGAACCCGGATTCGGCCTCGCTCGCCGACGTCCAAGCCGAGCTACAGCGCTTGATGAACTGAGTCGTTCCTGACGGGACGGCTTTTTTTGCGTTTGAAAATCATGGTTCGGTGGGACTGATTAAGAGACACTTGAGGAGGGATTGCATGAATGTTGAGACGATTGAACCGATGATCAACCGATTAGAGGATGACCATACCATTGAAGAGTGGCGGGAACTGTTCGCCAAGTGGGACAACCACGCCTGGCACGACGGGAACGGGGTGACCGAGAAGACGAGCGTCCTATTGATGGATGCGAACGCCGTCACGAACGACGGCAGCCCCGACTTGGACGCACTCCATGAGCTGTTGAAGGACCACGTCCAGGCGTCGATCAGCGACTTGTATCTCGTGTCGCTCTTCCCGTACAAGGAGAAGCCGACCGATACGGCCGTCAATCCGCGCATCCGGTTATATGAGGACCTCGGGCGCTTCAAACATGAGTTCGACCTTATGTACGATATGGACCCGGACGTCTATAACGAGATGCAGCTCGATCTCTTGGACGAGACGGACGCCTTCATCGAGCGGCTCGCTCAAGGTGCGACGAAGCTGCGCGTCCACGTCCAGTCGTTCCGTGGCATGCCCGAGAAACGGATTCGACTCATCCTCGAGCTGTGGCACGCCGTGCTCCATCACTATAAGCCGCACGGGCAGCTCATTCTCGCCTATGAAGGGGACCCGTCCTTGACTCCGGAATACTTCGCCGTCGCCGATGCCGTCTGTCACTTTGACCTCGCGTCGCATACGTTGCTGGCATTCGCGCAAGGGGATGCGAAGAAGTTGTCCGACTGGGCGCAGCGGATCGAGGCACCGGGGGACGGGAAGACGTACTTCAACTTCTTGTCGAGCCGGGAGCGGGACCCGTTCGAGAAGAATCTGATTGAGCCGAGCGTCGAACAGATTCTTGCGGCCCACAGTATCCTGTTCTCGCTGCAAGGGATCCCGGCCATCGACTACCGGACGCTCCTAGGCGTTGAAACACCGGTCGAGCACGATGAGCTCATTCAAGACCTGAAGACCAATCCGTATCGCCTGCAGGTGTTCTCAGGAATTCTGAGTCAACTGAACGTCAAACGGACGCATGCGGCGTTTTCGCCGTACGCTGAGCAGCGCATCGATATGTCCGATAAACGCGTCTTCACGGTCGAGCGGAAGGGTGGAGGAGAGACGCTCATGCTGTATACGAACGTCAGCAATGAGCCGGTCACCGTGCGAGTGAGCGGGACGAATTTGTTCACGGGTGAACCGGTCGAGACGATTGAACTGGACGCCTATGGATTTGCATGGATTGATGAACATGAACCTTCTTGATGTAAAAAGAGGACGCGATAAAACGGCTGACACGAGAACCTTTAAGGTTCTTCGGTCAGCCGTTTTTTATGCCCGATATCCGTTCGGGTTGCTCGATTGCCAGTTCCAGGCGTCACGGCACATGGCACGGACGTCATGTTTTGCTTCCCAACCGAGCACTTGTTTCGATTTCGATGGGTCGGCGAAGCAGATGGCGATATCACCTGGGCGCCGCGGTGTCACTTTGTAAGGGACAGGTTTGCCACTCTCGGCCTCGAACGCTTGGACAAGGTCGAGCACGCTATAACCTGTGCCGGTTCCGAGGTTGAACGCTTCGGCACCAGTATGGTCCATGACGTAGTCGAGCGCCTTCAAGTGACCCTCGGCCAAGTCGACGACGTGAATATAGTCGCGGACACCAGTTCCGTCAGGTGTATCGTAGTCGTCACCGAATACGCTCAACTCGTTCAAGCGACCGACAGCGACTTGCGTGATGTACGGCATCAAGTTGTTCGGGATATCGAACGGATCTTCACCGATTTGACCCGATTCATGGGCACCGATTGGGTTGAAGTAACGTAAGAGAGCGATGCTCCACGATGGATCAGCGACAGCAAGGTCGCGCATGATGTCTTCGATCATCAGTTTCGTCCGGCCGTATGGGTTCGTCGCGCTGAGCGGGAATGATTCGTCAATCGGTGTCCGTTCTGGCATGCCGTATACGGTCGCCGATGAGCTGAAGACGATCCGTTTCACGTCGAACGCATTCATGACTTCAAGTAACACGGTCGTGCCGACGACGTTGTTCTCGTAATAGCGGAGTGGCTCCGATACGGATTCACCGACGGCCTTCAGTCCGGCGAAGTGGATGACAGCGTCAATTGTATGTGTCAAAAAGATTTGTTCGAGTAACTCGCGATCAAGGATATCGCCGAGGTAAAAGGTGACTGATTTTCCGGTCATTTCTTCAACACGTTCGAGTGCTTCACGACGACTGTTTGATAAGTTGTCGAGGACGATAACGTCCCGTCCTTCCTCAAGTAATTGTAACACGGTATGGGTACCGATATAACCAGCACCACCTGTGACTAAAATGGTGTTCATATGAACAACTCCTTCCAAAAATCCTCTATATGATTATTTTTCTGTTAAGCGTACGCGGGTCTGTCCGTTTGTACCTTCGAATAATCGAAGTGAATATGTTTCACTCTCGTAAACCACGGCATCGTCCGTTTCTAAAACAGGTTCTCCGAGTGAACTGAACGCGTCGCGTGTCGTTTGCGTGTTTGTCCAATCGATGGCGTGTACTTTGTCTTGTTGAATGACGAAGAAACCACCGTTATAGAACGCATAGGCGTTCAACGCATCTGTCTCCCGACCGTAAGGCGCACCGATCGTCTCCGTGAGTGCTGCTTCGTTCATAGCGAAGAAATCCGGAATCGCTTCGCCGAGCCAGTCGTTGTCCAAGTTCATGTTGACCCAATCGAGTAGGGCGCTATTCGTCAACTCTCGCGTCGGCCATTCTTTCGTGACGGCGTCGAGCGGGGCCCATGCGGTTGTCCCGTCTAAATCAACTTCGACATGATTATCTTCTTCCTTCAAAACTTCGTAGCGGTCGCCGATATCTCCTATATAGGTAACCGTCGTGCCGTTTGGTTCCGAGACGAGATTGACGTTCTTTGAAGCAAGCCAGACGTAATTCGTCTCCGGCTCTTGGACGACCGGTTCAGGATCTGGTTTTGGTGTTTCCTCAACGACGGTGGCTTCTTGTTTTGGTTCCAATAAGTCCATTGCATATGGATACCCGATATAGCCGCCTCCCATGAGTAAAGCGAGAAAGAAAAGCACACCAATCCATTTGCCCGACTTTCGGCGTGGTCGTGCCGGTTCGATCGTGCGTTGGTACTTGGCCCGTTCAGCCCTTGAAGGGACTGGCACTTCCGGTGTATAACGTGGCTTTAAAACAGTTGGTTTTTCTTCTGTTTTTAGAGCATCAACTGTTGTTGATTTAGGCACTGTTACTGTCGACTTGTCGACTACCGGAGTATCTTTGACCGTTGTCTTGTCAACCGGTGCCGATTGTGGAACGGTCGCTTCTTTGTTAAACACGGTGTCATGCATCTCAAGTAAAGACACATAGTATGGAAGAAACGTGGCATCTTTCTTCCCGTCTTTAATCCAGGCGGCGAAGTCAGTAGCCGATTTTACTTCTTTTGGTAGTGCATTGTTTACCGAACCTGTTAGTTCTTCGAAGGACATAGTTAACGATTTTCCGTCCCCTAAATTTTGTTTAATGGTATCTTGCAGTTTTGTACGTGTTGCCGCATTCGTGTCTGCGTACAACTGGAGTAGGCGCTCACTAACGTGCACTATTGTCTCCTCCTTTTGTTAAGTTCTTCCTAACAAAGTTTATCAGATTTACATACCAAAAAACCCAAATTTTAAAAAATGGGTCATCAACTGTGAAGATTTTTGCTATAATGTTTTGGTATTGGCACTGTTAAATATTATCTGCGGAATTTTTCCAGTAGTGACTTTAAAAAACAGAGGAGAGAACAGACGAAGATGAAAGAAGAAACAATTTCCCTTGGAGAACTATTCTCCATTTTAAAACGGAGCAAATGGCTCATCGCAAGTTTAGCAATCATCGCGGCGTTAATCGCCTTTTTAGTGAGCTCATTCGTCATTAGTCCAACATATGAAGCATCGACACAAGTACTCGTGGCACCGAAACAAGGCGAAAATATGCCTCTAGATAACAGCCAGATTCAATCATCAGTAACGTTGGTCAACACATACCGGGTCATCATTCAAAGTCCAGCCATTTTAGAGCAGGTTCAAGAAAATGTAATCGGTGCCCCTGATAATATTGCAAACTTAATCACAGTCAACAGCGAACAAAACTCGCAGGTCATCAACATTAAAGTTCAACATACGAACCCGGTGCTCGCCACCGATATCGCCAACGAGATTAGCGATGTCTTCTCGACAGAAGTACCTGAATTGATGAGCGTCGACAACGTCAAAGTTCTCTCGAACGCATCAGTCCCGATGTTGCCGGTTAGCCCGAACATCTTATTGAACACGGCCATTGCGACAGTTCTTGGAATGATGATCGGTGTGGCTATGGCATTCCTGAGAGTAGTGCTCGATCGTCGAATCAAGACAGAACAAGATGTCGAGACGATTTTGGAACTTCCGGTTCTCGGATCGATTCCTGTCATCGATAAAGTCGAAATGCGTCAACAACGTCAAGCTAACGTGAAAGGTGAACGAGTCCATGTTTAAGTTCGGAAAAAAGAAACATAAGCATACCCAATACGACAAGTCAGGTCGTGAGTTGATTACGGTATTGAAACCGAAGTCGCCAATCTCGGAACAATACCGTACGATCCGCACGAACTTAGAGTTCACGGCGGTCGATGACGAGTTGCAGACGATGGTCATCACGTCAGCCTCGTCCGGTGAAGGGAAATCGACGACATCATCTAACCTCGCGGTTGTTTATGCACAACAAGGGAAGCGAGTGTTGCTCGTCGACTGTGACATGCGTCGTCCGACAGCTCACTTCACATTCCGTTTATCGAACGGGATTGGTCTATCGACAGTATTGGCCAAAAAAACAACGGTGGACAAAGCGACGCACACGACACAAATCGAGAACTTAGACTTGATTGCGGCCGGTCCGATTCCACCAAACCCGTCAGAACTATTGTCATCGAAGATGATGGATCGTGTACTAGAAGAATTAAAAGCGAACTATGACGTCATCATTCTAGATGCACCTCCGATGATGCAAGTGGCAGATACGCGCCTCTTGGCCCGTAAAGTTGACGGCGTCGTCCTCGTCGTCGGTTGTGATAAGTCAGACCGCCAAATGGTCGTCAAAGCAAAAGAACAACTTATTTTGGCTGATGCACATATCTTCGGTGTCGTCTTGAACAAGCGCGAACCACAAGGTAGCGACGATCATTATTACTATTACGCATATGAATAAGAAGGAGAGCACGCCATGATTGATATCCATTGTCACTTATTACCGGCCGTCGATGACGGTCCGGAAACAGTCGAACAAGCGGTAGAAATGGCGAAGCGCGCAGTAAGTGAAGGGGTGACTGCAATCGTGGTCACCCCCCACGCGTTTCAACCGCAGTTTGACACGAGCGAACTAGATGTACCAAATGCTGTGACAAGACTTCAAAATGTACTTCGACAAGAAAACATTAATCTCGATTTGTATTCGGGCCAAGAGATTCGAATCTTCGGTGACCTGGTTGAATCGTTATCACAAGGGGAAGCGTTATCGCTTGCCGGATCTCGGTATGTGCTCGTCGAGTTTCCGAGTGACTCGGTACCGGCTTATGCGGAACAGCTCTTCTTTGGGCTTCAAACAGAAGGATACACACCAATTATTGCGCATCCTGAGCGAAATAAAGAATTTGCGACGAACCCGAAACGACTAATGGACTTTGTATCATCGGGGGCATTGTCACAAATTACAACGAGCAGCTTGACCGGAGCATTCGGAAATAACGTCAAAGACCTCGCATTCGCTTTCCTACGTAACGGCTTGAGCCATTTGATCGCATCAGATGCGCATAGTACGGGGCGACGAACGTTTTATTGGACGGAAGTCGAGAAGGTCGTGCGGGATGAACTCGGTGCAGACAAATGGGGAAATTATGTCATTAACGCAGAAGCAGTCATCAAGGATGATTTTGTATTCATCGACCCGCCGACATTACCGACTAAAAACTGGCGAGGAAAATGGAAAAAATAAATTGTTTTGAAACTCGCCTTAAATCATTGACTTAATAGTGAAAAAATAACAATAATGTCGACAAGTGTCGAACGATTTTAGGTTTATTTTACTTTTTGTCTGTTTTTATATTAGGTCTAAAGTGATAATCTTAATTTATAATTTTGAAAGGATGTAAGTTACATCCTTTTTTCTATGAATCAGACATATAATATATATTTATCTATAAAGGGGTGTACCAAATGACAGCCAAAAGAGTAAAGAAAGCCGTAATTCCCGCAGCTGGCTTAGGCACACGTTTTCTACCAGCGACAAAAGCGATGCCGAAAGAAATGTTGCCAATTGTCGATAAACCAACAATTCAATATATCATCGAAGAAGCAGTTGAATCAGGAATAGAAGATATTTTAATTGTCACTGGAAAAGGTAAACGTGCAATCGAGGATCATTTTGATTCGGTGCCAGAGTTAGAGCAAACATTGATTGAAAAAGGCAAGTCAGAATTTTTGAAACTTGTTGAAGAAACGACGAATATCAACATTCATTTTATCCGTCAGTCAAAACCAATGGGTCTTGGTCATGCTGTCCTTCAAGCGAAGGCTTTTGTTGGGGATGAGCCATTTGTAGTAATGCTTGGAGATGATATTGTACAGTCAGAGATTCCGTGTACTAAACAATTAATTGATCAATACTACAAAACAGAACGTTCAATCATTGGAGTACAGCCAGTCTTAAGCGATGTCACTCATCGTTATGGAATAGTTGATCCGAAAGAAACACTAGAAAATGGTTTACATAAAGTCGAGTCTTTTGTAGAAAAGCCAGCGCCAGGTACTGAGCCATCGAACTTAGCTATTTTGGGCCGCTATTTATTTTCTCCCCAAATATTTAATTTCTTAGAAACACAAGTTCCAGGATCGGGTGGTGAAATCCAATTAACGGACGCCATTACACGTTTAAACGAAGTTGAACATGTATTTGCTTACGAATTCACTGGTAAACGATATGACGTGGGCGAAAAACTAGGTTTTATCCGTACTACTATCGAATTCGCTTTGAATAGACCAGATTTGGAAAAAGAAGTTTTAGTTATTTTGAAAGAACTAATCACTAATTATGAAGGGAGAACAATATATAGATGAAACTAGCAGAAAAAACTTTTGAAAACAATTTATCCGAAGATCTTGGGATGGAAGTTCCTGTTAGAATGGAATTTATTACGGGAATTGAGGCTTTTCCAATACATTTGCCTAATAAATCATTTTTGATTTATAAAAGAGCATTTGATTTGTTCGTTTCAATATTTTTATTTTTATTTACATTACCCATTATATTTTTAGTTGCAATTTTTATATATATAGAGAGCCCAGGAAACATTATTTACAAACAAAAACGAGTTGGATATCAGAATAAAGAATTTTGGATATACAAATTAAGATCTATGAAGTTAGATGCTGAAAAAAATGGCGCTCGTTGGGCAATTCCTAATGATTCAAGAGTTACAAAAGTAGGTAAATTTATAAGGGCTACGAGAATTGATGAATTACCTCAGCTTTTTAATGTAATAAAAGGAGATATGTCTTTAATTGGTCCAAGACCTGAAAGGCGAGTGTTTATAGATGAATTTGTCAAAAATATTCCTGAATTTAAATACAGAACTATTGTCAAACCTGGCCTAACAGGATGGGCACAAGTAAATGGCGGATACGATTTAAGTGTAGAAAAAAAATTAGAGGAAGACTTACACTATATTAGAAATTATTCGTTAAAATTAGAAATGCTTATTGTATTTAAAACGATTAAAGTGATTTTTACTGGTGAAGGTGCACGTTAAAATTTAGTCCATAGTCTTTTAAACATGAAATTTTATCAATGACTAATATTTTTTATATGATGAATTATAAAATTAAGTGCAACACCTGAACGTGAACGCAAAAAAGCCCATAGCGACGGCCTCGTGTAGAATGAAGTTACCACACAAACATTCAGACGGAGGAATCGCTATGAGCTACACCCATCTTACCACAGCCGAACGCGTGAAAATAGAGACCTATCTGGAGCTCGGGATGTCCATCCGGTCCATCGCGAGACGGATCGGGCGACAGCCCTCGACCGTCTCGCGGGAGATCAGACGGAACCCCGACTATGTGGCTGAACGTGCCCAGAAACGCCACGAGAAGGCGAAGACCAACTGCGGCGCCAAGACGAAACTCGATGACACGATGCGCCGGACGATCGTCGAGAAGCTGCGTGCGACCTGGTCCCCGGAACAGATCGTCGGCCGTCTCTACACAGGAAAAATTGCCTTCTCCACCATCTACCGTTGGATCTATGCGGGACGGATCGACGTGCCCCTGACCGTGCTCCGCCAGAAGGGGAAACGTCAAAAGCCGACCGAGATGCGCGGGCGCATCAACATTGGACTCCCCATCTCGCAACGACCGCCAGAGGTCAGGGGGCGCCAGACGTTCGGGCACTGGGAGCTCGACACCATGGTCTCCGGACGAGGGAAATCGAAGGCGTGCGTCGCGACGTTCATCGAGCGGAAGAGCCGGTTCTATCTCGCCCTGCCGATCACGGACCGCACCGCGGCCTCGATGGAGGGGGCGATCCATGCGGTGCACGGCGCCTTCCCGGACGGCACGTTCGAGACGGCGACGACGGACCGTGGCAAGGAGTTCAGCGGTCACGAGCGCATCCAGTCGTCACTCGGCGTGCCGATGTATTTCGCCGACCCGTACTCATCGTGGCAACGGAGGAGCAACGAGAACGCCAACGGGCTCCTCCGCGAGTTCTTCCCGAAAGGAACGGACTTCGCGCAGGTGGCGTACGATGAACTCACGGACGCGCTGGCCAAGATCAACGGGCGGCCGAGAAAATGCCTGAACTGGAAAACCGCACACGAGGTCCTCACCGAGGAAGTGTTGCGCTTAATTTGACAAACCGTCATATAACAAAATCGATTGTTTTAAATTAATTAAGGAGTTTTTTCAATGCAAATGAACATGGTTTCAGTGATTATACCTACTTATAATTCTTTTGACACAATTGAAGAGACTTTGAATTCAGTGTTGAATCAAACATATAAGTATTTAGAAGTAATTTTAGTTGATGATTGTTCTACAGATGATACCGTAATTAAACTTAAGGAATTCGAAGAACGAGACTCTAGAGTAAATGTTATTTCGCTTAGTAATAATTCAGGAGCCGCTGTAGCTAGAAACTACGGATTGGATGAAGCGTCTGGGCAGTATGTTGCTTTCTTAGATGCAGACGACATATGGGTGCCGAATAAACTTGAATTACAAATTGATTTCATGCAAACAAATAACTACTCATTTACATTTACTAATTATACAAGAATTAATGAGAATAATGTTTTGATAAATGAGGTATTTGTACCTTCTAAATTAACATATAATGATTTATTAAAGAATACTGTTATTGGTTGTTCAACTGTCATGATCGATAAAAATGTAATAGGTGATTTTAGGATGCCTTTACTTAAAAAAGGACAGGATACTGCAACGTGGTTACAAATTTTGAAAAAAGGCACAGTTGCTAGAGGCTATAGTAAAGGTTCCTTGACTGCTTATAAAGTAAGAAAGGGATCTCTCTCTTCGAATAAAATAAGTGCTTTAAAAAGGACATGGTATTTATATAGACATCATGAACAAATTAATTTTATAAAATCTATTTATTTCTTTTCATATTATGTAATAAATGCAGTTTATAGAAGAAAATCAAATAACAAAAAAGGGAATTCATTATATGAGTAAAATTCAGGTTTTGGTATCGACAATGGACAGTGACTTTTATCTTCATCATAGAATGAATACATTAGACTCGATAATTATTAATCAAACTGAAAGTATCAGTGAGGAAGTAGTTAGAAAAGATCATACAGTTTATTATAGTTATAATGAAAAAGGACTAAGCGTTAGTCGAAATAGAGCATTAAAACATAGTGATGGAGAAATATGTATCATTTCAGATGATGACGTTAAGTTTGTAGATCGTTATCAAGAAAAGATAATACAGGCCTATAAAGAACATCCGCAAGCAGATGTAATTGCTTTTCAAGTTTCAAGAAGTGGGGGAGGTAGAAGTAAAGAATTTGGCTCCTCGTTTAAAAGACTTAATCAACTAACTATTATGAGGGTTTCTTCTGTCGAGATAACATTTAAAAGAGAAAGTATAATCAAAAATAATATAAAGTTTAATACTCGTTTTGGTGCGGGTGCAAAATATAGAATGGGAGAGGAAAATCTTTTTTTAAGTGAATGTATAAAAAAAGGTTTAAAAATATACTATGTCCCAATAAAAATCGGAGAAGTTGATATGAGTACGTCTTCTTGGTTTAACGGATATGCGACAAAATATTTTGAAGATAAAGGTGCTTTTTTTAAAGCTTACTCCCCATACTTATGGCCACTTCTGAATTTACAATTTCTTTTAAGGAAATGGAAAATGCTAGATAATAATGTGTTTTTATTTATAGCTAGATTATTAATTATGACTAGAGGCTCTATCAAATATAAAATAAGGTAATGTTTATATGGTGAAAAAAAGTATATTTTATTTAATGGGAGATTTGTCAGTTGCATTTACACAATTTGCAATTTTAATATTAATCGCAAAATTCTTCAGTATAAATGAACTTGGTCTTTTTACTTATTTCCTTGCAATCATTGCGCCAGTAAGTTATTTAATTCAAATGCAACATAGAACAGTATATGTAACGAATGGGTTCCCTCAATTTGGTATCATAGATTATTTAATATCACGAGCAATTCTATTTTTAGTACTTGCATCAGTAAGTTATGGGTTATTAATTGTCATTAACAAAAGCGATATCATATTTATACTTATTTTTTTATGGAAATTTGGAGAGATGCTTAGTGATTTAATTTACGGATACTGGCAGAAAAACAATTTGATTTTCAATATATCAGTTAATAAAGTAATTAGATCTGGGATTCAATTAGTAGTTTTTACAGGTTGCTTATTGTCTAATAATTCATTAGAAACTTCTTTATTTCTTTTAGCGCTAACTACCCTTTTAATATTTGTATTCGAACTAAGAAAAATAGAAAAACCCAATTGTATAAATTTTAATTTCAATTATTTTAATGAATTTGTAGTTTTTACATTACCTTTAGCAATTTATTCAACATTGTCTATACTGTATATTAATATACCGAAATATCTCATAGAATATACGTTAAGTGTTGAAGAAGTAGCTATTTACTCTACGATTTCATATTTCTTAATAGTTGGTAATTTAGTAATTAATTCGTTAATTCAAGTTAGGCTTAAGACATTGACAAATTTATTTCAAAGCAATTTAAATAAATTCTATGATTCAGTAAAGCGAATTATTATGTTTATTTCTATCTTAGTAATTACAGCAATCACACTTGTTTATTTATGGGGCGAATTTTTATTAAGAGTAGTATATACAGAAGAAATTTCTAAATATAACGATTTACTAATACTTTTATTGATAGGCTCTATATTTAGCTATGCTAGTATTTTGATAGGAGTGATATTTACTATAGCTAAAGAGTATAGCATTCAGCCGTACTTATCGGTCATGTGGTGTGTAATTCATTTAGGTACGTCTTTGGCATTAATTCACTTATATGGCATATATGGTTCTGGATACAGTTTTATAATATCTTCTAT
Organism: Exiguobacterium mexicanum; assembly: GCF_005960665.1. Classification (GTDB taxonomy): domain Bacteria; phylum Bacillota; class Bacilli; order Exiguobacteriales; family Exiguobacteriaceae; genus Exiguobacterium; species Exiguobacterium mexicanum_A. The sequence continues at coordinate 449,260 of NZ_CP040676.1, forward strand.
CTTCCAATTAACTACTTCAATAATTGCATTGAAAAAAATTGTGATAAATAGAAGGTAAAAGGAATAATTACCTATTCTTCAGTGATTACTATTCTATTTTGATAGGAGTTTGAAATGAAAATTACAGTAGCAGGAACTGGGTATGTAGGTCTTTCAATGGCCGTATTATTGTCGCAAGCGAATGAAGTAGTCGCATTGGACATCATGAAAGACAAAGTCGACATGATTAACGCAAAACAGTCTCCAATCGTTGATGCAGAAATTGAAGACTTCTTACAAAATAAAAAATTGAATTTAGTTGCGACAACAGACAATTTGACAGCATTCAAAGATGCAGAATACGTTGTGATTGCAACGCCTACCGATTATGACCCAGTGCGTAACTACTTCAATACACGCACAGTTGAGAGCGTTATCGCAACGGTTTTAGCAATCAATCCAGATGCGATTATGGTCATCAAATCGACCGTTCCGGTTGGATACACAGATGAGGTTAAAGCGAAGTTTGATACAGAAAACATCATTTTCTCACCAGAATTCTTACGTGAAGGCCAAGCGTTGCATGATAACCTTTATCCATCACGTATTGTCGTCGGTGAGCAATCAGAGCGCGCGGAAGTGTTCGCGAACTTGTTAAAAGATGCTGCCATTAAAGAAGATATTACGGTGTTATTGACTGACTCAACAGAAGCGGAAGCCATCAAGTTGTTCTCAAACACATACTTGGCGATGCGTGTTGCGTTCTTTAACGAACTTGATACGTACGCAGAAGTTCGCGGTCTTGACTCTAAACAAATCATTGAAGGTGTAGGGCTCGATCCACGCATCGGTTCACACTATAATAACCCATCATTCGGTTATGGTGGTTACTGCTTGCCAAAAGATACGAAACAGCTCCTTGCGAACTATGAGGACGTACCGAATAACATCATCGGGGCAATTGTCGACGCGAACCGCACGCGTAAAGATTTTGTTGCGGAGTCGATTCTGAAGCAAAATCCGAAGCGTGTTGGCGTCTATCGTTTGACGATGAAGACGGATTCGGACAACTTCCGTGCGTCGTCAATCCAAGGGATTATGAAGCGTATCAAGGCGAAAGGTGTCGAAGTTATTATCTATGAGCCAGTTTTAAAAGAAGAATCATTCTACAATTCTCCTGTCATCAACGATTTTGAGACGTTCAAAGAGACAGCCGACGTTATCGTGACAAATCGCTTACATCCAGAGCTTGAAGATGTAGCCGATAAAGTTTATACACGCGATTTGTACAGTCGTGACTAATTATATGGCAGTACGAGGAAACAGTCCCCGTGCTGCCATATTTTCAATCTTTTAAATCATCGATAGCATTTCAACCTTCTGGATCAGTGTATTTTGCAATACAAATGTGCACAATAATGCAACGAAAAGTACAGAACTTTGCCAGCTGGGTTTTAGTGTTTCGACAACGCATGCGTGACACGATAACTGTCACCTGTAAAGTTTAGTATGTGAGCGTGATGGATGACGCGATCGACGAGTGCCGCAGTCAAGCGCGCGTCGCCAAAGATGCGATTCCATTGGCTGAACTCAAGGTTGGATGTGATGATCAGGCTCTTTCGCTCGTACCAGTCGGTGATGAGATGAAACAGAAGTTCCGCAGATTCTTTTGTGAGAGGGAGATATCCCATCTCATCTAAAATAATCATATCTGCCGACTCGAGACGAGAATGGAAGTTGCCTAGTTTTCCATCCCGCCAGGCCTTGTTAAGTTGCTCGACGAGTTCAGAGACCCGGAAGAACCTCACCTCATAACCTTTGTGACAAGCTTCTCTCCCGAGCCCGATGGCCAAATGGGTCTTTCCTGTACCCGGGGACCCTGTCAGAACGACGTTCTGTGAGTGCTCGACGAAATTCAGTGAGGTCAGTTCGTCCTTATCTAAATGCTTTGGGAAGTAGATGTGATTGCCCCAATGATAGTCGTCTAGTGACTTATTGTTGATGAATTTTGCCTTTTTGATTAACCGTTGCGCTTTCGCTTCCTCGCGGAGGCGCATTTCCATCGAGAAAAGCTCCGTGAGAAACTTTTCAGGGGATTCCGTTGGAATCGATTCATAGATTTCAGCGACATAGGCAAGGCGGAGCGATTTGCACATTTCTTTTAGGCTCATACTGCACCACCTTCTCCCCAAGGCCGATTCAGGCTATCGTACTTGCTCCAATCCACATCATAAGGATGGTCCTCAACCACGGCTGGATCGTCGTCCTCGCTCAGTAGCTCGTATAGGCGTTCATTGATCTCGAGGATTGGATAGAGTGCGAGCTTGGCTCGGATCCAGGCCAGTCTTTCCTGCCGAACGAGTAAGTTGGGTACGCCCAGGTACTCTTTGATTCTACCCGGCAGATATTCGGAATAACGGGAGTGCCCGAAGCTTCTCGGCTTCTTGTGCCAAGTGCTGATGATGTTTTCCCATGGGAGCGCACGCTTTGTCATCATGTAGGGACGTTTTTCTTCGTAGAGGATTTCTCCGTGAAGTGAGAGAATCTTCATCGAATCCCACCTTAAGATGGCGCGTACTTGCCCATGACGAGCCCCTGAAGGGATCAAGACTTTCGTCTTATCGATCGTTATTTCGCCGTACTTGTTCACCTTGAACAGTTCTTCTTTGAAGACGGGGAAGTCTTCTTGCGGCAATCGCAATAGATGTCTCTGCTCTTCTTCGAACAACTCACGGATCAGCACATGCTTTTCGTAATGCACTCTCTCCATGTCATCCCGTAGGGAAGCTGCGAGTTGCCGGTTCGTCGAATCGTAATCATGCATGACAGGGGCTGGGACAAGAAAATTGTACCGAACGTATCCTACCTTGTTCTCGACACTTCCTTTCTCGTTACCTCTGTAAGGATTACAGCTTTGAACTTGGAAGCCGTAATGTGCCATGAACTGCAGGAAAGCATCTGTATAGATCGCCTCTTCTTTTGTCGTTCGTGGTTGGATGACTGCGGCGGGGAGATTATCGATTCTGAGCTGTTGCGGTACACCACCGATTTCTTCAAAAAGCATTTTGAGTCCCGTCAAAAAGCACTCTTGGTTTTCTGCGGGCAGGGCGACAGCTGCTGTGCGGTTACTGAAGGGCAGGCTCATGACGAGGCATTTTACATCGACCGCATGACTATCTTTGACGACTTCCATCGTCCCGAAATCTACCTGTGCCTCACCCGGAGGGTGTTGCAATCGTTCTTGCCTTGTGTCGTTTTCCTCCTCGCTCGTCATATGCCAGCTCTTGATGAAATTGCAGACCGTCCGGTAAGAACCCTCGAATCCGTTCGCCACCAGCGTTTCATAAAGCTTTTTATTCGTTCGTCTTAACTTTTTCTGAAGCATTTGATCCTCGGTCAACCAATCCTCGACCATCTCGCCCCATTTCGTTCCGTACATCATGCCTCTCTTGGGGCGAATGGTTTCACTCGGCAGTTGAGCTGAATCCGCGTATTTTTTTACCGTCCTCCAGTTGAGGTCTAGATTTTTAGCGATTCGATTGATCGAATGTGATTTGTGGTTTCTCAGATATTTGATACAATTGATATCGGACATTGCTAGCATTCCTTCCATCTCCTAACGTTCTTGTGTCGCAACTTAAACGTTAGGGTGAGATTATGGTTGCTGGCAAGTCCTTTTTCTTTTCTAAAATAGGAGTGCAGAGTTGTGTACGTTTCCGTTGCACACTTCTGCACTCCTATTTTGCATTACACATGGATCAGTTATATGCAAGTAGCAATCGATAGTTTGGTGTATGCCGACCGAGTGGTTGACGGCTTAGCACTGGACTGTCTCCGTTCCAGTTGTATAGTGCAAAATAGGAGTGGTTCTTACGCAATGTTGGTGAGGTAGTGATGCTGACATTATGGGAATAAAATCAAAAACGATTGATTCCAATGAACGAGTTGGAGTTCTTAGATGATCGACTGTGCTGTATTTTGCACTACACATGTGCGTCACGAGTGCTCATTCACACGATGGGGTGAGACACTTTGCCGCTCGTCTCGTGTCCAGCGGTGCATGCTCTCCAGACTGTGGTCAGTCTTGTCAACGACGTCACAGTTTCACGACACAGCGGCTAAAAGACTTCTCAGGAATACATCAGGTTTTCCGTCTGAACATCCAAGTACCGAAACGGTTCTGCGACAACTCAAAATGCCAACGTTCCATCTTTACAGAGCGATTGCCGTGGGCCATTTCTCATTCGCGGAGAACGCTCCGTTCGGAGCGTGTGTTGTCCACTTTAATGTTGGCCATGAGTGCGAAGGAAGCCGAGCGTGTCACGACCGTCCTAGGTTTTCGAATCAGTCACGACACGCTACTCAGGGTGCTACGACGTGTGCCCGTCCCGAGCCCCTGTGCTGAGGTGATCGGCACTGATGACTTCGCCTTCAAAAAGGGTCACCGATACGGGACCATCATCTGTGACGCAACAACCCATCGTCCCATCGACCTGCTGCGGACCCGCGAAGCGGACATGTTGAAGGATTGGCTTGTGAATCTGGAGAAACGACCTGTCCGCGCATTGGTCGATCGATTCCCGGCCTATGAAGAGGCGTTGCTCGACCAGGACATCGTAGTGGTGAGCGACCGCTTCCACCTCGTAGACAACCTATGGCGATGTCTCAATTCGATATGCCAGCGTGTCCTCCCCTCTCGAGTCCCTGTAAAACTGGAAGGTACCGTATCGTACGGTTTGAAACCGGAACATCCGACTGAACCCGAGAAAGAAACGAAACGACCGTTGGTCGAAAGGGTTCAAAGCATGCACCGCCAAGGGATGAGTCTGAATGCGATCGCCCAGATGCTCAGCTTGAATTGGAGGACCGTCAAAAAATACAGTGATCCGGCTTACGAGCCTTCCCTGCAGAAACGACAAAGACCTCACTTGATCGATCGTTTCATGCCACATTTGAGAGAATGTGTCCGAAATCGATTCACAATCCAGGAAACGGACGCTCATCTGAGGCAATTAGGTTACAGGGGTTCGTTTGGCGCGGTCCGTCACCGTTCACGTGACGTTCGGAGGGAGGGTCTTCCCGAACCCCAGGTTTTCATATCGCGCAAGGATGTCTGCCGCCTACTCTGGCAATGGCCTGCGACCAGGCCGGACGATACCATCGATGTCTCGTACCTGTTGGTCCGTTACGGAGACCTCGCCATCCCGTTCTGTTTTATTAAAGGATTTCGGGAAGCGATTCGGGAACGGGACGCGGGACATCTCCTTTCGTTGATCACCAATCCACAGGTCACATCACACCCCGGACTGAAGCGTTTCGTGGGTCGCCTCAAACAAAATATAGAGGCAATCCTGGCGGCCTGTCAATTTGAAGAAAGCAATGGTTACGTGGAAGGGAACGTCAATCGTCTAAAGGTGATGAAGCGACTCATGTATGGAAGGGGAAATTTTGACTTGCTCAGGATTCGGGTGCTTTGTCGAAATCCCGAGCCGAGTTGTGCTCACTGATATTGCAAAAAATGAGCGACCACCTTCGGGCGGTCGCTCGTCATCGTTCACCAACAGTGCGTAAGAACCGCATTTGTATTGCAAAATACACCAGTAATAAAACTATGATGCAAGACGTGGGTGTGAACGCTAAGATAAATGGGGAATACAATCATTATTTTCTATTTAAAGTAAGTAAAATCATTATAAAGCATAGGAAATACATAGTTAGTTTTTGCAGGATGGTTATATATGAAAAGAGTATTAATCACGGGAGCTAATAGCTACGTCGGGAATGCGTTCAAGCGATGGATTGAAGCAAATCATTCCGATGCAGTGCAAGTCGAAACAGTCGGGATGTGGAACGGGGAATGGAAAACATTTTCGTTCAATGGATACGGTTCAATTTTACATGCTGCCGGAATTGCCCACGTCTCGACGGACAAGAGCATGGAGGACCTAAACTATAAAGTGAATACGGATTTGACTTCCGAAGCTGCAGGGAAGGCGAAACGAGAAAGTGTGAAACAGTTCATCTTCCTCAGTAGCATGATTGTGTACGGCGATGCCTCGAACGCTCAAATGATCACACGAGATACAGTGCCGAAACCGACGAATTTTTACGGGAACAGCGAACTTCAAGCCGAGAAGAAACTTGAGGAGATTGCAGATCTTAATTTTCTCGTTGCGAATATCCGTCCGCCGAGGATTTACGGGAAAAGGTCGAAAGGGAACTATATCAAACTAGCAGGTCTTTCAAAGAAAATTCCGTTCTTCCCGATCTATCAAAATCAGCGTATTATGATTCACATCGATAACTTGTCCGAGTTTTTGGCACAGGTCATTATACATGAAGATCATGGCACATTCCATCCTCAAAACAAAGAGTACGTCTGTACGTCAGAGCTCGTCTCGACGATGGGATCTGTCCATGGTAATCAGGTAAGAGGGTTAGGCTTGTTCAATAATGTCATCTATCAGCTCGTTGGTCGTAACGTCACCATCAATAAATTGTTCGGTGACTTCGCATATGCGAAGGAATTGTCGATGTATGAACATGACTATCAGGTGCGTGATTTTAAAAAGAGTATTATTGCGACTGAAAAGAATTAACATTCTTACTACAAATTTTAGTAAAGTTGATTAAACTCTTCACGACATCTTCCTCTACTGCTTCCGTAAGATTAGGGAGTCGCATCTGTGATTAAAAAACACTGAGTCTGGTTTTGCTGTCGTTTTAAACGCACTAATCAAGCATTGTTTTAAAAAGATTGAGCCATGAGTAATCACTTACTCTCATGCCTCAATCTTTTTTATTTATTCATTCAAGCTATCAATCAACTTACGACTTTGTTCTCTAGACACATGTAGATAGCGCTCGGTCGTACTGATTGACTTGTGCCCAAGGAGTTTGCCTACACTGAGCATATCTTGACTCTTATTGTAGAGCGTCGTCGCAAAACTGTGACGCAACATATGGCTCGTCAGCTTCACACCGAACTGTTCTTGTGCGATTTTCTTCAAATCACCATTTACAAAGCCAGGTTGAACGACACGGCCGGTCGGCATCAAGAAAATGCGATTCGAATCTCCGACGTTCGGTCGATGCGTGGCAATATACTTCTTTAATTCCGTCGTAAGTCTAGGTGTCATCGGGACATGACGTGTCTTGTCGCCTTTTCCTTTTCGGACCGTCAACAACCGCTCCTCGAAATCGATATGGTTGATTTCCAAATTCAAAATCTCACTGATCCGTAATCCGGCATCCCCTCCGACGAGATAAATCGTATAGAGCGTGTAATTGCGGGCGTGATACAGCACCGTGTTCAATTGGTCGCGCGTAATGATTGTTGGCGGTTCGCTGACACCTTCCCGTGTGACGATTCGACCGAATGGATTATGAGTCATCCACTGCTGGTCGAGGGCGAACGTAAACAGCCCACGGATGCGCATGATATAGGATTTGACCGTATTGTCGGCCATTCCGCTGAGGTGTTTCTTATACGGGATCGCATGGTTCGTCTCGCTAATGTCTTGGATATACACCACACCGTGCTTGGCCGCATAGCGGGCAAAGCGAAACAACGAATTGCGCGTGCTTTTCAGCGTCGTCTCGGGGGCTTCCTTTCGTTCTCTCAAGTCCGTTAAGTACATGTCGATGGCATCATTTAGTAACACGTGTTTCATGTTGATCACTCCTTCAAGTTGATTGCCTCTTTCAGTTCCCGTTGGACGTCGGCCTTATATGCCCGCAAACGACTCGGCGAATAAGACAGCGTCTGTTCGGTCCCGTCAATCAAGTGGCAAAGGAGTTCGAAATGGCGGGGCGACAACAACAACCGCTGTTCATCGAGCCAGTCGAAGAGATTGCGTTCGGACGTCATACATTGCTCCGGGATTCGTTCGGCCGCGACCTCATGCTTTAAATGTCGGGCATTCTTTTGTTGGTGATTCAGAATGGCGCCCCGAATCCGTTGGAAGCAATACGTCTTCGATAGCATGCAGCCGCGATTCAACGCTTCCCATAGGGCGATTCGTGCGATTTGGGCGCAGTCTTCCTGTTCGTTCGGGTGAATCGATAGGTGGCGGATGACATAGTGAATCATCGGTTCCCATTCATAGATTTGATCATCAATGTGAGTCATGTGGTGATTCTTTTCCGAGCGCTCTGTTGATTTTCCTAGGTTAATTCGAGTATAGTCATCGATATCCGAGATGGACTAGCGCCCTTATCGCACATAAGCCTAGGGCTTGTTTGAAATATCAGCTTACAATAACGAATGGAGTCGAAAGGCTAACGCACAGCAACAACCAATCGTCGAATATCGATGAATATCCGGCGAAGCGAATGAATGTCGTTTTGTACGTTAATTGTTTTGAACTGTCAACTTTACAGATAATCAAATGAATGAAGAAATAAGGCGTTATCTTTCGAGATGATGGGATCTCTTGAGTGATGTCCAAACAGAAAGGCACGAACCTTCCTCACAATGAGGGAGGTTCGTGCCTATTTTAGTTCGCCTGTCGCAACTCGATACGCGTGATCTTACTTTCATATTCGGCCATGATTTCGATTGAGGCTGAACCGGAATCAAATGCCAAAGCGTCAAAGACGACGACGTTGGGAGTAGGGACGTTACCATCGTTTGCGAGTGCCATGCCTCGTACCGATTTTTCATCGTAGGCAAGTGTATATGGCACCTCGGTTTGATTCTCGACATAGAGGACGACTTGATAACGTCCGCTTTCTGGAATGTCGAGACGCAGGTCTAATGGGTTGTCAGGCGTGATCGTCTCGTTCATATCGACGGCAAGCAATCCTGTCTGGCCTGACGGAAATGGGAGGGCTTCATCCGTTGAGACCGGCTCACCGAACACCGGGACGTTATCTTTCCACGTGAACGGCTGCATCCGAACGTTCCGTGTCCAACCGCTCCCTTCCGCCCGAGCGGCGTGATAGACGATCCAGTCCTCGCTTCCATCAGGGGATGTCACGAACGAGGCGTGGCCAGGGCCGAAGACGTCACCGCTCGACGAGAAGACGGGTTTTTCTTGCTTGGTCCAGGCGTCCGGGTCCATCAGGTCGGAATCGCTTGTCGCTGACAAGAGACCGAGCTGGTAAAAGTCGGTCCAACTGCCGCTCGCCGAATAGACGATATGGATTTGACCACCTTTCATGAGGATTTGAGGCCCCTCATTGATTGACGGTGGGGCACCGAGCGACTCCCAGTCATATGTCGGACTTGACAACTCGACCCGCTCGCTTGAAATCGTCATCGGGTCTGACATCTCGGCGATATATAGGTATTGGCTGACGTTGACGTCGCCTTCCCAACCCGACCAGACGTAATACAAATCATCTCCGTTTTTGAGAATCGTGCCGTCGATGGCCCACTTACCGGATGGGTCCTCGATGACACCTTTTTCCGTATAGTCCGAGAATGGATCGGCGGTCGCCGACTCGAGTACGTACATTTTGTGCACCTCACCCGGCATGACGGCCGCGTAGTAGACGTACCAGCGGTCGTTCACGAAATGGATCTCTGGGGCCCAAATGTCCCGTTCGCCTTTCGTCGGTTGCCAGATGACCTTTGATTCGGCTGTCGCCAGCTCGGTCGGGGCGTCGGTGCGCCACAGCGTGACGTTGCTGCCGGTCGTCTGTGTATAGACGTATGACCCTTCATGCTCATATAGGAACGGGTCGGCACCGTCCGGTAGAATCGGGTTCATGAACGTGTCACTCTCGGTCAATTGATCCGCTCTAGTGAGTGACCAACCGACGAGAGCGATGGCGATGACACCGACGAGGGTAGCGATGATCCACATGGATTTTCGTTTCATAAGCTCCTCCTTTAGAAGAAAAGGTGCCCCCTTAGAGGCACCTGTGATGGATTAACGGATTTCGTGATGCCACTGTTCATTGATATGACGAATCGTCTCGAGTGGGACTTTCGGTTCCCGGTCGTACGTGAGGAGACCATTGATCTCTTGTTCGACGTCCGTCAATTGCGTGTAGCAATAGCCATGGAGCGCACGGGAGGCGTAGACCGCGTCCATGATGCGGGCGTAATCGTTCACGAACGTCTCGCCGTCCGAGACGGAGGTATAGCCCCAACCGGCGTCGCCGCCAATCTTATAGCCGATGCCACCGAACTCGGTCAACAAAATCGGCTCGCCTTGATGGCTGAAGCCGTTTGCGTAAATGCGACGGCGGGCCGGTTGCGAGGCAAGAAGTGATTCAGTCGTCGAAAGGTCTTGTTTATACACTTCATACTTTTTCGTCTCGTCTGCTTGGCCGTGATTGTAGTTATGGATGGCGCAAATGTCGCTCACGGTCAGTTCCCATCCGTCATTCGAAATGACCGGACGTGTCCCGTCGATTGAGTGAATCAAGTGGTACATCGCCTGTGAGTGATGCTGCTGCATCGCATCCGACCGGACGAGCGGGATGCCCCAGCTCTCGTTCAATGGCACCCAAGCTACGATCGAAGGATGGTTATAGTCACGTTCGACGATCTCGATCCATTCTTTCGTCAGGCGGGCCGCCGCGTCTTCGGTATAGAAAGCAGATGCCGCCGACTCACCCCAAACGAGATAGCCGAGATGGTCCGCCCAGTAGAGGAAGCGGGGGTCTTCGACTTTTTGGTGCTTTCGGCACCCGTTAAAGCCCATTTCCTTCGCGAGTTCGATGTCTCGCTTCAACGCGTCGTCCGACGGTGGGGTGAGCAGGCTTTCCCGCCAATAGCCTTGGTCGAGGACGAGCTTTTGGTAGTACGGCTTGTTGTTCAAGTAGAACATGCCTCCCTCCGTATGGATCTTCCGCATCCCGAAATACGACGTCACTTCGTCGATTATTTGTTCGCCATCCTTTAGTCGAAAGATGATATCGAACAAGTTCGGGTTCTCCGGGGTCCACGTGCGGCCGTCGTGATGGAAATTCGTATGGAAGATATGAGGTCCCATCACATTGACGGCGCGCTTCCCGTTCGAAGAGACGAGCCGGGTCTGCTCCAAACTGACGAGCTCGCCTTGGAAAGAAATCTCGGTTTCGAGCGTGAGACCGACCGCACTTGGTGAGACGTCGTAAGCTAGGCGAATCTCGCCTTGGTCAAGGTCAGGTGTCATCCGGACACGCGAGATTGATGCGTTCGGGACATGCTCGAGCCAGACGCTCTGCCAAATGCCGGTCGTCCGCGTGTACCAAATCGAGTCGGGTGCTTCCTGCCAAAACTGTTTCCCGCGTGGAATCGTTTCGTCCGTCGACGGGTCGAACACACGGACAGCGACGCGTTCTTCTCCGTGGTTCAATGCGTCAGTGATATCGAATGAGAACGGGGTCTGGCCGCCGACCTGCGTGCCGACCAACTGGTCATTCACATAGACGGCCGTCTCGTAATCGACGGCATTGAAATGTAAGATGACGCGCTCGTTCCAATCGCTTGGCACATCAAACGTCCGCTCGTACCAGACGATGTCGTGAAAACTTGGGTCATGGATGCCGCTCCGTTCTGTTTGATAGGCGAACGGGACGTTGATGGTAAGAGGGAGATCATTTCTTTTGTACCAATGTTCATGGAGCCCCTTGTTGTCATCATCGAAGGCGAATCGCCAAGCGCCATCGAGTGTTTGCCAGTCTTTTCGGATGAATTGTGGGCGAGGGAAGTGTGTGATCGTCATAAGTGTCTACTCCTTTGTTGGTTACTGAATCAACAGTCCATCATTTGTCTCTGTTAATGAGAAGAACGTCGGGCGCTCCATCCCATGTGGTGTGTCTGGAGAATGAGTGCAAAGCATCAGTTCGCCTGAGAACGTACGGAACAGGCTACAGTGCCCGGCATCTTTATCGAGGAAGAGCGTCTCGTCCTCTTCCCAAGGCCCGAAAATCGAACCTGATTTGGAGCGGACGACGGCGACCGTATAGCCGCCGGCACCACCGGTCACATCGGCATTGGCGTAACTCGACCAGAACATGAGCAAGTCACCGTTCGTTGCTTGATAGAAAAACGGGGCATCGGTCAGATAGCCTTCTTTCTGGATGCGTGGGTCGCTGAACTTTCGAATCCACGATTGATGGCCGGCACGAACAATCGGAAACGGTTTGCCAATCGGACGTCCATGATCAAGTTCGATCCCCTTGATTTCCCCGTAGTATTGCTGGGTCCATTCGTGGCAGTAGACGAGGAAACGTCGTCCGTCTTCCTCGTAGAATGTCCCGTCGAGCGCCTCCTCGTCTGGAGGGGTCGTCGCTTCGTTATAAAGCGGGCGATACGGTCCGCCGGGATGGTCGGCCCGCAAAATCGTCGTGCCCCGATGGACACCGATCCCGCCTTTGCATGTCGCAAGCATCCAATAACTGTCGTCGACGTGATGAACCTCAGGCGCCCAGTAATGACGAACCCCCCAATATCCGGCAGGAGGAGTGAACGCAAGGTAAGGGCCGGTCCAGTCTTCGAGATTCGGACTGGTGTATACATAGAAGCCGGGCTCGACGTCGCCGATGCCGTCGGCGAACGTCGTCCCGAATAAGTAATATGTTTCTGTCGATTCATCCGAAAAAACGAACGGATCGCGCATATGAAGATCCGTCCGTTTCACGGTTTGAATCGGAAGATGTGTCGTTTGCATCAACATCGCCTCACTTGATTCCAGAATTGGTGACGCCTTTGACGAAGTATTTGTTCGCCCAGAGGAAGATGATAAGTGCCGGCACCGTCGCGACGACGGTCGAGGCCATCATGGCAGCCGGATTCACGAAGTTTGAGCCTTGGACGAGTGTGGCGACCCCGAGCGTGAGCGTCTTCATCTCATCGCTGTTCGTGACGAGTGACGGCCAGAGAAAGTCGTTGTAGATGGCGAGGAATGTGACCACTCCAAGCGTCGTGACGACCGGTTTGATTGAAGGGAAGATGACCTTCGTCAAGACCTGCCACTGTGAGGCGCCATCGAGATAAGCCGCTTCTTCGAGCTCTTTTGGAAACGAGCGCAAGAAGTTGTAAATCAAGAACACGCCAAGCGTCCCGGCCGAATAAGGCAAGATGAGCGGTGCATACGTATCGAGCAAGTCCGCGCTCTTGAACAGATAGAAGGCGGGGAACAGTGTGACGATTCCCGGGACGGTCAAAGCGACGACGACGATACCGAGAATGACTTTCTTCCCCGGGATATCGAGACGGGCCAGCGCGTAGGCGGCGAGGACGTCGACGAAGATGACGAGCACTGTCCCGATTAATGTAACGATGGCCGTGTTGATCGTCCATTGGACCATGTTCGAGTCGGCCGAAGCCGAGAAGATGCTGGCGTAGTTTTCAAGTGTCCATTGACGCGGGAACAGTGAGGCACTCGCAAGCGATTCACTCAGCGTCTTAAAGGACGTGAACACCATCCAGACGAGCGGGAAGAGAAAGAGCACGGCGAGTACAGAGGCGACCGCAACAAGAATCCCTGATTTGATACGTTTCTGTCTCATGTGATTTTTCGCTCCTTTTTGTCGATTGTAGCAGCTGGGTGCTGATTGACGTTCGTCGGTCCGGCATTGACGGCCCGTTTCAAACGTTTCCGTTCTTTGCGACTCGGTTTCGCGAGGTCGTCTTTGTCGCTCTTATACGAGATCCAATATTGGATGCCGGTGATGAGCATCATGATGACTCCCATGAGGAGCGCCATCGCCGATCCGACCCCGAGCTGGTTGTTGCCGAAGACGGTCGTGTTGATGCCCATGATGAGTGAACTCGTCGACTGTTCCGGTCCGCCTCGTGTGATGAGGAGTGATTGTCCATATAAGTTGAACGAGGCGATGACCGTCGTGATCATGACGAAAATCGAGATGTTTCGAATCTCTGGTAATGTGATGAAACGGAACTTGTTCCAAGCCGACGCCCCGTCCAAGTCAGCGGCCTCGTAGAGCGTGCCGTCGACCTCGTCGAGCGCGTTGACGAATAACAACATGTTGAAGCCGATCGTCCACCAGATGGTCGCGATGACGATGACGAGCCAGGCATACGGTTGATCACCCGTCCAGTTGATTGGCGACGAGATGAGTCCGGCCTTCATCAAAATATTGTTGATGTATCCACCGTTCGCGCCGAAGAGCCACAAGTAGATGGCCGATACGGCGGTGACGGAGATTGAGTATGACAAGAAAAAGACGGTCCGGAAGAACGTCTTCAATTTTTTCGGTAAGTGCTCGATCAATAGGGCGAGGCCGAGACTGATCAAGATGAGCGGCGGTACGCTCAGCACGATGAACATGAGGGTGTTTTTGAGCGAGGTCATGAACGTTCGATTATAAATCGTATCGGGTGTCAAGATGTCGACGTAGTTTTTTAAGCCGATGAAGCCGTTGTTTCCGACCGACAACCGGAAGTCATGAAGACTGATCCAGATGCCGTATAAGAGCGGGATTAACCAAAAGACTAGGAAGCTTACCAGGAATGGGACAACGAAGATGAACCCAAGCCATTTTGATTTGTTCGTCATATGCACGGGGAAGACCCTCCTTCATAAGAAATCAGTGCAGGATACCCTGCACTGACCTCGTGTCCTTCAGCTTATTGAGTATCTGCGATCTGTTTAGCGGCTTTCGTCGCTTTTTCAAGCTCACTCATGAGCGCATCTTTTGTAAGATTTGGTTCACTCGTCAACTTCGTGAAGACGACTTCGTTCATGTAACGCATTTGCTCATCGAATTGATAGACGCGCGGTGCGGCCACATACGTGTCGAGCTGTTTTTGGTTCTTCGCAGCCAACTCGTATTTCTCTGGGTCTTCCGTGATCAAGTCGAGTGTCGCAAGGTGTGACGGTGTCTGGCCAGATTCAGCCCAGTTCGCCAAGTTCTCCGGTGTGTACAAGTACTTCAAGAACTCAGAGATGCCATCTTTCACTTCTTCGTCTTCGACTGAAGCAGCGACCGAGATCGTATGGGCGTTACCTGTCGTGGCTGCCGTTTCGAAGAGTGTCGGCATGGCACCGATACCGAGGTTGTCCGCATACTTCTCTTTCACGGCTTGGTAGTACCAAGGGCCGGTCATCGTGACGGCTGTTTGTTTGGCACCTTCATCTGCTGACTTCATGAACGCCTGGAACTCACCGTCGAGGCCGAGTTTTTCAGGGGACGTATTGTCTTTGAAGACCATGTCATGATATTGCATGAGCGCATCAGCATAGTCGCTTTGCGTGAAGTCGAGATACCCGTCTTTTGCGAGGTCGATACCGTTTTGTGCGGCCGCGGCTGTGAAGTAGAACGTCGTCAAGCCGGTCGATGGGAGACCGAACGCATAGAGGTTCTCGTTCTCGCTTTGAAGCGTTTCGCCGAGTGCTTTCAATTGCTCGTAGTCCGTCGGAGCCTCGCTGACGAGTTCTTCGTTATAGAACATCGTGAGCGGGTGAATGTCGAGCGGTACCCCGAATAGTTTGTCTTCGACCGTACCCGACTGGATACCTGCCGCGTTAAAGTCGTCCTCTGCAAGTCCGGCTGTTTCCATATAAGGACCGGCGTCTTGAATCAACTGGTCTTTTTGATATGTTTCAAGGCTCGTCTCATGGATGACGACCAAATCGTAATTCCCTGATTTGAATTTCGTATAGTGATCCTTCTCTTGCGACTGAACGACCTCGAACTCGTCCTGGCTAGAGTTGAACCCGTCCACGATTTTTGTCATGAAGGCACCGTCCCCGCCGGTGAAACCGTTGATGAACTTGATTTGTGTTTTCCCGCTATCACTTGAAGAGTCGCCCCCGCTACAAGCTGCGAGCGAAAATACCAACAACCCCGTTGAAGCCGCAGCTCCAATTTTTTTCATGTTCATATGAATCCTCCTCCAATAATGGTGTAACCGCTTTCAAATAAAACTTAACGAATTTTAATGAATAATGCAACATATTTTTTACTAAAAAAATTAACTACTATTTTTATTTAATTTAATAACATCATTAATTTAATTCCAATTAGATAAGTTATGTCGAAATATAAATCGCTACACCCGTGCTAAATAGCGATTTATTCACGAATAATTAGTAAAATTACATTGACTTTTAGTAAAATAATGACGAGAATGGAGTTGTGAAAGCGTTTACTCAATCGTCCGAGGAGGATTACTATGAATCAAAAACAAATGATGGCGTCGTATAAAAGAACGTTCGAGACAGAGCCGACGCATCTCTTTTTCGCACCAGGTCGAATCAATTTAATCGGTGAGCACACGGACTACAACGGGGGGCACGTGTTTCCGGCTGCCATTACGTTCGGGACGTATGTCTTGATGCGTAAGCGCGACGACGACGTCGTCCGCCTCTATTCAGAAAATTTCCCTGAAGTAGGCGTGATTGAACGGCGATTGGGAGATTTGGCATTCCGGGAGGAAGACGACTGGACGAACTATCCGAAAGCGATGCTTCATTTGTTGCAGGAGCAAACTCAGAACATCACAACGGGCGTCGACATGTGGTTTTTCGGAAATATCCCGAACGGTGCCGGACTTTCTTCATCCGCGTCCATCGAATTGGCGACGGCGTTTGGATTGAATCGGATGTATCAACTTGGGCTTGAACCACTCGAACTCGTCAAATTGGGGCAACGGGCTGAGAACGAGTACATCGGTGTCAACAGTGGGATTATGGATCAATTCGCCATCGGTATGGGCAAGCAAGGTCACGCGATGCTACTCGACTGCGACACGCTCGAATGTGAATATGCGCCAATCGACTTGGATGGTCTGTCGATTGTCATCATGAATACGAACAAACGCCGTGAGTTGGCCGACTCGAAATACAATGAGCGTCGGGCCGAATGTGAGATGGCGCTCGAAAAATTGCAAGTGGCGTTATCGATTCAGTCGCTCGGTGATGTGACACCTGAGACGTTCGAGTCGCATATCTCCTTTCTTCAAGATGAGACGCTCGTCAAACGGGCCCGGCACGCCGTATATGAAAACGATCGAACACTTAAGGCGCTCGTGGCGTTAAAAGAGAATCGGCTCGAAGAGTTCGGTCGGCTTATGAATGCCTCGCACGTCTCGCTTCGAGATGACTATGAAGTGACGGGAAAAGAATTGGACACGCTCGTTGAGGCCGCCTGGTCGAACGGGGCCATCGGAGCCCGGATGACCGGTGCCGGTTTTGGAGGGTGTGCCATCGCACTCGTCCGCGATGAGGCGATCGATTCGTTTCGTCAGGCAGTGGCCGAACGGTATTCGGCAGTAGTCGGGTACGCCCCGACGTTCTATGTGGCTTCCATTGGTGAAGGCGCGCACGAAATCAAGCTTGGCATGAAGGAGGAAGTGTGATGACAACGTTAGTCGTTGGTGGGGCCGGTTATATCGGATCTCACGCTGTGTATCAATTGATAGACCGTGGAGAGGATGTCGTTGTGATTGATAGTCTGGAAACAGGGCATCGCGAGGCTCTTCATCCGCAGGCACGATTTTATAAAGGGGACATCCGCGACCGTTCATTCTTGAACGACGTGTTCGCGACAGAAACGATTGATCAAGTCGTCCATTTCGCTGCAAACTCGCTTGTTGGCGAGTCGATGACCAATCCACTCAAATACTATGACAATAACGTTCACGGAACGCAGTGCTTGCTTGAAGCGATGGTGGCTAACGATGTGTTACGAATCGTATTCTCATCGACGGCCGCGACATATGGTGAGCAAGACGTGATGCCGATCACAGAAGATACAGAGACGAGGCCGACGTCGACCTATGGGGAGACAAAGCTCGCGATGGAGCGAATGATTCATTGGACAGAGGTAGCCCATGGATTGCGATTCGTCTCGCTCCGCTACTTCAACGTGGCCGGTGCGCGAGCAGGTGGTGTCATCGGTGAGGATCACCACCCAGAGACGCATTTGCTACCACTCGTTCTGCAAGTCGCGAATGGTCAACGTGAGTCCATCTCGATTTTTGGGACGGATTATCCGACGGTAGATGGGACATGCATCCGGGATTACATTCACGTGGAGGACTTGATTCAGGCGCACGTCTTGGCGCTCGACTATTTGACAGAAGGCGGGGCGAGCGAGGTGTTTAACCTCGGTTCGAACAACGGTTTCTCCGTCCAAGAGATCATTGAAGAAGCGCGGGCCGTCACAGGGCACTCAATACCGGCCGTAGAACAAGAGCGTCGGGCAGGTGACCCGCCTCGTCTGATCGCGTCCTCGGCGAAAGCAAAACGCATCCTCGGATGGGAACCATCGCGCACTGACGTGAAACGGATCATCCAAGACGCTTGGGATTGGCACCGGGCAAATCCGAACGGCTATAAGGGAGGCGTGACGTCTTGATGAATACGTATATCGAAGGATTGATTGACGAGGCGAAGCGTCAAGAGTTGATCACGAGTCGTGACGTCGTCTATTGTCGCAACCGCCTATTCGAGTTATTAGGAGTCACATGGGCTGACGTCTCACGCACCGATGGGACGATTCCTGAGCTATTGAATCACATCACAGAGGAAGCGGTTCGTCAGAACTTGATTGAGGATTTCTTAGAAACAAAAGAGATTTTAGTTGCGAAAGTGATGGATGTATTTTTACCAAAACCGTCTGATTTAGAGTATGTGTTCCAACTGAAATATTTCGACGAGCCAAAAAAAGCGACTGGTTATTTCTATCACTTGTCTCAAGCATCGAACTATATCCAGACGGCACGGATCGCAAAAAACATCTCGTATCAAGTCGCGACATCGTACGGAGAACTCGATATCACCATCAACATGTCAAAGCCGGAGAAAGATCCAGCTGAAATTGCACGTCAAAAATTGTTGCAACCGACTGCAGGAGCGGGCGACTATCCGAAGTGTCTTTTATGCGTCGAGAATGAGGGCTACGCTGGGCGATTGGACCATCCAGCACGTACGAATCACCGCGTCGTCCCAATTCGTTTGGGTGGTCAACCATGGTATTTCCAATACTCGCCCTATGTCTATTACAACGAACATTGCATCTTGTTGTCGGAAGAGCACCGGGATATGGTCATCGATGAAGGCGCATTCGAGCGCTTATTGGATTTCGTCGACAAGTTCCCACATTATTTCGCCGGATCGAACGCTGACTTGCCGATTGTCGGAGGATCTATCTTGTCGCATGACCATTATCAAGGAGGGCGCTACGATTTTGCGATGGCCCGGGCCGAAGAATTATTCTCTCTTGAACTCAAAGCGTTCCCATCGATTGAAGCGACGTATTTAAAATGGCCTTTATCGGTCATCCGTCTGCGAGGGATGGAGAAAGAGCAATTGATTGAAGCGGCTACGCTCGTACTCGCACATTGGCGGGTGTATTCGGATGAGGTGCTCGATATTCTCGCCGTCACCGATCAACCGCATAATACCATCACGCCGATTGCACGCCGTCGGGGTGATGCTTTCGAACTTGATCTCGTATTACGGAACAATCGGACGACCGAAGAGCATCCGATGGGGCTGTTCCATCCGCATGAGGATGTCCATCACATTAAACGAGAGAACATCGGATTGATTGAAGTGATGGGACTCGCGGTCTTACCGGCAAGGTTAAAAGCAGAGTTACGGGAAGTCATCCACTATGTGGAAGGACGTCCGGCAACGATTGAACTGATGCATCAGGCGTGGGCGGATTCACTGAAACAAATAGCTACGCATGATGTCGAGACACTCGTTTACGAACAAGTCGGTCAGAAGTTCTTGAAAGGCTTAGAGGATTGCGGCGTGTATAAACAAGATGAGATTGGATACGATGGCGTCAAACGTTTCATCGATTCGATGCACACACAAGGAGGATTACAGGATGCGGCGTCTGTTCGGGCATTTGAACAATGAACCGATTTTCGAATATACTATATTTAACCAAAACAATCACGCTGTTTCCGTATTGAACTACGGCGGAATCATTCGAAGTTGGATGGTACCGGAACGAGATGGTCAAATATCCAATATCGTACTCGGTTTTGACACAATTGAGGAGTATGTCGAGCACTCGCCGTATTTTGGAGCGATTATCGGGCGTCACGCCGGCAGAATCGAAGATGGGACATTCCGGATTGAGAATGAAGTGTATCGATTGGCCAAAAATGATGGCGCGAATCATCTTCATGGTGGGGTTCAAGGATTTGACCGCCACATCTGGCAGGTAGAGCAACATGAGCAAGCACTCGTCTTAACCCGGACAAGTCCACATCTCGAGGAAGGATATCCCGGGGAGCTCACCGTGAAAGTGACATATGCATTGACCGATGATCGAGAGCTCGTCATCACGTACGAAGCGACGACGACCGAGCCGACGGTTTGTAATCTAACGAACCACACATACTTCCAACTTGGAAGAATCGGTGAGACGGTGGCTGCGCAAGAATTGAGTATCGCGGCTGATGCATTCGCACCGATTCGACCGGACTCGATTCCGACGGGTGAGAGAATTCCGGTTGAAGGTACACTATTCGATTTTCGTTCGCCACGACTGCTCGGGTCAGGTTTTCATCGTTTGGACGAACAACTAGAGCACGCCCAAGGTGGGTATGATCATCCGTTCTTTTTGAATGAGACAGGGGATTTGCCTCAAGCGACACTGTTAGACCGTGATACGGGACGACGACTATCCATGAAGACAGACTTGCCGGTCCTCGTCGTCTATAGTGGCAATCAATTGGATGGCACCCTCACCGTAGAAAAAACAGTCATTCCACAATACGGGGCGATTTGTCTCGAAGCACAACGGTTACCAAATGAAATCAATGAAGTCACTACCTCAAGTGCCACCCTGTCTCCCGGAGAGACGTATCGGGTGTCAACGGTATATCAGGTGACGACGGACTAGTATAGGGGAGAAGCACATGGCTACGATTAAAGACATAGCGAAGCGAGCGAACGTGTCCATCGCGACCGTCTCGCGTGTACTCAATTTGGACCCATCTCTGTCGGTGACGGCAGAGACGAAACAACGTATATTTGAGATCGCCGAACAAATGGATTATCAAAAGAAGGGTACCAAACGGACACGCGTTCAAAAAGTAGCTTTGGTTCACTGGTTCACGGAAGAAGAAGAATTGAACGATCTTTACTACATGGCGATTCGTCACGGGATTGAGAATGCCTGTCGCCAACAAGGCCTCGACGTTCAAAAATATACGTATCAACAGCTAGAAGACGTCAGTCAGGCGAATGTCGAAGGGATTATCGCCGTCGGGAAGTACAGCCATCAGGAAATCGAGTCGTTAAAAAAAGCAGCGGACGCGATTGTGTTCGTTGACTATACACCTGAAGATGAGCGTTATGATTCTGTCGTGACCGATTTCTCGAAGGCGACCCTAAAGATTCTCCATCACTTTTGGAACCAAGGGATGACGAACATCGGCTATATCGGTGGGCGAGAGACGTCACGCGACGGATCTGAAATTTTTGCAGACGCGCGGGAGCAGACGTATGTGCAGTTCATGAAAAGTCATGACGCCTTCTTGCCGGAACGCATGATGGTCGGCAAGTTTTTGGCAGACGACGGATACCGGATGATGAATGCGATGATTACCGAAGACGAGGTGCCGAAAGCATTGTTGATTGCGAGCGATACGTTGGCAATCGGTGCCTTGCGTGCCCTTCATGAAAAAGGGGTCCGTGTCCCGCACGACGTCTCCATTATCAGCATCAATGATATTAGTGTCTCGAAATACGTCTATCCGGCCTTATCGACGATTCATGTCCATACGGAGATGATGGGAGAGACGAGCGTCGAGCTACTACTGGAACGATTGAGTGGGCGGAAAATTAGCAAGAAAGTCGTATTGCCGACAGAACTGATTTTCCGCAACAGTAGCCAACAGTAAGCGTTTGAACCGCCACGGGATTGTGGCGGTTTTTTTGATGGGATTATTCAACGGGAAGGGAGGGAACAAGTAGCATAGTTGAAATTCTAATCAAAGTAGGTGAGCCAGTTTGAGAGAAGCAACGATTGAAAACAAGAACGGCATGCGGCTGTCGGCCATTTCATATGGGTGTGCCATGACCGAATTGACGGCACCGGACCGTGACGGCAACATGGACTCCGTCATCTTGAAGTACGGCAGTCCCGAGCAATATCTTGAGAACCCGGTCTATCTCGGTTCCGTCGTCGGACGGATTGCCGGACGGATTCGCAACGCGGAGATTGATGGCGTGGCCTTGACCCCAAGCGAGGCCCCGCATCATATCCACGGCGGAGACGACGGCATCACGTTCCGGCATTGGGACATGGACGCTGAAGGACAGGCGATTACGTTTACTTATTTAAGTCCGGATGGGGAAGAAGGCTATCCCGGCAACGTCACGTTCAAAGTGTTGTATGAGCTGACGGACGACAATGAGCTCGTGGTCACGATGACGGCTGCGACGGACAAACGGACGTGGGTCAACTTGAACCATCATAACTATTTCAATCTCGGCGGACGGCCGACGATTCATGATCATGTGTTGACGTTACCATCCGACCACGTCGCACGACTCGATGACGAATCGCTGCCGACGGGCGAATTGCTTGAGGTAGAGGCGACACCGTTCGATTTTCGGGACGGGAAGTCAGTCGGTGAGGCGATTACGTCAGAGGACGAGGCGATTGCGAAAGCTGGTGGCCTCGATCATCCGTTCATCTTGAAAGATGGGACGACGCGATTGCATGACCCGGTGAGCGGACGCGTCATGGATGTTGAGACGAATCAACCGGTCATGGTCGTCTATACGGCGAACTTCCTCAGTGAAGAGACACCGGTGACGCTCGAGGGGCGACAGAAGCATAGCGCTATCTGTCTCGAAGCTCAAGCGTTTCCGGACGCACCGAATCATCCAGACATCGCCACATCGATTGAACTGAAACCGGGTGAGTTGTATCACTCGCGGACGATGTATCGGTTTGGGGTGGTGTAACGAACAAAAGTAGAACAAATCCCAGCCTTAAACTGTCGGGCTGTTGTTCTACTTTTGGTTACCTGAATTAGCGTTTTTATTGATATGATTTTGAACACTTTTCAATTTCTGTGTGTAGTGAGTTTTTGACTGATGTCGCTAAAGTTACCATGTGATGCGTGGCGTAAGACGTTTCTTCTTATTATTGGATTTAATCGGTTTCCCATTATAATCTTTTCCAGTATCTTTTAAGGCAATAGCAAGACCTAAGTAAAACATAATAAGAATTGGATAGTTCCAGCCACTAATCGTTTCTGCTTGAATGCCAATTAATATCGAGAAAATGACATAAGTTTGTCCAAGCACTTTCATATTTCGATTTTTTAGCTTGCTAAAGATAATAAATACAGTAATATAGATAGACAAATTTAACAACAGTCCTATAAAACCATAGTTTAATATGGAATAAAGGAAATCATTGTCTATGAAAGTAGAGGCAGAGAAATTTGGACCTAGACCAAATAAGTATGCTAAATTTCTGTTTTCATTCACCATCACATTCCATGCGTTGCTCCAAATCAACGTTCTCATGTTAAACGAACTAACGCTCGTTAACTCACCAGTTTCCAAAATTTGAAGCAATTGGCTGAGATAAGGGAAAGTTTGTTGGTACTTTGTAATCAACCAGACCATCAGTTGGAAAGTTAAAAATAATGCGAATAAATACATTGGAACTTTAAAAAAATAGAATGACTTTGTTTTTTTTGTTTTTAGAAATGTGCAAACGAACAAAACGGCAGGGAAGAGAGCGAACGATGTTCTTGATCCTGACAAAATTATAAGAATTGCACCGAATGCTACCCATAAAACTATAGATAGTTTGCTTTTTTCCATTAAAAAAATTGTGACAGTCGAGATAATTACAACCCATGCGAATATATTTGGGTTTCCTAAGGTCCCAACAATTCGAATCAAGCTACCAATCGGTCGGGCTAGTTCTGCATTATAAATTGAATCAAAAATCGTTATAGCCAATAATTGTGGGATACCTACTAGAAGTTGACTTGCCATAATAACTTTTGAAGCCTTGACGAGGCTTTTTTCAATTATTTCGACGTCGTAACTTTGACCAATAATATAACCAAAAAATAACACAATCACAAACAGAACTGGTTTGAATATGTGGGCGATGGATGTAAATTGCGGATTAACTGACATTAATACTGAGATTGATACGCTAATCATGTAAAGAAATAATAGTAAAGTGACTGCCATTAAACTTTCGCTTTTTACGAATTTCTTTACAGTGACTAGAATTAAGATAGATAATATTCCACCTAAGACTGGATATGTTAAAAATTGCGCACCATTAACAGCTGGGCGAGGCATAAATACAAATAATAATGGTACCAGATACGCTAACATTTTTGTGTCAGCATGCCTATTTAATGTAATATTCATTTTGTCTCCTAAAGGTTAAGTTTCACTAATCTATTTTAAAGTTAAAAAAACTGTAATTCAATAGCGACTTAGGGTAAATCTCACATTTTATGTCTCTGTTGTACTAAAAATTTTCCACATTACCGGTGTTATATTATTTATTAAAACTTAAACTAGGCATTTCACCGTTGGATTAATGTTATGAGCAATCTTTTTGAATCTGTGGACTCTCGAAAACTTTGACGATGCTAAGTGTATGCATAAAGAAAGTTCTATTTGTCAAACCACAAGAGAACACAATTTGTACTCGCGAAAAAATCGGGATAGCCCTGGTATTGAACGTTTAAAGGCGGCGTGGTAATTTTCTGGATGTTCATCAAGCATAAACGCTCGGTCTTCTGGTCTTCGGTTATTGTGGTGGGACGGAGCGTGTTGGCATTGATGATGCTGTGCATAAGTCTATTTGGTGGATATGCGGCCTATCTTGAGGCGCAAACGACGGATTGCCTCGATTCAACGCAAGTGGCGTCCTCAAAAGAGCTCGGTCAGGCGCTCGCTTACCACATGAGTCAATTCGATGAAACGTTCAGCATCAGTTATATCGGCAAAAGTCGAGATTTCGAACAGACGATGGACGAGGCGTAGGATTGGCTGGAGGCGAACCACATTTACGTGTTCCGCCTGTCACGAGGCGGGGAGACGGAGTATCGCGATCATGGCGGCTATGTCGAACTAGAAGTCGAGTTGGCTTACGATATGAACATCGAGGAATCGAAACAGATTGAAGCGAAGGTCGACCAAGTCGTCGCAGAGATGCCGGTCGGGTTGAACGACTTTGAGAAAGTGAAGTACATAAACGATTACGTCGTCTTGAACACGGCCTACAACTTAGACAGCCAAGCGAGTCCATATACGCCATATTCGATTCTGTTTAATGGGGAAGGCGTGTGCGAAGGATACGCGTTGACGACACTTTTGTTGCTGGAAGCTGCGGGGTTGGAAGCGAAGTATATCTCTGGCGAGGTCCAGACCGGATTACACGCATGGAATCTCGTGAAGCTCGACGGCGCTTGGTATCACTTGGACACGACGTGGAACGATCCCGTCCCGAATCGAGTGGGGGAGGTCGGCTACGATTATTTCTTAGTATCCGATGCGACGCTTCAGAAGGACCATACTTGGGAGATAGGGGACTATCCAGTGACGGCTGTAGCTGACTTTCAATAAAAAACGTGCTTCACTCCATTCGATTGGAGCAAAGCACGTTTTGCTTATTTCGGCGTGACCGAAGAAGACATCGCCTCTTCGAATCGTGCCGTAATCTGTTGCGGCCGTGTGATGGCCCCGCCGACGACGACGGCATGTGTGCCGAGGTCCATGCAGCGTTTCGCCATCTCGGGCGTCAAGATGTTGCCTTCGGCGACGACCGGTTGCGTGACGTGGTCGAGCACGTCCTTCAGGAACTTGAAGTCGTCGTGGAAGAGGCGCGAGCCGTTCGTCTCTGCCGTATAGCCGTAGAGCGTCGTCGAGATATAGTCGAAGCCGAGTCGATCCGCCTCGATGCAATCCTCGAGCGTCGCGCAGTCGGCCATCAACAGTTGATTCGGATAAATCGAACGGATGGTGTGGACGAGTTCTTGGAGCGTCATGTTGCCGGGACGCAAGCGTTGCGTCGCATCGAGGGCGATGACGTCGACGCCGACCTCGATCAATTCTTCGACTTCTTTCATCGTCGCGGTGATGAACACGTCACTGTCCGCATAATCGCGTTTGACGATCCCGATAATCGGCACGTTCACTTGCTGTTTGATTTCACGGATGTCTTTCGCCGAGTTGGCACGGATGCCTTTGGCGCCGCCTTGGACGGCCGCGATGGCCATCCGGCCCATGATGAAGTCGCTATGGAGCGGTTCATCCTCGAGTGCCTGGCACGAGACGATCAATCCGGTTGGTAAATCAGTCATCATTAATCACTTCTTTCTTTTAATCGGTCGAGCGCTTTGAGTGTTTTTAGATAATGCGCTTTTAAGTCTTCACTCGTTTCCATCAACGTTTTCGTCACCGCGTCCGCCGTGAAGAGGAGCGGGAGTTGCGTGTTGATCAAGAACGCCTCGCCTGATGCACCGGCCGTCAACAGTCGATGGTCGACGAGCTCGGCGAGCGGGGAGTGCTGATAGCCGACGAAGGCGATGGTCGTGCAGCCCGATTCTTTAGCGAGCTGGACGGCTTGGACGACCTCACGGCTCTCGCCGCTGTTCGAGAAGGCGATAATCAAATCGTCTTTCGTCGCGATTGAGGCATCCATGACCATGCTGTGGCTATCGAACGCCGTCGTGGCGAGCAGTCCCATCCGCCGCAAGCGATACTCCATCTCTTGGGCGACGAGACCGGCGTTACCGAGCCCGTATAAGTGGACCGAACGGCAACGTCGGATATGGTCGCAGATGGCGAGGAGTTCCTCTTGGTCGATCAAATGGGCGGTCGTCTGAATCAATTCGATATACGACCGCTGCATCGGTTCGAGGGACGTCGCCGTCTGGGGCAAGTTCGTTTCCGTCAATGTCTTTTGCATCATGAGCTTCAGTGCCGAATAGCTACCGACCCCAATCGTTTTACAGAATCGGGTCACGGTACCAGGTGACGTCTGGATGGCTTGCGCCAACTCGGTGATCGTCAACTCGATGGCGTCGTTCATATTCGTCATGAGGTAATCGGCAATCTTTTTCTCACTGTCCGTCATCTCTGGATAGACGTCTTTCATTTGTTCCCACACGGCTGTTCCCTCCAACACAATTC
The DNA here is from genome assembly GCF_005960665.1 of Exiguobacterium mexicanum. Taxonomy (GTDB): domain Bacteria; phylum Bacillota; class Bacilli; order Exiguobacteriales; family Exiguobacteriaceae; genus Exiguobacterium; species Exiguobacterium mexicanum_A. The sequence goes on from NZ_CP040676.1 coordinate 476,304, forward strand.
GTTATTCGCCCCGGCCTAACGCCTCTTGGACTTCATTCTTAATAATTGTAACAGAAGGACCGTAAATTACTTGAATCCCATTTCCTTTTTGCACGACCCCGTGGGCGCCCGTCGCCTTCAACAAATCCTCGCGAACGTGTTGGTGGTCGTTGACGGTGACGCGGAGGCGTGTCGCACAGCAGTCGACCGTGTCGATGTTGGCATCGCCACCGAGCGCGGCGATGATGGCCGTCGTGCGGTCTGAGGCGTCAACGTCGGCTGCTTTTGTTGCTGTCTCGTCGGAACGTCCCGGCGTCATGAAGTTGAACTTCGTGATGAGGAAGCGGAACGTCACGTAGTAGAGCAAGAACCAGAAGGCACCGATGACCGGTACGAGCATCCAGTTCGTCTTGTCATTTCCCTGTAAAACCCCGAATAGGATAAAGTCGATGAACCCACCTGAGAACGTTTGACCAATCGTGATCTCGAAGATGTGGGCCATCATGAAGGCAAGTCCGTCAAAGATGGCGTGGACCAAGTAAAGCACAGGTGCCACGAACAAGAAGGCGAACTCGAGCGGCTCCGTGATTCCGGTCAAGAACGACGTGAGTGCTGCCGAGAACAAGAGGCCGAAGACGACTTTCTTCTGTTCCGGTTTCGCACAGTGATACATGGCGAGCGCGGCACCGAGCAGACCGAACATCATCGTGATGAAGCGACCTGACATGAAGCGGGCCGTGCCTTCATAGAACTGCGTCGTGCTCGGGTCAGCGAGCTGGGCGAAGAAGATTTTCTGCGTCCCTTCGATCAACGTCCCGTCGATGACCATTGAGCCCCCGAGGCCGGTCGTCCAAAACGGGATGTAGAAGATGTGGTGCAACCCGAACGGTCCGAGCATCCGGAGCACGAAGCCATAGATGAACGTCCCGATATAGCCTGTCTTGTCGACGAGTCCGCCGAGCGAGAAGATCCCGCTTTGGACCGTCGGCCAGATGAAGTAAAGCGCAATCCCGACCCCGATGGCGACGAACGACGTGATGATCGGCACGAAGCGCGATCCACTGAAGAAGCCGAGGAATTGCGGGAGCACTTGCTTGTTGTAACGGTTATGCAAGAGCGCCGTCACAATCCCGATTAAAATCCCGCCGAAGACACCGGTCTCGAGCGTTTGAATGCCGAGTGCCATCCCTTGACCGGCACTGGCGAGATCCGTCTCCATCAACTCACCAGTGATTTGAAGCATGGCGTTGATGGTGGCGTTCATGATCAGATAACCGAGCATGGCGGCGAGTCCCGCCGTCCCTTTATCCGACTTGGCGAGCCCGACCGCGACCCCGATTGCGAACAAGACGGCCAAGTTGGCGAAGACGATCGACCCGGCGGCGGCCATGATGGTGAACAAATGCTGGAGCCAGGTGATGTCGAGGAATGGATACGCCTGGACCGTGTTCGGGTTCGAGAGCGCACCTCCAATCCCGAGCAGTAGTCCCGCTGCCGGTAAGACAGCGATGGGCAACATAAATGATTTCCCGAATTGTTGTGCCCGTTCGAATAGACGTGACATGAGATAAATCCTCCTTAAAATTATTTTCACCTGAATCATAATATGAAAAATATTTTTATGCAAGCGTTTACGGTAAAAATATTTTTAACAAAAAATCGAACCAGTCAACGGGACCGGTTCGATTCGCGTGGTTATGTGGTTTTGACAGGAGGCGTTACTTTTTCGCCGTTCGTCGTGATGACTTGCTTGTACCAATCAAAGCTCTTCTTCTTCGAGCGGGTGAGGGACCCGTTGCCTTCATTGTCCTTGTCGACGTAGATGAAGCCGTAACGTTTCTTCATCTCGCCGGTCGAGGCGCTGACCAAGTCGATTGGACCCCAGCTCGTATAGCCGAGAATCTCGACACCGTCCTTGATCGCCTCATGCATCTGTTCGATATGTTTCGCCATATAGTCGATGCGGTAATCGTCTTCGACGTAGCCGTTCGCATCCGGCGTATCGACGGCACCGAGTCCGTTCTCGACAACGAACAACGGTTTCTGGTAACGGTCGTACAGTTGGTTCGCCGTGATACGGAAGCCGGTCGGATCGATCGTCCAGCCCCACTCCGACTTCTCGAGGAACGGGTTCTCGAGCGAGCTGAAGATGTTGCCTTCGGTCGATGCGTTGATCTCCGGGTCCGTGCTCGTCGTCCGGCTCGCGTAATAGCTGAAGCCGATATAGTCGACGGTGTGCTGTTTCAACAATTCGAGGTCGCCGTCTTCCATCTCGAGCGTGATGCCGTTTTCGTCGAGGAAACGTTTGGCATAGCCTGGGTATTCGCCACGCGACTGGACATCGATGAAGAAGAACGATTCACGGTCCTTGTCCATCGCGTCCAAGACGTCGTCCGGGTTGCACGAGTAGGCGTACGTCTGACCGGCCGCGAGCATACAGCCGACTTGCATGTCAGGATTGATGGCGTGTGCCGCTTTGACCGCTTTCGCGCTCGCGACGAGCTGATGATGCGCCGCCTGGTATTTCACTTGCTGCTTGTCCTCTCCGTCCTCGAACACGAGTCCGGCGCCGATGAACGGCAAGTGCAGCAGCATGTTGATCTCGTTGAACGTCATCCAATATTTCACTTTGCCGTTATAGCGGGTGAACAGCGTCGTCGCGTACGTCTCGAAGAAATCGACGACACGGCGGTCGCGCCAACTGCCATAGTTTTGGATGAGGCTGACCGGCACGTCGAAGTGGGCGATCGTGACGACCGGCTCGATACCGTGCTTCAACAGTTCATCGAAGACGTCATCATAAAACTTCAGTCCGGCCTCGTTCGGCTCGGTGTCGTCGCCGTTCGGGAAGATGCGGGCCCATGAGATTGATAGGCGGAGTGCCTTGAAGCCCATCTCGGCGAACAGCGCGATATCTTCTTTGTAGCGGTGATAGAAGTCGATTGCTTCGTGTGACGGATAAAACTCGCCCGGTACCGGCTCGAGTGACGGCAAGTCGCCGAACATGACGTCGAACCGTTTCTTCCCGGTCGGCAACAAGTCGACCGTCGTCAAGCCTTTGCCACCTTCTAAGTACGCACCTTCAGCTTGGTTCGCGGCGATGGCGCCACCCCATAAAAATCCGTTTGGAAAACTCATCAAATCCATCCTTTCTATAGTAGGGGAGGGACAGACCCTCCCACATTCATTCGTTGATGATGAACAAGGCTTCGCCTGAGTGAACGCTTGCGGCGTGGCTCGGAGAAATGACTTTGCGGTTCGTGACGATGACCGGTGTCGTGAGGGCGCGGCCAGAGCGTTTGATCGCGTCGAGGTCGAACTCGATCAACAGCTGTCCTTTCTCGACGAACTCGCCTTGCGTGACATGTGCCTTGAAATGTTTCCCTTCAAGTTGGACCGTGTCCATTCCTATATGGATGAGCATCTCGGCACCTGTCTCGGTCGTGATGCCGATGGCGTGATGCGTCGGGAAGAGGGCAGACACCGTACCCGAGACTGGGGCGACGAGCTTGCCTTCTGTCGGTTCGATGGCGACGCCTTGGCCGAGCGAGCCCGATGAGAAGGCGACGTCCGAGATGTCTTTCAAGTTGACGACGTTCCCAGCGAGCGGGCTGAGGATCTGTTCTTGGCCGACTTTTGTCGCTGATACTTCTTGTGAGACCGGTGTGACTTCGGGTTGTGGCGTTGCGGCGACCGCTTTATTGACGCCACCGAACAAGTACGTCAAGACGAAACCGACGACGAAGGCGGCGGCTGTCCCGATGAGTGAACCGTAGAACCCGGTCGTAATGCCTTCCGGCGAGATGTTCGACGGGTAACCGAAGACGCCAAGACCACCGATGATATACACTTGCGTACCCATGATGCCCATGATGGCCCCACCGACGGCACCACCGATACAGCTCATGATGAACGGTTTCTTGAGCGGGAGCGTGACCCCGTAAATGGCTGGCTCAGTGACCCCGAAGATTCCTGAGATGAAGGCCGGGATCGAGAGTGTTTTGATTTTTTGATTTTTGATGCGGAGGAAGACCGCGAGTACGGCACCGATTTGCGCGAATGAGGCTGCGAACACGAGTGCGAGAATCGGGTCTGATCCGAGTGATGTCAAGTTGTTGATGGCGACGGGGACGAGACCCCAGTGCAGACCGAAGATGACGAATACTTGCCAGAGACCACCGAGAAAGATCCCGGCGATGAGCGGGCTCAAGTTGTAGACGGCGACCGTGGCGCTCCCGAGCAACATACCAGCCCAAGTCGCGATCGGTCCGATCAAGATGAACGTGAGCGGGACGATGATGAGTAATGTCAATAATGGAACGATGAACATTTTGATGACGTCTGGGATGACTGTCTTCAAGAACTTCTCGAGCTTCGCTGCGAAGAATGCCGCGACGATGATCGGGATGACCGATGTCGAGTACGTCATCAAGATGACCGGGACACCGAGGAACGTGATATGAATCGGTGACTCGAACATCGTGCCAGCGAAGACAGTGTAGAGTGGGTCGCCGGCCGTGAGCGTCGACAACGTCGGATAGACGAGCGCCGCCCCGATGGCCATCCCGATGAACGGACTGCCGCCGAACTTCTTGATGGCCGTATAGCCGAGGAAGATCGGGAAGAAGTAGAACAGCGAGTCGCCGATGGCGTTCAATAGTTGATACGTGCCGGATGTGGCGTCGAGCCAACCGAGGGCGACGAACAGGGCGTTGAATCCTTTGATCATCCCCGTCGCGGCCAAGACGCCGAGGACAGGGGTGAAGATGCTAGAGATGATATCGATGAACCGGCTGAACAATGATCCTTTCGGGCCTTCCTCTTCTTCAACAGGTGACTGGTTCTGGAAACCGCCGACTTCGACGACCGCTTTATACACGTCCGGGACGTGGTTGCCGATGACGACCTGGTATTGGCCGCCACTCTTCATGACGGTGACGACACCGTCCATATTTTTGATGGCTTCCGTGTTGGCCTTGCTTTCATCTTTTAATTTGAAGCGCAAACGGGTGATACAGTGGACGACGCTGTTGACGTTCTCTTTGCCGCCGACTTGTTGGATAATGTCGCGTGCGAGCTGTTCGTATTTCATGTCCATACCTTCCTTTTCCATTGGATTTTACGTTCGCGTCAAATAAAAAACCTGACCCGTGTCAGATGAGATACGTGAAATCACGTCTACCATCTGACTCGAGTCAGGTTATGCCCACTAAAGGTAACATTCCTGCGCAGGAGACCGTTCAGTTGTTATTTGATACTTGAAATGTAGCACGTGCCAAAACAAAATGTCAACGCTTACATTTAGGAATTTTCAGATTCCTTTAATCTGTCACAAGTGAGATTTTTTACTTCTATAGATGGGAATCATTTTGAATTGAAACCAACGTAGGGAAGGATTCGTACATACATTAACACTAACTAAAGGAGCTTTGACCATGAGACGTGAACAACATATACGCCGCCTCGTCGATTACGCACGGCAAGGAAATGCAAAGACATTCATCATTGGGGCCGCTTCGGCCATCATTACGGGAACGCTCGTCCAGTACGTGTCTCAATACGAATTCGTCGTTCTCGGTATCGGATTTCTAGGCGTCATTCCGTTGGCCATTCGCGAATGGAAACTTGGCACTATCCGAGCCTCGTTCAACGACAATTCGACGTATCAACGGCTCGTCCGGTTGCCGTTTTGGCTGACGTTGTGCGGATTGGTCATGCTGTACGCGCTTCTCGGCTGGTACGATTTCGGCTCGGCGGATTCGTCCTTCTTTATCTTGTTCGCAGCGCTCTGCATGGGGATGTTTGGTTTCCAGCGTGCCTTCGACCGGGTCATCTTGAAACTCGAACCGGATTATATCACCGACCGCGAACTGCATCGCGAGCTGAAATGAAAAAACGAGGTCACCCGGCGCGGGGTGGCCTCGTTTTTGCTTACAGATAGCGTTCGTTCATGACCCGGCCCCGCACCGGTTTGGCCGGGGAGCCGTAGGCGACGACGTGGTTCGGGATGTCCTTGACGACTGTGGCCCCGGCCCCGATGACCGTGTCGTGGCCGATGTGGATGCTATGGATGACCGTCGCGCTCATGCCGATGAACGTGCGGGCGCCGACGTGGACGTTGCCGCCGAGATGGGCACCCGGGGCGACCGAGGCGAACGGTTCGAGCACACAGTCGTGATCGACCGACGCCATCGTGTTGATGATACTATGCGGACCGATGACGGCGTTCGGATTGATGACGCTGCCGGCCATGACGGCCGTCCCTTCACCTAGGATGACGTTCTTGCCGATGACGGCGCTCGGGTGGATGGCGTTGATGAACTCGAAGTCCGAGTTGTTCTGTAAGATTTTCTCGGCTATCTGCTCACGATTATGATTCACTCCGACTCCGATAATCCCCTTGTTTGCCACAAGCTTAGAATCAATCAATCCTAACACCGGATATCCGGCGATGAACTTGCCTAGCATACTGGGGCTGTCATCATAAATTCCTGCAATCCGATAGACACCCATCAATTCGAGAATATCGATAAGCACTTGTGCATGACCGCCCGCACCAAATATCACAATCCATTCCATAATTGGTCACCCCTTTTGCCGAAAACTGTCGAAAATATGGTTCTGTACGTTAGTTATTTCCGATTCGCCATATTTAAAACAAAATCAGAAAGAAGTTACGAGCATAGTTTGATGTCAAAGCATATTCCTCAGTGTCCCATGCAGGTATGGCGAGGCAGACGATAAATAAATAACATTATATGAAAGGTTTGGATTGCAAAAGCATTATCTGGATTTCCGTTTTGTTGTTTTTCGGACGGGCTAATTCCCTAAAGTAATCAATTGATGAGAGGAGTGCTCGCCATGTCTTTAAAACTGATGTATATCACGAATGAACCGAACATTGCCCTGCTCGCTGAACAGAACGGGGTCGATTGGGTGTTCGTCGATTTAGAACTAAACGGAAAAGAAGAACGACAAGGTCATCTCGATACGGTCATTTCACGCCATGCCATCCGTGACGTGAGCCGCCTGCGCGCGGTATTGAAACATGCCGAGCTGCTCGTCCGCGTCAATCCGATTTTCCAAGGTTCACGTTATGAGATTAATGAGGTCATCAATCGCGGGGCCGATGTCGTCATGCTTCCCTACTACAAGACGGCCGCCGAAGTGGCGGCGTTTATCGATTTCGTCGACAAACGAGCCAAAGTCTGTCTGCTATGTGAAACGAAAGAGGCCATCGCCTGTATGACGGACGTACTCAAACTATCGGGCATCGACTACGTTCACATCGGCTTGAACGACCTGCATCTCAGTTACGGGCAGAGCTTCCTGTTCGAACCACTCGCCGATGGTACGGTCGAAGCGGTGACACGTCAACTCCAAGCGGCCGGAATCCCGTACGGTTTTGGCGGCGTCGCTCGAATCGGAGAAGGTAAGCTTCCGGCTGAAAAAGTGCTCGGGGAGCATGTCCGACTCGGTTCGTCACTCGCGATTTTATCGCGCAGTTTTTGTAATATCGGATCGGTCGGGAAATTTGATGCGAAACAGGCACAACTATTCCAAGAAGGGGTATGGAGAATTAGAGCGTACGAGCAACAGCTCGAACACGCGACACCGGAGTGGTTGGGATTGAATCGGTTGAGTCTCGTCTCGACCGTTGATGCCATCACGGCGGAAATCCAGAACCGGAAAGGAATCTTGTCATGAATTTGCTATCGACAGGAGTGCGGTTGACTCCTGAACAACTCGCGACACTCGAACGACTTGGCTATACGGTGACGATGCTTCGGGAAGAGGCGGACGTGTCGGACATCGATGTCTCACAGGTCGAGGGTTTGATTTGTAACAATGTCTTTCAATACCGCTCTTGTATGGACTTCAAACGGTTGCGGTTCGTCCAAGCAATCAGCGCCGGACTCGACCGTTTGCCGCTCAACGAACTCGAGGAACGAAACATCCGGATCTACAATGCCGGCGACACGTACGCCGTACCGATGGCCGAATGGGTCGTCTGGCAGTTGCTCGATTTTATGAAGCATGGGGCCGCGTTTCGGGAGAAACAGGCGAACCGGCATTGGGAAAAGGAACGGCGCTTGCGTGAGCTGACCGGGAAGACCGTGGCGCTGCTTGGTCTTGGCCATGTTGGGGAAGCGATTGCGACACGGCTCCGGGCGTTCGATATGACCCTCATCGGCGTCGGGCATCGGGAGAAGCACGTGCCGTTCGTCGACCGTTACGTGTTGATGGATGAGCTGCACGACGTTTTGGCGGAGAGTGACGTCATCGTCATCGCCTTACCGCTCACCGACGATACGTATCATGTCATCGACGCGGAAGCGATTGCGTCCATGAAAGAGGATGCCGTCCTGTTGAACGTCGCGCGCGGGTCGATTATCGACGAGTCGGCGCTCATCGCGGCGCTCGAGGAAGGCAAGTTCTTCGGGGTCGCCTTGGACGTCTTCGAGACCGAGCCGCTCCCGTCGGATCATGCGCTCTACAACTTTGAATGGGTGACGCTTACGCCGCATAACTCGTACGTGTCGGACCGGGTGAATGAGCGGCTGTTCGAAAATATGATGAATCATTTGAAACTCGAACAATTGAACAGATAAATCCATCTGGTTTAAGGCAAATAGTTCGCTCATAAAGGAAGTGGAGGACTTGAGAAAGAATAAAGCAACGAGAGGACTATAACGTATAGGGATGGATGGTGGCTTACTATGAAGGTGCTATGGTTGACTAACGTTCCGTTGCCAGAGACAAGTCATTTATTACGTGAATCATCAACGCCGTATGGCGGATGGCTCGTCAATACATCGAAATATTTGTCTGACCTGGATACGGTCAAACTCTCCGTTGCGTTCCCGACTAAAAAAGCGAACCGAATAAATGTTTTGGAAGGGGATAAAATCACGTATTATCCGTTCGTGCCGATTAAAAAGGTGAGTGACCCCTCCATCAAAAACCATGCGCGATTTGCGAACATTTTACAGGAAGTTTCCCCGGACCTCGTTCACATATTCGGAACCGAAATGCCCCATACATTGGCCATGGTCAATGCCTGTCGGAAATTCGGTGTGAAGACCGTGATTTCGATTCAAGGACTCGTTTCGGTCATCGAAAAACATACGTATGCCGGTCTGCCCCAAGACGCCATTCACAATAAGACGTTTCGAAACTGGGTTCGTCACGACCATGTGAGCGGATTGCGAAAAACGTTCCAAGTACGTGGTGAGGCCGAACGTGAGGCGATTCGAAAAGTCGGCCATGTCATCGGCAGGACGACGTGGGACCGAGCCTGTGTCTCTCAAATTAATGACCAAGCTGTTTATTTCCATTGCAACGAGACATTACGGGAATCGTTTTACCATGAGACGTGGGAGCGGGAAAGATGTGAGCCCCATTCGATTTTCTTGAGCCAAGGTCAATATTCCATCAAAGGGCTGCACTTTATGTTGGAAGCCATGCCGTTGATTTTGCAAAGGTATCCGGACGCAAAATTATATATTGGAGGCAGCGATTTGACAGACCGATCCGGTTTGAAAAATAAGCTGTTCGCCACACATTATGGCAATTATATTCAATCATTGATTGACCGATACAATTTAAGACAACATATCTCATTCACGGGAACGTTGAACGAGCAAAACATGTGCCAACGTTATCTCAAGTCGCATGTCTTCGTCTGTCCGTCTACCATCGAAAACAGTCCAAATTCATTGGCAGAGGCGATGTTACTAGGTGTGCCATCCGTTGCGTCTTATGTAGGGGGGACGAGTGACATGCTGGCTGATAAAAAAGAGGGATTCCTATACCAACATGACGCCCCTTATATGTTGGCTTATTATGTCTGTAAAATTTTTGAGGACGATATGTTAGCCAAAACCTTATCTGCAGCGGCACGACGACGGGCCAAAGTCACACACAGTCAAGAGTTAAATCTAAAGCAACTCGTACAGATTTATGAAGATATATTAACTCCATAGTTCTCAGTTGATAGACGGGCCGATTGCGATGATGCAATCGGCTTTTTTCGTTTTTTATACTTCACGAAAAGATTATCCACGGCTCATTCTGTTTGTGAGTTACCGGCAGGGGCTTACGGGAACAACGAGGATAGCATCCTCACATCATGAAACGACAACTTAGAAGGAGTGACTCACATGCCAAGCCTCACCCAGCTCGTTAGTCTGGTCGTCCCAATCTATAACACAAGCGCCTACTTGAGACAGTGTCTTGACAGCCTTGTTCATCAAACGTATCCACATCTCGACATTATTTGTATCGATGACGGGAGTACAGATGATAGTCTCAACATTGCATTGTCTTACGACAAAGATCCGAGAGTACGTGTCATCAGTCAAACGAATCGTGGCTGTTCTTCCTGCCGCAATCGAGGCCTTCAATTGGCATCAGGTGAGTATATCATGTTCATCGATAGTGACGACTGGCTTGATGTAGATGCGATTCGACTATTAGTTGAACACGCGGAGAATGAACGGGCAGATGCCGTCATGGGGACGTATGTGCGTGAATACAAGGGACGTTCTCTTCCGAAGCGAATCTTTGAAGCGGACTTCTTATCTTACAACGAAGAAGAGACGAGACGGTATGTCCATCGCCGCCTATTCGGACTCGTCGGTGAGGAGCTCGCTCACCCGGAGACAGTGGATGCGCTCAATTCAAACTGTATCACGCTTTATCATCGTGATCTCATCAAACATCTAACGTTTGGCGGTCCATACGGGACATTTATCGATTTATATTTTCAAATCCAAGCATTGGAGCATTGCCAACGATTCATTTATATCGACTATCCAGTCTACCATTATCGAAAAACAAATACCCAGTCTGAAACGAGTGTCTATCACAAAGACCTTGTCGCCTCGCGCCTCCAGTTCTTCCACATTTTAATGCGCTATATCGAGACACATCAGCTCGGCGAGGAATATAATCATGCTCTTTATAACCGGATCGCCCTCAGTATGATTGGAATTGGTTTAAACGAAATTGCTGCGCCGAAATCTCTGTTCGCTCAAGCGGAATCATTGAAACAAGTGCTCCGACAAGAAGAGTACAAACGGGCTTATTCGCAGATGGATATGCGTCATTTTGATGTAAAGTGGCGAACATTTTTTCGGCTCTGTAAAAACGAACAGACTGTACCGCTTGTGTTGATGTTACGTGGTGTCGATTATCTTCGGAAGCGTGTATGAGGAGGAGAGAACGATGAAACGAGTGCTCATGGTCGCCTCGGTCGTCTCGATGATTGAGAGCTTCAACCGCGACAATATCCGCATGTTGCAGGACATGGCATATAAGGTTGACGTCGCCACGAACTTCGAGTGGGGCAGCATGTATTCGCCTGAGAAGATCGCCCGCATCAAACAGGACTTGGAGGCGGACGGGGTCACACTGTACCAAGTCGATTTCGAGCGCGACATCAAGAAGATGAACGGCCACGTCCGGGCCTATCAACAGTTGAAGGCCGTCATGACGGCAAACCGCTATCACTTCATCCACTGTCACTCGCCAATCGGCGGGGTCGTCGGCCGGCTCGTCGCCCGTCAGACACACACGCCATGCATGTATACGGCACACGGCTTCCATTTCTTCAAAGGCAGCCCGTCGCTCAACTGGATGCTGTATTATCCGGTCGAGCGGACGCTCGCCCGGCTGACCGACACGATTGTCACCATCAACGAGGAAGATTTCTCGCGGGCGCAGACGTTCAAGACGTCGCACACGTTCCGCATCCCCGGCATCGGTGTCGACACGAAACGAATCGAGGCGGTCACGGTTGACCGGCCGCTGAAACGGCGCGGCCTCGGCATCGACAGTGACACCGACTTCGTCTTGTTATCGGTCGGTGAGTTGAACGAGAACAAGAACCACGAGACGATTATCCGCGCCATCGCCTCACTGAAGGAACCGACGCTCCGCTATTTGATTGCCGGGACGGGTGACAACAAAGACCAGCTCGAACGGCTCATTCGGGAGCTCGGACTCGAGCGACAAGTATTCTTGCTCGGTTTCCGCGACGATGTCATCGAAGTGATGAAGGCGGCGGACTGCTTCGTCTTCCCGTCAAAGCGGGAAGGTCTCGGCATGGCCGCACTCGAGGCGATGGCGGCGGGACTCCCGCTCATCACATCGAACGTGCATGGGATCAACGACTATTCGATTGACGGGGTGACTGGTTATAAATGTGCTCCTGAGGATGTGGCCGGCTTTGCCCGGGCCATCCGGACGATGCAACTCGATTTCGATTTGTCCCACCAAATGGGGCTCCACAACAGCGAGTCGGTCAAGGCATTTGACGTCAATCGTTCGAAATCGGAGATGCGACGCATCTATTCTCAATTCGTTCAGGATAAGCCGACATGATAGTTCATGAAAAGATGGTAGACATTTCTTTCCGATTTGTATGGAACGTCGGGTAAGGAGTAAAGACAGAGAACGGCAACAACGTCACGACTGGATATTTGTCTATGCAACTTTGTCTGAAGGAGGGCTTACGTGTGAAAAGTCAAACGATGTTACTCTCAGAAATATTCGGGGTGTTAAAGAAAAATATGTTGCTTCTCCTCTTGATGATTCTCATGGGTGGAGGGGCTGCCTATTATTTAAGTCAGTATGTGATCGCGCCGACTTATGAGGCTTCGACACAAGTACTGATTGTACCGAAAGAAGAGGCTGGTACGAATGTCGTCGACAGCTCGCAAGTCTCATCTTCACTCTCCCTTGTGAACACGTATCGTGTCATCATGCGCAGTCCGGCTATTTTGAATGAGGTCCAAGCTCGAGTCGCGGAAGCGCCGAAAGACATCAGTGAAATCCTCTTAGTAGAAAGTGAGGAAGAATCACAAGTCATCAACATTGTAGTGGAGTACGGTGACCCTGTCGTCGCCACCGAAATCGCCAACGTCATCACACGCGTGTTCGCCAGTGAGATTCCTGATTTGATGAATATCGATAACGTTCGCATTCTATCGGAAGCCGTCGTACCAGGCGAACCCATCGCTCCGAATGTCGTCATAAATACTGCAATTGGTCTGCTTGCAGGGTTTGTGATTGGAGGCGTGCTCGCCCTCATCCGTCATACGTTTGATAAACGGATTCATGATGAGCGTGAGGCGGAACAAATTTTGTCCATGCCAGTAATCGGATCGATTCCGGTCATTGAAAAACGTGACATGAACCCAAAGGTAGTTAAACCAAAAGCTGAGGCTGGCACGGCGCCGAAAGGAGACGATCCACATGTTCCACCTGTCAAAGAGTCAAGACAAACATCGTGATTCGGGGCGCAGCCTTATCACGTTAGCGAATCCTAAATCTCCGATTGCCGAACAGTATCGGACCATACGAACGAATTTGCAATTCACGGCGCTTGGTGCGACGTTGCAGACGATTGTCGTCACATCGGCGTCGGCCGGGGAAGGTAAATCGACGACGGCCTCTAACTTGGCCATCGTCTACGCGCAACTCGGAAAACGGGTGTTGCTAATGGATTGTGACATGCGTAAGCCAACGGTACATTTCACGTTCCAACTTGCAGGTCAGACGGGTTTATCCACTGTTCTCGCCAAACGGACAACGTTCGATCGTTCGGTTCAAATGACGAAAGTGCCAAAGCTCCATTTGTTGGCAGCGGGTCCGATTCCACCGAACCCGTCAGAGTTGCTCGCGTCACCGATGATGAAGCAGTTGTTAGATGAGGTGAAGGAAAAGTATGACTTGATTATCTTGGATGCACCCCCGCTCATGCATGTAGCGGACAGCCGATTATTAGCAAGCGAGACGGACGGAACGATTCTTGTCGTAGGTTGCGATAACTCGAACCGAGACCTCGTATTAAAGGCGAAAGAGCAGCTCGTCTTATCGGGCGCCCACATGTTAGGGATTGTAATGAATAAACGTGAGCGCGCCGGAAAGAATGCATACTACGCATATACGTACGAATGAGACGGAGATTGGCTGGTTTGATGTGAATTATGGAAGCAAGAGGAGGCAGCAAAATGAAGAATCCACTCGTCTCGATTGTCATCCCGGTATACAATGGGGCAGACTTTTTGAAGGAAACAATTGAAAGCGCCCTCGCCCAAACGTATGAGCGAGTGGAAGTGATTGTGATCAACGATGGTTCGACAGATGGGGGGGCGACGGCGGCGATTGCCAGTAGTTTTGGGAATCGGATTCGATACTTTGAAAAAGCGAATGGCGGGGTATCGACCGCGCTCAATTTGGGCATCGAGAAGATGCGAGGCGAATGGTTCTCCTGGTTAAGTCATGACGATCTCTATACTGCCGATAAAATCAAGACACAGGTTCAGCATTTAGAAAAACTTGGGGATCAGGCAAATCGCTATATCTTATCGTGCGGGACGAAGCTGATTGATGAATCAGGCCATCCGATCCATCGTCCGAGAAGACAGCCGAAAGGCATGTATACGAATGTAGAGATGTTCAACTATTTATTGTTGGACGCTTGTTTGAGCGGATGCGCGCTACTGATTCCGAAACAAGCGCTCATTAGCGTCAATGGGTTTCCGACATCGTATCGATACATTCAAGATTGGGTGTGCTTCACTGATTTAGCTTTAGAGGGTTACCATTTTAAGATGACCACTGAGCCTCATGAGAAGACACGCATTCATGCAAAACAACAAACGAAAAAAATTGCGAACCTTGCGCCGATTGAAACGGCTCGCTTCTTCGAACAGTTATTGATTCGACTTGATGCAATCAATAGTGAGACGACGCCACAGATTAAAACGGTATTTAAAGCCATCTATCGATCGACCGAACCAGAAGTAAGAGATGAGTTGCTTCGAAGATTCGACGGGAACCGTCATTTGAATTGGATTGATCAAAAGACTTTGCTCGTCTCGTCATTCATCTACCATCGTCTATTGACGTTGTATCGAGGGATGATGAACCTTCGTTATCGCTGACAACCGCAAAGGAGGAGGTCATATGTGGATTTATCTGATCAATATGTTACTTCTGATCGCATGGGCGGCGCTCCTCCTGCGTGAAGATGGCATCAAGCATGGTAAGTTGCTGTTTGTGACGATTGCGACGGGGCAATGGATTCTATTGTCAGGCTTTCGTCACTTCAGTGTCGGAGCTGACACGATGCAATACAAATGGATGTTTGATGAGACGAAGAGAATCTCATGGGACCGATTGGGTCAAAATTTTGTCGACGTCGTATTTGGAGATGGGGATGGTCGAGATCCTGGTTACTATTTATTGCAGAAAATGATACAACTTGCGACCGAAAATTATCAATGGTATTTACTGACGGTCGCACTTTTGTTCCTCATTCCGTTTGGGATTTGGATTTATCGCAACTCGACCGAGCCGCTGCTGAGCTTCCTGATTTTCTCGACCTTGTTTTACGCCTTCTTTGCCATCACTGGCATTCGCCAAACGATTGCAACGGCCATCGCCGTATTGATTGGTTACTACTTCATTCAAACGAGACGATTTTGGCCGTTTCTCGGGGTCGTACTGCTTGCGGCGACGATTCACAAATCTGCACTCGTTTTTCTCCCATTTTATTTCTTGGCGACGAAAGCCATCACGCCGAAGTATCTACTTTTTATGGGCGCATTGATTCCGTTCTTGTTCGTGTTTCGTGTCCAACTGTTCGAATTTTTCCGAACCATTAGTGGGTACAACGAATACGAATATTATACGGGAGCAGGTACATTTAACTTCTCTATGATTATGATTTTAATCACGATTGTCTCGCTTTGGCGTCGTGAACAGATGATTGCGGTCAATCCGAACGTGACTCATTATTTGAATGCCTTGTTATTGGCACTTTGTTTTCTGCCACTAACGTTTATCAACCCTTCTATGATGCGGATCGTCCAATATTTTTCTATCTTCGTCATGTTGTTGATCCCAGAACTGATTCGTTCCTTCGAACGTCGGGAGCGCCTGCTCGTCTATTACGTGGCCATCACGATGCTGCTGCTCTTGTTTGTCCGTAACGAACCACTTTATATGTTCTTTTGGCAACAGAAATAAGGGGAGGGGAATCTGGTGACGACGAAAGTGGAGTTTGATGAACAAAAAAGTTCACGACAAATCAAAATCGGTGTACTCATGTCTTACATCGCCATCGGATTTAATATCCTCGCCGGGCTGTTCTACACACCATGGATGATTGCGGAAATCGGGAAGGCGAACTATGGACTCTATATGCTATCGCTGTCGCTCGTCAGCATCTTCGCGCTAGATTTCGGCTTGGAGGCGGCGGTGTCACGCTTCCTGTCAAAATATCATGCGCTCGGAGATTCAGAAGGAGCGTCCCGTTTTCTAGGTGTCGCGTTCAAACTTTTTATTGGCATCGCGCTGTTGATTGGCCTCGTTCTGATTGGGGTCTATGTAATGATCGACACGATTTACGCAAGCCTATCGCCTGCTGAAGTCGAGACGCTCCAAGTGTTGTACATCATGGTCGGTTTTTACATCGTCGTCTTGTTTCCGACCAAACCGTTCAATGGAATTTTTATCGCCAATGAGCGATTTGTCGTCCTCAACTGGTTCAACTTGATTGAGAAAGTGTCGACTGTCGTTTTAATGATTGGAGCGCTTTTGTTCGGGTTTGGCTTGTATGCGCTCGTTTTTGTCAATGCCATTGTCGGGTTATCCATCATTATCGGGAAAGGCATCTACTTGCTCCGTAAAACGGAGACAGCGATTGATTTTTTACACAACAGTCGTTCAATGTACCGGGATATCTTTTCTTTCTCCTCCTGGACGACAGTCATCGCTATCGCGCAGCGTTTCATTTTAAACATCACCCCGACGATTCTCGGGGCTTTAGCGAGTAGTGCGTCCATCGCTTTATTCTCAATCGGGATGGTCATTGAAGGATACGTTTGGACAATATCATCAGCGATTGGATCTCTATTCCTCCCGAAAGTCACGCGAATGACGACCTATAATCGTCAGTCCGAATTGGATCATTTGTTGATTCGTGTCGGACGTATCCAATTGTATATCGTCGGCTTGATTATCATCAGTTTTGCGACGATGGGTCGGGAGTTCATCGGACTTTGGGTCGGACCGGACTTCTTTCCATCCTATGTGGTTGCGTTGCTACTCATTCTTCCGGGGCTCATCACATTGACGCAAGAAATCGCCTATACGACGTTAATTGCCGTCAATCAAATTAAGTATCGGGCGTTCGCATCCCTCATTGTCGCAACGGTCAGTGTGATTTTATCGCTTATCTTGTCGCCGCATTATGGTGCAATCGGTGCTGCCATTGCCATCTTGATTGGGAATTTGGTTGGTACCGTCATATTTATGAACCTGGTGTACTTACGTGTCTTGAAATTGAATATGTGGAAATTCTTCTACGAATGTCATGTGAAGATTGCGCCGGCCTTAATTTTTCTAGGAATTTCCGGCTTCTTATTCCAACGATATCTGCCTGTCGATTCACTCATTCACTTCCTCTTTAAAGCTGTTGTGCTCGGTCTCGTCTACTTTATCTTTCTATGGATGTTCACGTTTCGGGATGATGAAAAAGAATTGTTGCGTGGGTTTGTCCGTCATGCATCGAAGACATCCTGAACGGGGTGTCTTTTTTCATAGGACGCAAACATTAGACATGTCATCTTTCAAAAAAATGATAAACATTTCTTTCCTATTCTCATAATGAGACGGGTAACACGATAGTATCAACGTCATTGCAATTGTTTCCAACCCAACTTTCCCATCACCTTTAGAAGCAACTGACATCATGAAAAGGAGAGGATTTGCAATGTTTACAGACAAGACGTTATTGATTACTGGAGGAACCGGATCATTCGGAAACGCCGTTATGCAGCGCTTTCTGAAAACTGATATTAAAGAGATTCGTATCTTTTCACGAGACGAGAAGAAACAGGACGACATGCGTAAACTGTATCATGACGACAAACTCAAATTTTATATCGGTGACGTCCGTGATGTGAACAGTGTGCGAAACGCGATGTACGGTGTCGATTATGTATTCCACGCCGCGGCGTTGAAACAAGTCCCTTCCTGTGAGTTCTTCCCACTAGAGGCAGTGAAAACGAACGTGTTGGGAACGGACAACGTCTTGAACGCGGCCATCGAGCAACAAGTTCAAAAAGTCATTTGCCTATCGACCGACAAGGCGGCCTATCCAATCAATGCGATGGGCATTTCTAAGGCGATGATGGAAAAAGTATTCGTCGCCAAAGCGAAAGCCGTCGGACCGGAGCAGACGTTGATTTGCGGCACGCGCTACGGAAACGTCATGGCATCACGGGGTTCTGTCATTCCACTCTTCGTCGATCAAATCAAACGAGGTGAACCGTTGACCGTGACCGACCCGTTCATGACACGTTTCTTGATGAGTCTCGAAGACGCGGTCGAACTTGTCGTCTTCGCCTTCCAGAATGCACACGCGGGAGACATCATGGTCCAAAAGTCACCGGCGTCGACGATCGGGGTATTGGCGCAAGCGTTGCTCGAGCTGTTCCAAGCGAACAACCCGATTAAAGTCATCGGCACACGGCATGGTGAGAAGTCATACGAGACGCTGTTGACACGAGAAGAGAATGTCGTCGCAGAAGATATGGGCGGCTTCTACCGCGTCCCGGCCGATACACGCGACTTGAACTACGATAAATACTTCAATGAGGGTAGCAAGCAATTGACGGTCGAGGGTGAATATAATTCGGCCAATACAGAACAGTTGAACGTCGAGCAAGTGAAGCAACTGTTATTGACTCTTCCTTACATCCAACAAGAACTTGCGAGCTGGGTGAAAGTATCATGAAGATTCTCGTCACCGGAGCATCTGGATTCATCGGTAAGAATCTGGTCGCAGAATTGACCGCACGGGGACATGACGTGTACTCGTGCACACGCGATACACCAGAAGCGTTGTTTCAGCAGTTTTGCCGAACGGCCGAGTTCGTCTACCATTTGGCCGGGGTGAACCGCTCGGAAACGGAATCCGACTTTGCGGAAGGAAACACCGGGTCGACCGAGCGCTTGGTCGCAGCACTGACCGCGCATGCCAATGACGCGCCGATTATGTTTGCCTCGTCGATTCAAGCGGCCCAGGACAATCCGTACGGACGAAGCAAACTCGCGGCGGAGCGTGTGCTGAGAGCCGAATATGAGACGACGGGACGCACCATCTATCTGTTCCGTTTCCCGAACCTGTTTGGAAAGTGGGGCCGGCCGAACTATAACAGTGTCGTCGCGACGTTTTGTTATCGGGTCGCACGAGACTTGCCGATAGAAATTCACGACCTGGCACGCACCGTGCAACTGGCGTATATCGATGACGTGATCGATGCGTTGATCGGCTTGCTCGACGTGAGAGGACAAACACCGGCCGTGTATGAGGAAGAAGTTGCAGTCCATCCGCCAATCGAGCTCGGCCGAATCGCCGACTTGTTACAGACATTCAAAGAAAGTCGCCAGAGCTTGGCCGTCCCGAATTTAGAGGATGTGTTTACGAAGCAACTGTACAGCACGTACCTCAGTTACTTGCCTGTCGACAGCTTCGCTTATGACTTGAAGTTGAATGAAGATGCACGCGGGTCGTTCACTGAATTCATCCGGACACCTGACCGGGGACAAGTGTCCGTCAACGTTGCCAAGCCCGGGATCACGAAAGGGAACCACTGGCACCACACGAAAAATGAAAAGTTCCTCGTGGTCAGCGGCGAGGCGTTGATTCGTTTCCGCAAGGTCGGAGAGAACGAGGTCCATACGTATCACGTCACGGGAGAGATGATGCGTGTGCTCGATATCCCAACCGGCTATACGCACAACATTGAAAACATCGGAACGACCGACTTGGTGACCGTCATGTGGGTGAATGAGGCCTATGACCCGAACAACCCGGACACATACTTTATGGAGGTGCAAGATGAAACGACTCAAAGTGATGACTATCGTCGGGACGCGTCCCGAAATCATACGCCTGTCGGCCGTTATTCATAAACTGGAACACTCTGAGGCCATCGAGCACGTCCTCGTGCATACGGGACAAAATTATGACTATGAATTAAATGAAGTGTTTTTCGAGGATTTCTCTTTGCGAAAACCCGATTACTTTCTTAATTCTGCGACGGGCAGCCCGATTGAGACGATTGGTAACATTCTCATCCAAGTCGATCCCGTGCTTGAACTCGAACGTCCGGATGCGGTGTTGATTCTCGGAGATACAAATTCTTGTCTTGCGGCAATCGCGGCCAAACGCCGGAAAATCCCGATTTTCCATATGGAGGCCGGCAACCGCTGCTTCGACCAACGCGTTCCGGAAGAAATCAATCGGAAGATTGTCGACCATACCGCGGACGTGAATTTGACGTACAGCGATATCGCCCGGGAATACCTTCTCCGAGAAGGGCTCCCGGCGGAACGAATCATCAAGACGGGAAGCCCGATGTTCGAGGTGTTGATGTCGAAACGAGAGGCGATTGAACAGTCAGATGTGCTGAGCCGGCTTGAACTGACTCCGGACCACTACTTCATCGTCTCGGCGCATCGAGAAGAGAACGTCAACTCCGACAAACACTTCTTGGCACTTGTCGACAGTTTGAACGCAATCGCGGGGCAGTATGGACTACCGGTCATCGTCAGCACCCATCCACGGACGATGAAGCGGATTCATGAATTGAACGTCTCGTTCCATCCGCTGGTCCGGCTCCTCAAGCCGCTCGGATTTGTCGACTATAACCACCTTCAACTGCATGCTAAAGCGGTGCTCAGTGACAGCGGGACAATCAGCGAAGAGTCTTCCATCCTTGGATTGAGAGGATTGAATATCCGAGAGACGCATGAGCGGCCGGAGGCGATGGAAGAAGGGGCCGTCTTGATGGTCGGGCTTGAGAAAGAGCGAATCTTACAAGGATTGTCGGTCGTCATGGAGCAGGAGCGGCCTCGCCTCGTCAGTGACTACAGCATGCCGAACGTCTCGGACAAAGTGGTACGGATTTTGATCTCGTACACGGATTATGTCCGACGCGAGGTATGGAAAGGCACGACCGACCCCCGTCAAACCGTAAGGGAGGGTGAACGATGAAACAAAAACTCGTCTTTATCGGGAATATCGCTTCCCCTTATCAAGTGAAACTGTGCTACGCCTTGGAAGAATATTTTGACGCTGAATTTTGGTTTTATGAACACCTCGATCAAAATCGGCCGGACTGGTGGAAAATCCCGCTCGGCGAGAAGTGTCAAATCTTAAAACACACGAAGTGGTTTCCAAAACTCGGTTATCTCTCGCTCGGATTGATCCCAGAGCTGATTCGGTTCAAACCGGATGTCATCCTACTCGGCGGATTCATGGCTGGACATGCCGGCATCGTGAGAGTGGCAAAACTGTTCGGAATCAAGACCGTCGTCATGAGTGAACCGATTCGTCCGCTACAAAATGACGACGACCCTTCTGATCGGCTCACGAATCCTCAAGACAATCCATATAAAACGAAACTGTTGCACTGGATGTTCAAGGATGCCGACTTATATTTCGGGATGGGGACGGTAGCGGTCGAGCAATTCAAGGACCATCTCGGGTTTGATCCTGAAAAAGTTGTGCATGCGACATATGCACAGGACATTGATGCTTACTTCGATCATGGGTTGAGACGGAAACAGCCAGGCGACACGTTCAAACTTTTGTTTGCGAATCGTCTCGTCGAACGCTATCAGCCGCTGCTCGTGTTAGAAGCATATCGGAATTTATCAAAACGCTATTCCCTCGAACTCTATTTGAACAATTCAGGACAACAACTCGAGGCGTGTAAAGCATATATCGCAGAGCACGATTTGAAGAACGTCCACTTCTTAGATGAGATCCGGGCGTGGGACGAGATGCCGAAAGTGTATGAACAAGCGGATATCTTGGTCCTGCCGGCCACGTATTCGAACGGGAACGGGACCATCATCGAAGCGAGAGCCTCAGGCATGGGGGTCGTCATCAGCGATCAAATCAATAACGTCTCCCATCACTCCGTAGACGGAAAGAACTGCTACATGTGTGACATCACGGTCGAATCGATCGAACGAGGGATTGAACAGTACCTCGAACATCCGGAGCGTCTCATCGAACATGGCATGTTATCGCGGGAACTCGTCAAGTTCCATCGAAACGATGTCACGGCCAAAGGATACTATGACACGTTACGCGCGAAACAAATCATTTCGTAAAGGAGAGACGTCATGAACGTGGGCATCATGCAACCTTACTTCTTCCCTTATATCGGGTACTTCCAGTTGATCCATGCGGTCGATACATTCGTTTTGTATGACGACGTTCATTTCATCAAAAAAGGGTGGATTCATCGAAATCGTGTCCTGATTGATGGAAACCCTCACCCGTTCACGTTATCAATTCAAAAGATGAGCCAAAATCGTTTGATTTGCGACCATGAACGGGCACAACCGGATGAGATTGCCGAACAACAGTTGAAACTGTTGCGACACGCCTATCACAAAGCCCCTCAGTTCGAACACGTCTTCCCATTGCTCGAACGAGTGATTCGTCATCCCGAACGAAACGTCGGGAAGTATTTGGCAAACGGCATCGGGGAAGTCGCACGGTATCTCGGCATCTCGACGACATTCATTCTTTCGTCGGAGTTGAACGCTGGATTCGGATTGAAGGGCCAAGCGAGGATTATCAAGATGTGTGAACAGTTAAGGGCGACGCATTACGTGAATGCGATCAACGGAATGTGCTTGTATGATGCCGATGTGTTCGAACAGGCAAGGATTGATCTATCGTTTATCAAGACCGATTCAATCACGTACGATCAAGGGCCCTATACGTTCCAACCGAACTTGTCCATCATCGACGTGATGATGCATTGTTCCAAACTGGAAATCCAATTCATGCTTGAACGGTACGCACTCGTCTCGAATCGCCAAGTGACCTAGGAGGTGCCTTATGCTACACATCGTCGATATCCAATCCGCCGCATTTCCGGCTCATCCAGCATCAAATCAGCCTGACCGTCCGCCAGAAGCTATTCCCGTCACCAAATCGATACTCCCATCATTTGAAGAGTATACGGATGAGATTCGTGAGTTGTGGGCATCGGGATGGTTGACGAACAACGGCGCCAAACATCAGCAACTCGAGCATGAGTTGATTGATTATTTAGGAGTCGAGCATGTATCCCTGTTCACGAACGGACACTTGGCACTCGAGACGGCAATCGAGGCATTCGGATTGACGGGAGAAGTCATCACGACCCCTTTTACCTTTGCTTCGACGAGTCACGCCTTAATCCGTAAAGGGCTGACACCCGTGTACGGGGATATCCGTCCAGACGACTTTACACTCGACGCTTCCAAATTAGAGCGACTGATCACGACGAAAACCTCGGCCATCCTACCCGTCCATGTGTACGGAAATGTATGCGACGTCGAGGCAATCGAAGCGATTGCCAAGCAACACAACCTGAAAGTGATCTATGACGCGGCCCATACGTTCGGCGTCAACGTGAACGGTCGAGGAATCGGCTCGTTCGGGGACGTCTCGATGTTCAGTTTCCACGCCACGAAAGTGTTCCATACGATTGAAGGTGGCGCCTTGACGTACAATGACCCGGCCTTGAAGCCCCGTTTCGATCAGTTGAAAAACTTTGGCATTACTGGCCCGGAAACGGTTCAAGAGCCGGGTGGAAACGCCAAAATGAATGAGTTTCAGGCTGCGATGGGGTTATGTAACTTGCGTCATATCGAGGAGACGATCATGCGTCGGAAACGCGTGCGTGAGCAATATGACGCGTTACTCAAAAACGTCCAAGGGATTCGAATCCTGACACCTCAACCCGGCGTCAAAACGAACCATTCCTATTATCCCATCATCTTGACGGCGGAGGAGAATCGACGGGATGAGCTGCATGACGCCTTGGCGAAGGAAGGTATCTTCACCCGGAAGTATTTCTATCCGCTCGTGACGGATTATGCGTGGAATCAGAACCGGTTTGCGAGCCGCAGCACCCCCGTCGCCCGTGAGATTGCCGAGCGGGTGCTGACACTTCCGCTTTATCCAGACCTTGCCGCAGAAGACGTGACACGGATTTGCACGGTGATTCAAGAAAGGATGATGAAACGATGAAAGGCATCATATTAGCAGGCGGGAACGGAACGCGCCTCTATCCGATGACAAAGGCCGTCTCCAAACAACTGTTACCGATCTACGATAAACCGTTGATTTACTATCCGATGTCCGTGTTGATGTTAGCGGGGATTCGAGAAATCCTGCTCATTTCGACCCCGCAAGATATCGGTGGATATGAGCGTCTGTTCGGGGACGGCCATCAGCTCGGCATCGACATTTCCTATAAAGTGCAGACGAAGCCGGTCGGACTGGCCGACGCCTTTATTCTAGGAGCGGATTTTATCGGCGATGATTCGGTCTGTCTCATCTTAGGGGATAACGTGTTTTACGGACCCGATTTGACGCGCTTCTTGAAACACGCGCAAGCGAAAAAACAAGGGGCGACTGTCTTTGGCTACCCGGTAAAAGATCCGCGAGCCTTTGGTGTCGTCGAATTCGATGCCGAAAACCGGGTCGTCTCGATTGAAGAAAAACCGGCGGCCCCAAAATCGAATTATGCGGTCCCGGGACTATACTTCTACGACAATCAAGTTGTCGAATTCGCCAAACGTGTCGAACCTTCCGCAAGGGGCGAACTTGAAATCACGTCGATCAACAACATGTATCTCGAGCGCGGGGAGTTGAACGTCGTGCTGTTCGGACGAGGGATGGCATGGCTCGACACCGGAACGCCAGAAGGTATGATCAAAGCGTCCGTGTTCGTCCAAACGGTCCAAGAGCGGCAAGGTTATTACATCGCCTGTCTCGAAGAAATCGCCTGGCGTCGCGGATTCATCACACGAGACGAGTTGAAGGATATCGGTTTGACGCTCAAGATGACCGATTATGGACAATATCTCTTATCACTCGTCGAGGAAGGAGAGAGAACGGATGCGAACAATCCTAGTGACTGGCGGAGCCGGGTTCATCGGTTCAAATTTCATAAAACACTTGCGGGCAAAACATCCAGCGTACCGCATTCTTAACGTCGATGCGCTCACGTATGCAGGGAATCTCGAGAACCTTCGGGAGTTCGAGGCAGATCCCCTCTACCATTTCGAGAAAACCGACATTCGTGATCGGCAAGCAATGGACCGATTGTTCACGAAGTATGAAGTCGATGAAGTCGTCCACTTCGCAGCAGAATCGCATGTGGACCGTAGCATCACCGAGCCTGAACTGTTTTTGACGACAAACGTTCTCGGGACGCAAGTGCTGCTCGACACGGCGATGCGTCATTGGAAAGTCGCCCCTGATGATAAGTACAGCCGGGAGTATGAGGCAGGCGTCTGTTTTGTCCATGTGTCGACGGATGAAGTGTACGGGTCACTCGGCGCGACCGGTTATTTCACCGAGGACTCGCCGATTGCCCCGAACAGCCCGTATTCGGCCTCGAAAGCGAGCTCTGACCTGCTCGTTCGGGCTTATCACGAGACGTACGGGTTGCCGGTCAAGACGACGCGATGCAGCAACAACTATGGGCCGTACCAGTTCCCAGAGAAGCTCATTCCGCTCATGATTCATAACTGTATGTCGAACTTGCCGTTACCGGTTTACGGCGACGGGCAACAGATTCGGGATTGGTTGTATGTAAGCGATCACTGTGAGGCCATCGATGTTGTTCGAGAGAACGGAAGGTTCGGTGAGGTTTACAACATCGGGGGGCATAATGAAAAAACAAACTTGGAGCTCGTTCACATCATCCTTAAAGCGTTCGGACAGTCAGACGAGTTGATTCAATTCGTGAAAGACCGTCCGGGACACGATCGACGTTACGCGATCGACGCGACCAAGATGGCCGACGAACTCGGATGGACCCCGCGATATCGATTTGAAGATGGAATCGTCGAGACGATTCAATGGTATGTGGAGCATCCTGAATGGATTGAACGGATTGTATCCGGTGCGTATCAATCCTACTACGACTCGATGTATTCTTCGTTCCGATAGGAGGGAGTTCCCATGTATGCACGTTTTGTGAAACGTCCGCAAGACATGATTCTTGCGACGATCTCACTGCTTGTTTTAAGTCCCGTCCTCGTGACGGTCGCGGGTCTCATCAAGTGGAAGCTCGGAGGACCGGTGCTGTTCAAACAAAAACGTCCCGGGAAAGACGGCGTCATCTTCGAGATGATGAAGTTTCGGACGATGACCGATGAGCGGGATGAGCACGGCGAGCTGCTACCGGACGAGGTACGGTTGACCCCGTTCGGTCAGACGCTCCGGTCGCTCAGTCTCGATGAGCTGCCGAGTCTGCTCAACATTGTCAAGGGTGACATCGCCATCGTCGGACCGCGCCCGTTGCTCGTCGAGTATTTACCGCGTTATAACGAGGAGCAGCGCCGACGTCACGACGTCCGGCCTGGACTGACAGGCCTCGCCCAAGTGAACGGACGGAACCGGCTGTCATGGCCGGATCGTTTCGCGCTCGACGTGAAATACGTCAACAACATCACGTTTCTCAACGACTGGAAAATCATCTTGCAGACGGTCGGTAAAGTCGTGAAGAAGGACGGTATCTCGTCGGATACGGCGGCAACGATGGAGGCGTTTATGGGGAATGAAACTAGGAGAGAACCTCAAAAAGAATTGCACTTGAGTTAGAAAAACTCGGGCGCAATTCTTTTTGTCGTTTTTTGTCATGCTGAATTCACCTGTTCTATAAAAGTGAAAAGATAAACATTTGAAGGAGGTGATATATTTTATAAGGATTTAATTCGAATAGAAAAAGGCGGCAAGAAAATGAGAATCATGAAATCGAAAATCGCTATGCTTACATTCATTATGTGTCTAGTGATTGGAACATTTTCGTTCTATCCAATGGGCGAAAGTGTGCACGGAGCAACAACGTATAATATTGATCCTTTTAGCAAGGACAGTAAAGTAATCACCGGGCAAGCAGAGCCAAACACTCAAGTTCAGTTAAACGTGGACGGTCAATTAGTGAACCTCCAAACGAATACGACGGGGCAGTTTACGTATACCCTTACTAACAAAATGACGAGTTCGGAAATCCATTTGTATCAAATCACAAAAGAAGGTTATGCAGAATGGAAGTGGACTGCATACGCTTCTGAGGATTTATCGACAAATGTGCATCCGGCACAATATCTTGGAATCTACAATAATGAAATGAAGTTCTCAGCACGAGATGATCATACGATTGTAGCCATTTATGACGGGCGTTCTTACAGTGGGATTAATAAGTTGTCTATTCCGCTAAAAGCAGCCCAAGAAGTGAAGTTTTATTCACAGTACAATGGCAATCGTAGCACCACAACGACGGTTCAAAACGTGAATGATAAACCGAGTTACTTGTTCCAATCCAATCTGTTTGACTATGGCTCGGGTTACATTACTGGGAAAACAGTTCCTTACTTGAAACTCAAATTTGTAACAGGGGCAGGCATGGAATATGAATTTACAGCCGATGAAGATGGTGATTTTCACAACTATGTCCCTTTACAAGAGAAAGAAGTATTAGACGGTTTTAATTATAAAATTGTTGAGCCTACGACAAATACAGAACTAGTAGGACCAACAATGGTAAAACCGTTTCAAGCTTCAGCTGTAATCCCGTTTTATTCGTTAAGTGAATTCAATATTTATGATTTAACAGGATACACATTCCCTGATGCTGTTGTTAAGGTTGATGGGAAAGTAATAGCGACTTCCGATAGTATGGGAAGAATTTCGAACTATGTAGAAATTGGAAAATCCCCATTCCGTTTGATTGAGGTCATACGTAATGGAGAGGTGGTTGCTAAGTTCGAACGGGAAATGGCGTTTGACGTGAACCAATTTAAGTTTGAGGTCGTTAATCCAGTCACATCCGAACAAAGCAAACTAGTGGCGAAGACATACCCTAACAAAGACTTTGTGATTAAATATCAAAATCAACATTACGGTGAGCTGCACTCAACTTCAGATACACAAGGGGATCTTCAAATTGAATTGCCGAAGTTTCATTCTGGATCATATGACGTTTATGTGGTTCAACAAACTGGAGATTGGCAATTAATCAAATCGATAGAAATAGAAGACAAGCGACTATTACCGAGTCCAATCATTAAGACGATTGACAACTCTCTCTCGATTTCTAGTGATTTCTCGACAACATCTCAACTATATGTAGAGGCACAAATCGAGAAAAAGAATGGTGAGATTGAAGTCTACAATGAACCGATTGGCCCAGAAGGGAAGCAAGTCGATAAACTTCAAACTGGTGATAAATATAAGGTAAGAGTTTATGTCGATGAAAATCGTGAATCAAAGTTTGTTGAAGGAATCTTCAATCCGATTTCCCAGCCGACATTTGAGAATTTTATTGAAGGCGAACAAACGATTAAAGGTAAGACGGAGCCGAATGCAACGGTTAAGATACATGAATCTCAATACAATCTAAATGATTTCAATTTACCGGTTCAGCAATTAACGGCAGATTCAAATGGAAACTTCACCTTTGCTAAAAAGTCTAAGCTAGATTTACCAATTACTATTTCGGTTGAACGAGACAATCAATCTGATCGGGCTAACTTCGTGATTACACCTCAAGACATCACATCTCCAGTATTCACAATTTACAGAGAATTAATAATACCAGAAGAGTATCCTGAGATAAGTGTGAAGTCAGATGATGCTTTAAAAAAATTGAGTGTCTCTTATTATTCAAAGAGTAAATTACTTAAAACTAAAATTGTGGATATCGATAGTAAAAAATCATGGAAAGGTCAACGCTTTGTAGTTTTGTTCGATGATGAGGGAAATAAGACACTTAAAGAACTTGGAATCGATAAAATTGTTATCGAAGGGGAAAACGTGGCTGGATTAGTAGCGGAACCGACCACATTTATTGTTAAAGACACTACACCGCCTAACCCAAGAGGAATTAATCCAATTCTATATGGAGATCAATTCATAGCAGGCAAGACAGAGCCATTCACAAAAATTCAAATCGGAAGCGGGCACTTGGCGAAACTTACAACAGCAAATGCAGAAGGGTATTTTAAAATAGGGTTAGATTACCCGTTCTCGGTTCACTCAAGTTCGATTCGATTGATTATGACTGATTTGGCAGGAAATAAAGTACAAGAATATATTCGTGCCATGGATCATCGGGTCGGTGATATTCGAGTCAATCAAGATGGTTCGAAGATTTGGTTTGCTAACGAAAATCGGAAGTTGTCTTATCAACATTACCAAATCTATTTGAATGGACAAAAGTGGACCGGAAATGAAAATAGATACAACCCATACACTAGTCTTATTCAAACGAATAGAAAAGTATCGTTCCCGTTGGATGTAAAACTCATAATGAAAAATCCCGATGGCACGACTAAGTATGAGTTCTCAAAACGTTTGACTGGCCCATCTAAAGTAATCGCTCCAAATAAACTTGAATCTTCTAATAACAGAAAGAGTCTTACAGGATATGCAGACAAGTTCATTACAATCGATGTGTATGATACAGTGGGTAAAAAAGTTGGTACAAACCGTGCGGACAAAGATGGGAAGTTCGCGGTCGTCTTGTATCGCTATCCAGTAGCAAACGAAACACTTAAGGTTGTAGCCAAAGACGCATTCGGTGGAACTAAAACTTCGACGTTGAAAGTTAAGGATCGTGTAGCGCCGACGAAACCGACTGTCTCGACGCTCACAAACAAATCGACGTATGTGTCGGGGAAAGCAGAGAAAGGCGCGACCGTTTATATTACGTATAACGGACGCACATACACGACGAAAGCATCGAGTGGCGGTTCATATCGCTATAACGTGAAGACGACGAAGCCAGGAGCGACTGTCTCTGTACGCGCGAAAGACGCGGCCGGGAACATGTCGAGCACAGCCTCGAGAAAAGTCCTAAACACGTTCCGGACGTTCAGCGTCAACTCGGTGAAGTCGACGTCTAACATCATCACCGGAAAAGGGAATAAAGGGGCGACGGTCAAGGCGTATGTCGGGACAAGGCTCATCAGCAAGACCGCGAAAGTCGATTCAAAAGGAAACTATAGGCTGACAATCTCACGCCAGAAACCAGGCGTGACCGTCACCGTGAAGATGACACAGAGCGGGTATCAAGAATTGAAAAAGACGACACGCGTCGTCAAATGACACGAGCGGGCCATAGGGTCCGCTCGTTTTCTTATGTGTCGTTTCTTATGATGAACTTCACGATAACGTCACTCGAGTCTGTCGGGCAGACATGGTATAACTAAATATGTGAATTAATGAGCAAATGGAGGTTTATACATGAAACGATTTTATCTACTATTCGTCGGACTCATCCTGATCCTTTCTGCCTGCAGCCAAAGTGAGGCCGTCGAGTCGACGAAGCTGCATACATACACGAAGTACGAGCTTCCGCTCGAGGACAAGGTCGCGCTCGGGGAAGGCAAGCACGAGATCGTGTTCGTCTTCGACTACAGCTGCCCGTGGTGCAAGAAGTGGATGGAAGAGGTACTACCGGAGATCGAGGAGCGCTGGATTGACACGGGCGAGGCGACGTTCAAAGGACAGCCGCTTGTCCTGTTGAACGAACAGTCACAACTGCTCGCGAACGTGGATTATAACGTGGAACGGCTCATCCCGGACCGTTACTATGAAGTGCAGCGCGCCATCGGACACGACTCGGGGTCGGACGGCTTCGGGACGGAAGCCCATGTCCAAAAAATCGCCTCTGAGTTCAACCTGAATGTGGACGAACTGCTTGAGAACCACGTCGATATCGGCATCCAGAACTCACGGCTGTTCACGCGGGACTTAGGTGTCAAGTACGTGCCGACGGTGTACGTCGACGGCATCCAGCTCGTGGACGCGTTCAGCTTAGACGAGATGGAACACGTCATGGATGGAACGATCGAGGTCGGTGATCAAGTCGAACTCCCCGAGAACTAAAACAACCCCTCGTCCGGCGACGAGGGGTTGCATCATCAATTCTCGAAATACGGTTTGACGAAGAACTCGAACAGTTCGGCGTCGAGCAAGTATCGGTTCATGTAAAACGGATCGTTGTCCGGCGTGATCGGGTTCGGGCTCAAGATGAAAGCCTGCTCAAAACCGAGGTCTTGTACCGTTTCGGTGACCGCATCGCTCGTGTTGCCGAACGGATAGGCGATCGTCGTGACGCGCGTCCCGAGCTCTGACTCGATGGCGGCGACACTCGTCTCCAAATCTTGCCGCAGTTCGTCTTGCCTGTCTTCCGGCAAGAACACGGCGCCCCCGTCTTCGACATAATGCATGTCATGCGTATGCGTCCCGAAGTCGGCGAGTCCACTGTCCTGCATATCCTTCAATTCGGTCCACGGGGCGAGGTCCAAGTTTTGGAACGCCTCGCCGACGTGACCGGTGATGATGAACAGCGTGAACGGGATTTGTTTGTCTCGTAAAATCGGGAACGCGTTCTCGTAGACGGTATGATCGACGTCATCGAACGAGAGCCAGACACATTTGTCTGGGATCGGTTCGCCGGCAAGGTAACGTGATAGGTCAGTTTGCGTCGCGAAATGGACGCCTTCGTCTTGAAGCCATGTCATCTGCTGCTCGAACTCGTCGGCGTAGACGTTATAGCGAACCAGTTCGGAGGCGCCGGTCACGGACTCGACGAGCTTGTTCCATGCGTTCGGCCGTTTGACGCGGTGGTAATTGAGACCGAGACAGACGTTGTCTTTGGGGAGGAGCGCCGCATCGGGCACTTCTTCATGTGTCGTCGAGGACACATCATATACTTTCCAGGCGATGCCCCCAATCAATAGGAGCGCGAATATCCATTTGAAGTAGCGCATCATTTCAACTCTTTCACCGGGTTTTTCTCGAAGACGATGACTTTATCGGACTGGAGGCGATGGATGTCCTCGGGCTCCATCAAGTCGAGGGCGAGCCAATCGTCGAGCGTCGTGTCTTTCGGCATCTGACGCCGGTTGAGCGGTCCATATTTCCGTTTGTTGTACGTCCGCCAAATGAACAGAAGGAGAGCGGCGACGAACGAGGAGACGAGCCCGAAGAAGAGCAGCTCGCGGATGTCGGCGTTCGTGACGTTCAAGGCGGTCTTGAGGATGGCGATATAGCGGTCGTTCACGTTCAGGACGGCGCTCAAGAAGAACCACGTGACGATGAACGTGTAAAACCAGAACACGGCCGTGAGCAACAGCTCGATTCCTTTGCGGAACACGTTCTGTTTCGTCTTGACGAGAATCTCTTGCTCATAATCATATAACTCACTTACAGGCTGCTTCTCCGTGTCCCCCGGTCTGGTGAACTCCATGTCGCATAACCTCCTTTCACACGGGCCTTGATCGCTTTCGGCGTCGCCGCGATGACGACGAACGTGTTGAGCATCCAGTAGATGACCGGATACCAAGCGGCCCAAACGTAATATTTGAACACTTTATCGTAACGGGCGTCGTTCCAGAGCGAGATGATCAACTGGACGTGGCTGACGAGAACGAGCGCGAACGAGTTATAGGTGAAC
The DNA here is from genome assembly GCF_005960665.1 of Exiguobacterium mexicanum. GTDB lineage: Bacteria > Bacillota > Bacilli > Exiguobacteriales > Exiguobacteriaceae > Exiguobacterium > Exiguobacterium mexicanum_A. The sequence continues at coordinate 508,856 of NZ_CP040676.1, forward strand.
CAAATCAATAGATCTTGCATCGTGTCGGCCGTCACGAACAGGTACACCGTGACGATGAGCCAGGCGTATGCCCAGAGGACGCTGACGACCTGCTCGATATAGACGGGCCAAATCCGGCGCTGGCGCCAGTCTTTGAAGATGTCGAAGTGACGTAGGACGACTTCTTGTCCGCCTTGCGACCAGCGTACGCGCTGTTTCCAAATGCCGGAGATCGACTCCGGGACGAGCATCCAACAGAGGGCGCGCGGCTCGTAGCGGATGTCCCAGAAGTTCTTCTGGAGCTTCCATGAGACGGCGATGTCTTCCGTGATCATGTCGCGGTCCCAGAGCCCAACCGACAGCAATGCTTTCTTCCGGAACATGACGATGACGCCGGAGACGGTCATGATTTTCCCCATGACGCGCTGTGTGCGTTTGATCGAGCCGATGATCGACGAGTATTCGACGAGCTGCATCCGGCTGAGGAGCGTGTCGCGGTTACGGATGCGCGGGTTTCCGGTGACGGCCCCGACGCGTTCGCCGCGGTTCAAGAAGTGACGGACGAGATAGTACGGGGCTTCTTCGCTCAGGAACGCGTCCGAGTCGACGCAGAGCAAATACTCGGAGCGGGCGGCGTGGGCGGCCATATGTAACGCGTTCGCCTTGCCCCGGTTCTCGTGACAGTCGATGACGCGCAAACGCTCGTACTCATCGGCGAGACCGACGAGGATGTCACCGGTCTTGTCACGGCTGCCATCGTTGACGGCGATGATCTCAAAATTCGGATACGTGAGCCGGTCCAAGTACTCGATCGTCTCGGCAATCGTCTCTTCTTCGTTATAACAAGGAATCAAGATGCTGATGAGCGGCCATTCCCGCTCGTTCAAGTCGAGTTCTTCCTCTTTCTCTCGCGTCAAGCTGAACAAGAGGGCGCCCGAGATCCAAAACAGCGCCATGAAGAACGGATACCAAAACACGAACTGGGACAGTGGTTCGATCCAAGGTGCGATGTCGAGCCCGTAAAAAGTCATAATAGTCTCCCCTTATTTTCAAAAAAACGGTGTGATGCAAGTATGATAGCATCAAAAAAATACTTTCCCATCATTCTTAAAAAAGTTATGTGGCAACTGAAAAAAGCACTCGACGTCGCTGTCAAATGCTTTGTTGCTTGTTTTGTTTCTGTTGTCTGTCTTTGCGCCACTTCCAAACGAACAAACCGATGAGCGCGAGGACCGGGGCAGCGACCCATGGACGGGCTTCGATGATCGCGACGAGCTCGAAAATCGACAGCCATCCGCTGATCATGATCAAGATAAGCAGGAAAGTCTTGAGTCCACCTCGAATAGGAAACCAGTAGAACACGAACAGCGAAATCAAAAAGAAAGCGAGCAATCCCATGCGGTTATTCCTTTCTAGCCTCATTTTGACTCATTATAGCAGAGAATATTCACAGAGTGTTAGAGCCTTCCCTTGCTCGCCGCTTTTCGTTACTGTTAGGAGAAGACTATTGAAGGAGGAATTATCGTGAAATTTGGAATCATCGGCCTTGGCTATGTCGGACTGGCCACCCTGTGCGGACTGGCGAAAGCGGGGCATGAGGTCATCGGTGTCGAGAAAGATCAACCGAGACTGCTTCGTCTCATGAGCGGGGACGTTCCGTTCCACGAGCCGGGCATGGCAGATGTGTTACGTGACTATCCTGGATCGATCACGTTCACAGACTCGATCACCGACACAGAAACGGTCGACTACCTCATCCTTGCGGTCGGTACGCCGAGCAAGAGCGACGGCAGCTGTGACTTGACGTTCGTCGACGCGGCCTTGTCCGAGGTGAAGTCGAAACAAAAGATCATCATCCGTAGCACCGTGCCACCGGGGACGACCGACATGCTGTCGATCATGTACCCGGCCCACACGTTCGCCGTCGTCCCCGAGTTTCTCCAAGAAGGGCGCGCGCTCGCCGACGTGTTGAAACCGCACCGTGTCGTCATCGGCAGTGACAACTTCGAGATGTGCGAGGAACTCGCGGGCATCTATGGACGCCTCGGTGTCCCGCTCGTCTGCACGTCGCCGATTGACGCGGAGTTCATCAAGTACGCCTCGAACGCGTTTCTCGCCACGAAAATCAGTTTCATCAACGACTTGGCGCGTCTCGCCGACAAGGCGGGGGCGGACATCACGACGATCGCCGACGGGATGGGTCTCGACCCGCGCATCGGACGTTCGTTCTTGAACGCCGGCCTCGGTTACGGGGGCTCGTGCTTCCCGAAAGACATGCACGCGCTCTTGAACGTCGCCCACGAGAACGGGCTCGACTTGCCGGTCATCAGTGCCGCAATGCACTCGAACGACGCCCAGATGGGTTACGTCGCCTCGAAAGTCGAGCACAAGAGCGGCCTCAAGGTCGCCTTCCTCGGTCTCGCCTTCAAACCGGGTACGGACGATATGCGTGACGCACCGTCGGTCACGCTCGCTCGTCACTTGGCATTGCGTGAAATCGATATCATCGGCTATGACCCGCTCGCCAAGTGGGACTATCCACAGGCGATGACGGTCGAGGCGGCGCTCAAAGGAGCGGACGTCGCCATCCTCGTCACGGAATGGGACGAGCTCGTCAACTTGAAGCCGGAAGCTTTCGACGGGATGCGGACAAAACGGTTGATCGACGCTCGTAACGCGTGGAAATATGCACGCGACCCGGGTACTGTCCAATACGAAGGGATTGGCCGGATGCAAAACAAGGCGAATACGCCGTCATCGATGTGACGAGAGGCGAGGCCCCGCGGGGTCTCGCCTTTTTTCACGCCTTCATCTGTTCTTTCGTCGGGCCCATGACGCCAGGGACCGTGAGTCCCGCTTGACGGAGGAGCACCGTCATTTGGCCGCGGTGGTGCGTCTGATGGTCGATCATCATGCGCAAGACGGCACCGCGCGGTTGCTTCGCGCCGTGGACGTCGACTTCTTCGAGCAGGTACTCGTCCGAGAACTGTTCGGCCGCTTTCGCGATCTCATCGGCGTAACGCGCATATTGATCGGCGATCAGTGCCGCGTCGGTCGGTTGTGTCAAACTCTTCAGGGCCGACAGCCGGAAGCCGAGCAAGTTCGTGAAATAACCGAGCGCGGTCGTCACGTGCCAACCGATCCAGCCGAGTGAGTTATGACCGGGGACGATCTCCTGGCCGAGCGCCTCGTCGGTGACGGCGCGGAGCACGTCGAGCGTGCCGGTCGAGGACTTGGTCCAATCTTGTAGAAAGTCTGCTTTTGTCCGATACATCGAATTCCTCCTTGAGCGTTCTGATTCCAGTATAAGATATCGTCCAAGTCATTGGCACGCCTTATGATTTTGAAACATTTGGTCCATTTTTCTCGTACACTATAGAAGAAAGGGGGACACCTCTATGTGGGGACTCGTGATTGCAGCACTCATTTTATTCTTGCTCGGATTTGCCGTCCATCGCTTGGGCTGGCATTTCCTCATCTCGGGATATAACACGATGAAGCGTGAGGACAAGGCGCGCGTCGACATCAAGGCGGTGGCACGATTGCTTGGCTTCATGTGTTACGGCATCGCAAGCATCTTTCTCGTCATCGCTGCCATCGACATGTCTGGTCTCGACATTCCGCTCGAGCCGTTCTTCCTGCTCATCGTCTTGCTCGTCGTCGTCACGCTTTGGCGCAGCCAAAAGTATGACGGGAATATTTTTGATGAGCGCGGGAAACTTCGTCCCGGCGGCAAAAAACGGCTCATCCCGCTCGTCCTCGTCTTGACGCTCATCTTGGGTTTTGTCGGAGGTCTCTTGTTCTGGTTCAACCAACCGACCGAGGTGACGTTCACCGACTCGGCGCTCGTCATCGAGGGCAGCTACAGCGAGACGATTCTGTACGATGACATCGAAACCGTCACGTTGACATATCGGCCAAGTCTCGACCGCCGGACGAACGGTGCCGCCGTCGGTTCACGCTTGGCCGGTCACTTCCGGACGACAGGCGGGGAGGACGTGCTCGTCTTTCTCGACCGGGACATCGAGGCCGCCGTTCGCATCGACTGGAGCGGCAAGCCGATCTACGTGAACGTGGAGTCGAACGAAGCGACGGAGGCGTTGTATGAGGAGGTACGATTGAAATGACCCAACCCTGGTACACACGTCATATGCCGTTCTTCTTCTTGACGTTTTTGTTCGCGCCGCTGACGTTACTGCTTCTCGTCTGGCGCTGGGAGAAGTTCGAGGGACACGAGCGAGGCGTCAAGCTGTTCTTCGCCATTGGGATGACGATGTTCATCGTGTTCGGTCTGTTGCCGCGCGGTTCGCTGCCCGTCATCTTGCCTGTCATCGGACTGTTGATCGCGCTGAAGCTCGTCTTCAATCTCCTCAAACGAAAAACCGGCTGACATGTGTCAGCCGGTCGAACGGGGCTCTCGCTTAGGCGAGACGGCCTCTTTTTTCATTCACCCACGCCTCGAACGCAATCGTGTCGAGGGCCGGGGCGTAGTAGTAACCTTGGCCAAGCTCGACGCCTTCGGCGAGGATGCGATCCAAGTCTTGCTTCGTCTCGATCCCCTCGGCGAGCGAGGTCAGTTCTTGTTCGCTCGCGAATCGGGAGACGGCGCGGAGGAACGACGTGCTGTCCTTCGCTTTTCCGCTGACGTACATGCGGTCGATCTTCACTTCTTGGATCGGTAAGTGCCAGATCGCTTCGAACGAGGCGTAGCCGGTACCGAAATCGTCGATCGACAGGCAATAGCCGAGGTCGGCGATATCTTCGAGCCGCTCAAGCTCGTTCGTGTGTGACATGATGTCGGCCGACTCGGTCAGCTCGATCTTCAACCGATCCGGGAGCCATGGATACGTCTCGACCAAGTCGCGCAGCTTCGTGACGATCGACGGGTCGACGGAATGGGCCGACAAGTTGTACGACAACGAGATGTCGGCGAACGGGGTATCGCGCCAGGAAACGAGCTGTTGCACGACCAAATCAAGGATCGAATGCGATAACCAAAGGATTTGATCGGACCGCTCGGCGATGCGGACGAACTCGTTCGGCGGCACGTAGCCGATGTCCGGGTGCTGCCAGCGTGCGAGCGCCTCGGCCCCGACGACACGGCCCGTCTTCAACTCGACTTGCGGCTGATAGGCGACGGTGATATGGCCTTGTTCGATCGCCTCCGGGAGCGCCTGTTCGATCAAGGCGGCCCATTGGAGCTGGGCGAGGATGCTCGAGTCGTACCAGACGAACGGCGTCCGCGTCTCTTTGGCGTGTTGGAGAGCCTTTGTCGCCTCGAACAGGCAGTCGTTATAGTTCGGCGTCGTATGGGTCGCCCCGATTTGAAGATGCACGGTCTGGCGTTTCTGGTTGATCAACAGCTCGGTCGGGAACAGCTCCAGCAACTCGGTCTCGTCGACGTTACGGAGCCCTTTCACGTACAGCATGAGCGTATCGTCACGGTAGCGGCCGAACAAGTGGTGCGCGTACTTCTCGAGCCGGTCCTCAACGTGCCGGGCGAACTCGGTCATGAGCAGGTCGGCATACGTCGGGTCGTACCAGTCGACGAGGTGATGGAAATCGTTCAGTTTGATCAACAGGAACGTGCCTTCGATGTCTTGTTTCTCCCACGCGCGGAGGAAACCGTACTCGTTATAGAGCTCGGTGGCGAGGTCGAAGCGGACGAGCCGGTCGACTTTGCGCTCACGCTCGACACGCTCGGTCTCATCTTCGAGGATGAGGTAATAGGTGAGCGTCTCGCCGCGTTTGAGCGGGATGATCTTGACGTTCAAGAAGCGGACGTGCTCACCTTTCAAATGCAAGATGAACTGGGCGCTCGTCCCGTTCTCCGTCACCCCGGCGAGCGCCTCGCGCAACAGGCGGCGTCCCGTGTCGGTGAACAGTTGGTTGATCTCATATAAGTTACGTTCCCCGAAGAACTGGCGGAACACATCGTTTCGTTCGATGAAGTCGTACGTGTCATCGATCAAGGCGATGGCGAGTCCCGTCTCGGAGAAGAGCGACGACCAGCGCTCATGATACCGGAGCAGGTCGTCCGATTGTGTCTCGAGCGTGTGCACCGTCGAGTGGACACTGACGGCAATCTCGCGGAGTTCGTCCTCGATGCCGCGGAAGTCATGGTTCGGCGGGAATGATTCCGCGACCGGTTCCGCGCTCGGGTCGATGGCGAGGGCACGGGCCTTCAAGTGCGCCAAGTCGTGGGCATACATATTGCGTGTGTAGCAGAGGGCGAGCAGAAGACCCGCCGACAACAGCATCGTGATGAGAAGGGCGGCGATGGCGAGCGTCCCGTAACGGTCACGCTCGGCCATGAGCGTGTCATCTGCCGTCGACCGCACGGTTTGAAGGGCGGCGTGTGAGTCCTCATAGAAGCTCGTCCCGTTGACGTAACGGGCCTCGAGCGTCGAATTGGCGGCCGTCACGCGTCCGAGTGCGAGCGCGCTCTCGATCAAGTCTTCGACCGATTTGGTTTTCAGCGACGGATCGGTCGCGACGATGTCTTCGATCAGCCGAGCCTCGTTCGCGATCGTCGAGACCTCGAAGTCGAGCTGGTCTCGGTTTGGTGTCTCGGCGAGCAGATTCGTCACACCTTCGACGAACGCCATCTGCATCCGCATGACGGCGTCGGTCAATTCATAGGCCGTGTTCGCCTGGGCGGTCCGCTCGAGACCTTGGTAGAGCCAGCGCCGATTGATCGACGCGATGACGTCGAACGGTACGGCCTCGAATCGGCTCGACCCGTCTTCGTTCAACGTGTCCTCGAGCTGTTCGGAGAAACGGAGCAGGGCGTCCCGTTCCCGTTCATCGACCCCGGTCTCGAAGTCGTCGAGCAGTTGAAGATTGTATTGGAGCGCCCGTTCACGGTACGGGGCCGACAACAGGGCGGTCGGTTGCTCGGAGTTCGTCTCGTACAGTTTGGCCGCGTGATGCAAGACGAGGTACGACTCGACCCCGGCCAAGTCGGAGGCATGGTTCAAGTCGCGCACCGTTTCATCGACGGCGACGTGCTTTTCTTTCCAGTAATAGCTCAGTCCGAGCCCGAATAACAATACGCCGATGAGACAAGCGACGGCGAGGGCCATCGTGTAAGTTCGGTACGGAATTTTAGCGAATCGATTATTTCCCATCGGACACCTCCTTCTTTCTCTTCCCATTCTATCTTTCGTGTTCGAGTCTTTCGAGGGAAATCCTGCCCCACGAAAAAAAACCCGACAAAGGTCGGGTCTTCCAATGCGCCGAAGGTCACGGTCGTTTGTAGCCGATGACGCGTGATTTCCAATATGGCTCTTTGCTGATCGTGTTGTAGCCGAGTCCGTACGTCCCGGCATGGATGAACGTGTCCGAATCGATCATGATGCCCATGTGTGACGGGCCGGCCGTGTACGTGTTCTCGAAGAAGACGAGGTCGCCCGCTTTCGGGACGAACGTCTTGCTGAGCTGTGTCCCGAAATAAGATCCGGACCAATACGTGGCGACGTTCGTGCGGGGCACGCTGTAGCCTGCCTGATTGTAGGCGTAATAGATGAGTCCGGAGCAGTCGAACCCACCGTTGGCCGGGTTCGAGGACGCCCAGATGTAAGGCGTGCCGACATATTTTTTGGCGACCGCGATGGCGGCAAGACTCTTCGCTAGTCCATCAGACGAGCCTGACGGTGCCGTCGTAGAACCTTTCGGCACCGCTTTGACGTATGAAGCCGCGACGAAACCGGTCGTGTTGCCGATATAGATTTGATGCCAGCCGTTCGACGTTTGGACGACCCGGAGCGTCTGTCCGGCCGTGACGCTGCCGATGACGGCAGAGCTTGTCGAGGCCGAGGCGCGGACGTTGAGCGATGGCGTATTGACGACATAGTCGAACGATTCGTTGCCCGCACCGCCGTCTCCGGCGTTCGGAGTGACCGGCGCGCTCGGTGCCGTCGTCGTCTGTTTCAAGTAGCCGGTGCTGACGTAACCGCTCTTGCCGTTATACGTGACGTACACCCACGTGCCGCTCTGTTTCGTCGCTTTGACGGTCGTGCCGTTCGGGATGTTCGTGACGAGGGCGTAACCGATCCCTGGGCCTTGACGGACGTTCAAATTCGCCGTCGTGACGTAAGACTGGTTGATGCTCTCTTCTTTGATGGCCGGTTTCGACGGTGCGACCGGTTGGCTCGGCGTCGAGGCCGCTTTCGTTAAATATGTATTGGCGACAAATCCGGTCTTCGTTCCGTATTTGACGTGGGACCAACTGCCCTCAATGCTCAACACGGTGACCGACTTGCCTTTCGGGATTGTGACGAGCACGCTTGAATTCGTTGATTTCGAGGCACGAAGGTTCAAGTTGGCGGTCGTCTTTGACGTCGTCGCTGTTGTCGGAGCCATTGTGCTCGGTGTGGCCGGTTTGACGGATGCGGTCGTCAAGTAGCCGTTATGTACCCAGCCGGTCTTTCCGCCATAGCTAACTTTCGTCCAAGCGCCGCTTGTTTGGATTGGACTGAGCGTCTTGCCTTTTGGAATCGTGATGAGCACTTTATGTGATGTACCTGCGGCGAGGCGCATATTTAAATTGGCCGTTGTAACGGTACCTGGTCCTGGCGTGGCCGTCGTAGCGGCGGGTTTTACTGTGCTTGGCGCGCTCCCACTCAATTTAAGCGTCTGGCCAATGGCGAGACGGTCAGAGCTTAAGTTGTTGCTTGCTTTCAACTGGGCGACCGACACGTTGTGCGTTTGGCTGATCGACCAAAGTGTGTCACCGGCACGGACGACGTGTGTGCTGGCTGCTGCGACTTCGTCGGCCTGGGCGATGATGCTTACGGCGGCGATGGCTGCGAATGAGTACATGAGGCCGGACTTAGGGGACATGGGGTCACTTCCTTCTCTTCAATTTCAATTGACAATTATCGACAGGTAAAACGATACAAGTTTATTGTAGGGTTTACACATACGGCAAGCAATGGTAGAAATGGCTCAATCAGTGGATTCCGTTGAAAATAAGGTCAATAATTTTGGGCGTGGACGAAGAAGAAGTACTAAAGAAACAGGGGAATCGAAAATTGACTTTCTGTTGAATTTTGGAAACCTATTTATATATCTTTTCGTGCTATCATGAATGCAAAACGTTTGAATGAGAGTAGGGGACTTATGAACGAGGGGAACTTTTCAACACAATCATATCGCAAACATCAAGAGAAACTGTTCGAACTCGTCCGAATGCCAGAGGTGACGGAGGCTGCGGTACGGCAAGCGCTCTTATATATGTGCGAGGTCGTCTCCGATATGCTCAACGTCGATACGGTCTCGATTTGGCACTTTGACGAGACGTACGCATCGATCAGTTGCCAAGTCGCCTATTCGAAAGAGAGTGGCCCGAGTGAACCGGCATTGACGGTCATGCGTGGGGACGCACCTGTCTACTTCGACGCCCTGCGGACGAACCGGGTGTTGCCGTTTGAGAACGTCCGGACCCATGAGTGGGTGAAGGACTTGTACCAGCAACATTTCGTGGAAGGGCAGCGGGTCTACTCGATGCTCGACGCGCCAATCTATGCGAACAATCGGGCCAAAGGGGTCATCTGTTGCGAGACGTTTGAGCCGCGACAATGGACGTTTATCGAGGAATTGATTGTCAGCACGCTGTCCGATTTTATCGCCATCCTTTATCTCCGGCTCGACCGCCAAGAGATCGACGACCATCTCGCCAAGCTCGCCTATACGGATGAACAGACCGGACTCATGAACTTGAACGGCTTCATCGAACGCGTGGACGCGCTCCGGGAACAGACGCCGCATCAGCTCGGGTCATTGATTTATTTGCGGGCGGACGAGTTCCGTTCCGTCGAGACGGCAATCGGCATCCAGCGCGCGGACGACATCGTCATCGAACTGGCGGAACGCCTCCAACAAGTCGTCGATGCGTCGCTCTTGGCGCGCGTCTCTCAATCTGGCTTCCTACTCTGGACGCCTTACGGCGACCGCATCAAAGTGAAGGCGCTCGCCGATTTGATTTGTGAGACGGTGACGAGTGAGCCGTTCGCAGTCGGGGAACTCGATGTCGTCTTGACGATGAGCGCCTTTATCTCGATCGAGGACAAGTCACGTTCGACGCTCGAGATGATGGATACGACTCGGATCACGGCCAATGAGCGTCACGTGCAGCGTGGAGGAATCGCTTTTTACGAAGAGGAGATGAGCGAGAAGGCGACGGCACGCCTGACGCTTGAGATGAACCTCCGTAAAGGGCTCGCCTTGAACGAGTTCACACTCTATTATCAGCCGAAGATCGAAGCGGCGACCGGAAAACTGAATGGATTTGAAGGATTGATGCGTTGGATTCATCCGAAACACGGGTTGATCCCACCGCTCGACTTCATCCCGATCGCCGAGTCGACGGGCGTCATCATCGCCCTCGAGGAATGGGCACTCGCCGAGGCATGCCGTCAGTTGAAAACGTGGCACGCCTCGGGACGGATGTATCAACTCGCACTGAACTTGTCGGCTCGTCATTTTCTATCGGACGGGGTCGTCGAGAAGTTGGGCCAAATCGTCAAAGAGATGGATGTCTGTCCGAACTATTTGACGTTCGAGATCACCGAAAGCGTCGGGATGGAGAATCAACAGCACGTCATCGAACGCTTCATCGCCTTCCGGGAACAAGGTTTCTCGATCTCGATTGACGACTTTGGGACCGGATTCTCGGCGTTCGTCTATTTGAAGCACTATCCGATCCACGAGATCAAAATTGATCGTCAGTTCATCCAAGTGACGGACAACGACCCGACCGGAAACGTCATCGTCCAGTCAATCATCGAGCTCGCTCGTGGGCTCGAATTGAAGACGGTGTGCGAAGGCATCGAGACACCGGAACAGCTCGACACGCTCCGTTCGCTCGGTTGTGACGAGATGCAAGGCTACTTGTTCTCACGTCCGCTCCCGGTTGACGAGCTCGAGACGTGGATTGAGGATTATGACACAACGAAAAAGGATTCGCTCCGTTGAGCGGATCCTTTTGAATGGACCGCAGACATGTTACGTGTCTGCGGTTTTTTTGCCGCTCGCGTCAGGCCGGCAACTCGATGCGAATCGTCGGTCGTGTTCGTGCCCCGGTAGTAGCGCTCGAAGATGTACGGCAGTTCGTTCGCGTCGATGCCGATACCGTTCATTGAGTCGGACGTGCACGATTCGGCCCCGGCGGCAATTCCTCTCCCACTTATCGTCGGGCTGTGCCCGGGACACGATTGAAGTAGGGGGTATCCTTGCCGATTAAAGATGAAATGAGGCGTTCACTCGAAATCGACTTGCTCTGGGTAACAAGCGTATAATTAAATCACGAACACTTGAGAGAAAGGAAGCGGGTTATATGTTTGAGCAACTGACGATGAAAAAAGAACAACTGGATCAAAACCGACCGCTGCCGACATATACGCTTCAAAGTTTGAGAGCAAAACTCTTTTTAGAATGGACATATAACTCGAATGCCATTGAAGGAAATACGTTGACAATCAACGAGACCAAAGTGGTGTTGGAAGGTATAACGGTTGGCGGGAAGACGATGCGAGAACATCTAGAAGTGATCAACCACCAAGATGCCATTTCCTACGTCGAAGAAATTGTTCGACGTGAAGAGCCGCTGACGGAGTGGCAAATTAAAAATTTGCACCGTCTCGTCTTGAAAGGAATTGATGATGCGTATGCAGGCGTCTATCGGGCCAGCAAGTGTTTATTGCCGGAGCCGCTCATGTGCCGCCGCCTCCTTATCTCATTCAAGAACAGATGGAGCAGCTGATAAATTGGTATGAAACAGAGACGAATACGATGCATCCAGTTGAACGGGGTGCTTTATTACATGCTAAGTTCGTGGGGATTCATCCGTTCATTGATGAAAATGGTCGTACGTCTCGGTTATTGCTCAATTTGGAGTTGATGAAGTCCGGTTATCCGCCTGTCGTCATCAAAGTCGAAAATCGCCTGAGTTATTACAATGCGCTAGATCGGGCGCATACGACAGAAATGTACAACGACTTTATCAATCTGGTCGCTACAGAGGTCGAAACATCGCTTGATTTATATTTGAGCGCCATCGCCCCTCGTCCATCCAAAAACAGCCCTTCCTGAATCGTCAGGAAGGGCTGTCTCATGTCCGCTCATTCATGCGGCAGTTTGGTTTTTAATTCTAACTGGAGTATGTACGCCAATTCTTTATGGGCCAACTCGGAGAAGTTCGTCTTTTTGACGTGTGTCCGGGGCCGTAGTCCGCATTCCAATGCGATGTCGACGATAGTCCGAATCTGATTTTCCGTATAGAAGCGCTTGCGTCCCATCGTGAACGGGGTCGGTGGCAAGACGCCGTCGGTTTCCCATTTGATCAGCTGTTGCTGGCTACGGGGAATCCCGGCGACATGAAACGCACGGCTCAGTTCTTTTAGTGGATAGACGGTCAATGGGCGTTCGTTGTACAGGAGCGGCTTCGCGTTTTCGGGGCGATAGTCATCCCAGTCAGTCGCGTAAAACGTCAGGTCGGTTTGGTCGAAGTCGAGTTGAGCGGAAGGAATAGGGGTGTTGAGTGCGAAGTCTAAGCTGTTCATCTAGAGTATCTCCTTCTTCAAGTCAAACTGGTCATTTCGAAAATGCCCTCCTCCGTATAGTACCCCATTTTCAAGTAATTAACTGTCAGTTTTTTCAAAGTGGGGAAATGAATTCGTGGGACTTTAGGCGTGTTTTCAAAATTCGGTTGACGCCTATTAAGATACCCTAATTGGTATGTAAATTCAAGGAATAAAGCCGATTCTAGACGATGAATGGCCTTCATTCAGAATGGGTCTATAGTCGTTACAAAAAGGTAACAAGGAAATATGAGCAAACATTCACCAACTTCGGTTAATAGGGGCGAAGGAGGTGAGACATATGGCAGTGTATCGAGAATACGCAAGCGTCTTTTATCTTGACACGAAGCGGCTCGTTGACGGCAAAGAAAAGCGTCAGCTCGTCCGGTTCGGTCCACTCGGTGCGCGGATGGAGACCGAGGAGATCAAGCAGTTCGGTGATCTGTTGATCCCGCTTCTTGCGGTCGAATCCGCCGCATACGTCGTGTCGCGTGAGTTCCACGTGACGTTCTAATTGGAGGAACCCCTGATGCGTGTATCGAAGCGTCCCGCCGGAGCCTTGTCCGATGAGCGGGTGGGCCCATGAGCTGGCCCGAACTCATCTCGAATCTCGGCTTCCCGATCGTCGTCTCGCTCTATCTGCTCCACCGGATTGAGACGCGCCTTGAGCGCATGATTCAATTGCTCGAGCGTCTCGACTCGACCTATCCATCCGAATCGTAATCCATCCCTGAAAGGAGCCATCCCCCATGGCCGTATTGACTGAAAAGAAAGCGACGCTCGTCTTGACGACGCACCATGATTTGAACAGCTTGAAACCGACGAAGAAAACGCAGCGCTTCGGTCCGATCCGGGCGGCGCTCACGGCTGACAACGCCGAGACGTTCGGTCACCTCATGCTCGACTTGACCGAGCAAGAAGATTTCACCGTGTCGGTCGTTCGCGAATACGACGTCGTCTAATCACACCCACATACAAGGAGGACTAACCCATGACTGAGACTAAAGTAGAAATCGCATTTTTGGACATGTTCAATAAAGTATCGCGCTTCCGTTTGAATAACGTGAAACAGCCGGTCGACGCGTTGAAAGTGCAAGCGCTCGCCGACTTCATGGTCGCCAACGATCCGCTCGGCAAGAGCGTCGTCAAATGGACAGAAATCAAGATGATCGAAGGCACGCAAACCGTGTTGAACGTCCAATAACGAGTCAAGAGATGACTGAGTTTTCAGTCATCTTTTTTTATTTTGGTCAATTCCCTTTAGATTCCTCGACGTCAAGACGATATAGGAAGAAACGTTGCACGCGAGAGGGGAAGATACATATGTCAGTGAAACAGAAGTGGAAGGTGTTGCGGAACCGTTTAAACGTCCGGCGCTTTCAATGGAAACCGAAACGACGAAAGCCAAGCACGCGTGAAGGGAAGCGGGTGACCGGCACGAACCTGACCATCCGTCAAAAGCTGTGGGGACTCGTCATTCTCGCGCTCCTCATGGTCGCAGGTGTCGGCGGCTACTCGCTCTTGTCGCTCGCCGATGCGAACCGTCAAGGCGATGACATCGTCAACAATTGGAACAAAGGGCTCGACTACGCCCACGAGCTGAACACGCTCGCGGCGAACTATCGCGCGCTCGAGCTCGAACACATCGTGACGGACGACACGGCCGCGAAAGAAGAATTGATGTCCGTGATGAAAGAGATTCGGACACGGATTAATGAAATTGCCCCGAAATATGAACAGACGGCGACAGGTGAGACGGACAAGGAGCTGTTCGCCAACTTCAGCCGCCAGTGGGAGATGTATCAACGCGTGTCGGACAATATGCTGATTTTCAGCACGTCCGGCAACAACGGTATGGCTCGCTCGTATTACGATGCCCAGTCCCAATCGACATACGATAACTTCACGCAACGCCTGACCGAGCTCGTCGACTACAACTCGGAAGGTTCACAACGTGTCGGCGCCGACATGGAACGCGAGTTCGGGCAGTCGCTCATCGCACTGCTTGTCGTGACGATCGGAGCGTTCGTCCTTCTCTTGTTCCTCGGACTGAGCTTATTGCGTTCCATCATCAAACCGATGCGGGTGCTCCAAGAGAAGTTTGACGAGTTGGCCTCACAAGGCGGAGACTTGACGATGGCCATCCCGGTCACATCGAACGACGAGATCGCGCAAGTGAGCCGCTCGTTCAACACGTTCCTCGCGACGCTACGCGACATCATGATTGACGTCGACAAGACGGCAAAAGTCGTCCTCGTCTCGTCAAAAGAAGTGGCAGCGGAAGTCATTGAACTGAGCCGTTACATGGAAGAAACGTCAGGCACGGTCGAGGAATTGACGGCCGGTATGGAAGAGACGGCCGCGTCCTCGCAAGAGATGAGTGCGTCGACGACCGAGATGGGCAGTTCCATCGATTCCATCGTCGACTTGTCGAACGACAGCGCGACGACAGCGGGCGACGTCGAACGTCGCGCTCACGCCATGCGTGAACAAGCCGTTGCATCGAAGACGGAAGCGAACGCCATCATCGAACAGAAACGCATCGAACTTGACGAGGCGATTAAAGGGGCGCAGTCGGTCGAACAGATTCGTGTCCTGACGAGCGCCATCTTGACCATCGCCGACCAGACGAACTTGCTCGCCTTGAACGCATCGATCGAGGCGGCCCGGGCCGGGGATGCCGGTCGCGGCTTCGCCGTCGTCGCCTCGGAGATTCGTAAGCTCGCCGAGAACTCGCGCCAGACGGTGAACGAGATTCAAGCGGTATCGCATACGGTCATCGACTCGGTCGCCCGGCTCAACACGAGCTCGGCCGATATGTTGACGTTCCTCGATACGAAAGTGCTCGCCGATTACGACCGGCTCGAGGAGTCGGCCACGCAATATGAAGCGGATGCGACCGTATTCGGGGAGACGGCACAGACGTTCGAGACGAACGCGCTCCAACTTCGCCATATGACCGACAGCATCCTCCACGTCATCCAAGAAGTCGCGACGACCGTGACGGAAGGGGCGGACGGGACGCAATCGATTTCGGAGAAAGTCCAACTGTCCGTCGAGCGGTTCAACGACGTCCAAACTCGGATGCACGAAACCGAACAACAAGCGATCGAACTTTCGAATCGCGTGTCACAGTTCAAGTTATGAAACGAGGCCGCAGCCGTGAGGAGCTGCGGTTTTTTTGTGACAATAAATGGAACATAAGACTCGTAAATAAGGTCAATCCATTAAAATAATTGGAAACAAATGTGGAAAACCGTTTGCACAAACCGATAGAAATCATGTGATTCCAAAATTTGATAGAAATAGAGGTGTGAGAGGACGCGTTCCTCGAGAAGATGAAAAAAAGGCTAAATCAACTCACATTGACGCAGAAACTGTTTGGCGGGATCGGAATGATTCTTTTACTCGTCGTAATCGGGATGGGTTACAATCTGATGGCGCTGAACGATGCGACGAGCCGATATGAAGAAATGATTTCATCAGATGTCATGCGGATGAAGGCGGCCGATGACTTATCGTTAGGGATGGTCCGTCAGGCGTATGGCCTGCGTGGTTATATTCTTGAACAAGAGCCGGCCCGGCTTGAAGGAGAGCAGCAAGGGTCAGAAGAGAAAAAAGAAGCAATCAATGCCTTGTTAGAACTTTCGCCTTCGACAGAAGAGACGAAAGAACTAGAGAACTTGATGTCATACGCATTAGGTTACGATGACTTAGCACAACAGTTGATTCAAGCAATCGACGCGGATGATCAAGAAACAGTGGACCGACTCGCGCTCCGGTTGTTGCCGGATGTGACGGCATCAATCATTGAGTCAGGAGAGACGATGCAAGCCGAATCGGAAGCCGCGATGTTGGCGAAGCAAGCGCAGCTTGAGAGTCGAGGTCAAAGTGCATTGATATACTCTGCAGTGATCGCCGTCATCATTTTCGTACTCACGCTCGGCGCCGGCTACTTCCTCCAACGCATGGTCACGGTCCCGCTTCGCAAACTATCGGACGAGGTCGGCATCGTCGCCGACGGTGATTTGACACGCGCTGACCTTCAAGCGCTCACGCGCGATGAAATCGGCGAGTTGATGCTTGGCTTCAACCAGATGAAAGGCAATCTCCGCGAACTCATCGATGAAGTGAGCCGGAACGCCCAAGAAATCACGGCGCAGTCGGAAGAACTGTACGCGAGCACAGAAGAGATGTCGTCGCAGACAGAGGAGACGACGCGGATGATTGAACAAGTCGTCGGTGAGACGGTCAACCAGGCGGCGGCTGCTTCGAAGAGCGGACAGGCGGTCGCGGCGGCCGATGAAGGCGTCGAACGAATCGCCACGTCGATCGGGACGATCAGCCAAGACGTCCAGACGAGTTTGAAGCTCGCCGAACGCGGGGAACAGACGATTCAACAAGCGAAACAAGAAGTGCTCGCCCTCGAATCGGAGACGGTCGTGACCGGTCAATCAATCACGGCGTTGAAACAACAGTCAGATGAGATTGCCCTCATTACCGAGGTCATCCAGTCGATCACCGACCAGACGAACCTGCTCGCCTTGAACGCGGCCATCGAAGCGGCCCGGGCCGGGGAGCAAGGGAAAGGCTTCGCCGTCGTCGCCGAAGAAGTCCGCAAGCTTGCGGAACAGTCGAAACAATCGGCGTCCCAAATCGCCGGCTTGATCGAATCGATTCAAACGCAGTCGAATGCGGTGCTCGAGCGTCACGCCATCAGTGCCCGCCGCGTCGAGACGAACACGGCGCTGCTTGAAGAAGCGACGTCGTCGTTCCAACAAATCGTCGGGCAATTGCACGCCTCGGTCGAGAACACGGAACAGATCCGGGTCGCCTCGAGCGAGATCGCGACGACGACGAAACAAGTCGCGACAGCGGCAATCCATATGGCGAGTGACAGTGAAGGCACGGCCGAGACGATGCGTAGCGTCGGTGAGACGGCCGACGCCCAGCTCGCGATGATTCAAGAGTTGAACGGTGTCGCCGAGTCGCTCGGCAATATGACCGGAGACTTGCAGACGCTCATCGGTCGCTTCCAAACGTAATGTGGACCGTCCTTTCCTGTCCGGGGGAGGACGGTTTTTGCGTGTTCCAAGGATTGAGGGGGCAAGGTTAGGGGAATTGCGGGAGAGAGACAAAATCTCGATTACAGTGAAAAGGGGACAGGATTATGAAATATACCGTCATCACCGGGGCAAGTTCAGGCATTGGCTATGAAGCGGCGAAATTGCTCGCCAAGCAAGGGAAGTCACTCGTGCTCGTGGCACGCCGCCACGACGAGCTCGAGAAGTTACGAAGTGAGATCAAATCGATTTCACCGAAGAGTGACGTCATCATCAAAGCGAAAGACTTGTCTTATAGCGAGAACGTGTACGGATTGTATGAGTCACTCGCCGATCTCGATATCGAGACGTGGGTCAATAACGCCGGGTTCGGGGACTCGAATCTCGTGAAGGACGTCGAGGTCGGAAAAATCGAGAACATGATCCGCTTGAACGTGGAGGCGTTGACGGTGCTCTCGAGCCTATACGTTCGCGACTATCACAACGTCGAAGGGGCGACGCTTGTGAACGTCGCGTCTGTCGTCGGCTATCACATCGCCAAAAAAGGTGTCACGTACAGCGCGTCGAAATTCTTCGTCAGTGCCTATACGGAAGGGCTCGCCCGAGAGCTCATGAACGACGGGGATAAGCTGCGGGCGAAAGTGCTCGCACCGGCCGCGACGGAGACCGGCTTTGCGAACCGTGCCCGTGAAGAAGAGGACTTTGATTATAGCCAAAACGTCGAGAAGTATCATACGGCCGAAGAGATGGCCGAGTTTTTGCTGCAGTTGCTCGAAAGCGACCAGGTCGTCGGCATCGTCAACCACGAGGACTACTCGTTCGAGTTGCGCGGACCGATTCATCCGTATATGGGATGATGAATTATAAAATTAAGTGCAACACCTGAACGTGAACGCAAAAAAGCCCATAGCGACGGCCTCGTGTAGAATGAAGTTACCACACAAACATTCAGACGGAGGAATCGCTATGAGCTACACCCATCTTACCACAGCCGAACGCGTGAAAATAGAGACCTATCTGGAGCTCGGGATGTCCGTACGGTCCATCGCGAGACGGCTCGGGCGACAGCCCTCGACCGTCTCGCGGGAGATCAGACGGAACCCCGGGTACAAGTCGGACCGTGCACAGGAACGCTACGTGAGGGCGAAAGCGAACTGCGGCGCCAAGACGAAGCTCGACGACATGATGCGTCTGACGATCATCGAGAAACTGCGGGCGACCTGGTCCCCGGAACAGATCGTGGGGCGGCTCTTCAGCGGCAGGATCGCCTTCTCGACCATCTATCGATGGATCTATGTGGGTTTGATCGACGTGCCGACGACCGTGCTCCGTCAGAAGGGCAAGCGCCGGAAACCGGTGGAGACACGCGGGCGATTCAATGTCGGGCTGTCCATCTCGAAACGGCCTTCGGAGGTCAGGGGGCGCCAAACGTTCGGGCACTGGGAGCTCGACACCGTCGTCTCCGGGCGCGGGAAATCGAAGGCCTGCGTCGCCACGTTCGTCGAGCGCAAGAGCCGGTTCTACCTCGCGCTGCCGATCACGGACCGTAGCGCGGCCTCGATGGAGGAAGCGATCCACACGGTCCACGCCGCCTTCCCGGCGGGCACGTTCAGGACGGCGACGACGGACCGGGGCAAGGAGTTCAGCTGTCACGAGCGCGTCCGGGCATCGCTCGGCGTGCCGATGTACTTCGCCGACCCGTACTCGTCCTGGCAGCGCGGCAGCAACGAGAACGCCAACGGCCTCCTGCGCGAGTTCTTCCCGAAAGGATCGGACTTCGCGACGGTCGGCCAGGGAGAGATCGTGGACGCGCTCGCCAAGATCAACGGGCGGCCGAGGAAATGTCTCGGCTGGAAGACCGCACACGAGGCCTTCGCGGAGGAAGTGTTGCGCTTAATTTGACAAACCGTCGGATAAAAACAAGGGGTCCAGTCACCGACATGCGGTGGCAGGACCCCTTGTTGATTTACGACGAACGCATCGAGTCCCCGTAACCCCCGGTCAGGCGGTGCGTGAGCCGGTGGTACCAGTAGCGGAGACGCAAGCGATATACATACAGTCTGGACGTGTTCGGCAAGACGACGTTGTCGATATAATCGGCGAACATGGCGCGGAACATATGGTCCTCACTGTCGTCATATGTCGCACTCCACATGCCGTGCTCTTCGACCTCGAGCAGCATCGCAATCGTCTCGTCATCGAGCTGATGATTGTCTTCCGGCAACCGTTTGACGAGCATCTCGACCCGATGGCTGCAAATCGACGCATAGAGCGAGTGGGCGCGCGGGTTGCGCGGGTTCGCGTTCAAGTACCCGATGGCCACCTTGAGGAGCTCATCGTTCATCTCGAGCGGAATCTCATCGAACGCTTGGAAGAATTCGAGTAGCATCGGCACGGTCTCTTCGTTGAACCCGGCGAGCCGGACGTAATGCATCAAGTGGAGTCCGGCCTCCCCGTAAAACTTGCGGTTGAAGTAATGGACGGCGATCGCGCGTTGGACCATCGGCACGTCCGGATAGCGTTCGACGGCGCGAAGGAAATACTGCTCGGCCTCGAACGTGAAATTCGTATCATCGCTCAAGAGACCGTGGAGGCAGTGAATCATATAATGGTCGCCTTTTTCGCCCGCTGCTTCGAGCGCGGCGCGGGCCCGGCCGAACTCGCCTTCGCGAATGAGCGGATACGCCCGCATCGCCGGGAAGAAAGGGTCCTCGGGAAAGTGCGTCTCGCCGCGGACGATGAGCGACTCGATGGACTCGGCGTTATAATCGTCAATCAGTTCTTCAAGGAGCATCATCTCAAGGAAGGTGCGTTGAAAATCTAGATGGTGTAAATCGATGGTGTGTTTCATGAGGGTCCCTCCCAAGTTCATGAGTGTGGCTTCATTATACCGAGCAATTGGACGGACGAGTAGATTAATTTCAAAAAATGGGAAAAGAAAAGGGAAGGATTTCCGAGGAAAGGGAGGAATGGAGATGGTCACGTTCACAGGGTATATCGTCGAGCTCGAGCCAACGCGGATTCGAGTCGCGCCGAACTTGGATGCCGAGCCGTTCGATGGGATCGTATTTCACTGGGAGGAGCCGTTGCGAGAGGACGAGACACCGCTCGCCGTAGGTCAACAGGTGCGCGTCGAGCATGATGAGAAGATGACCCGCTCGCTGCCGCCACAGGCGACGGCGCATCGAATCGATGTGCTATGATGGTGTCGAGGTGAATTGAATGGGACAGTCGAATTTCTTATGGATGGGCGTCGTCATCGCCATCAGTGCGCTGATCGTCTGGTTGTTGCAGGACGTGATGCCGTTTTGGATGTTGTCGATCATCCTGCTGTTGTTCGGGGCCGCGGTCGGCAACGTGCAGCGGCGCTCTCGAAAAGACACATGAAAAAGCACGTCATCATTCAGATGGCGTGCTTTCTTCGTCTTCCACCGGCTCGTCCGGGACATCCTCGGTCGCGTCAGTTGCGTCCGGTTTCTCCTCGGTGACGGGCGGTGGTGCCGGTTTGTCTTTCTTGTCTTGTTTCGGCTTTGTGTCGGGCTGATCTGCCTTTGGTTTTGTGTTCGGTTTGTCTTGCTTTTTGACCGGTGCCGCTGCTTCCGCTTCTTTCTCCTGAGCGGCTGGCTTCTCTGGCTCGACCGGTTCCGCCGGTTCGGTCACAGGGACGTCAGGCTCGGTCGGTTGTTCCGTGACGGGAGGCGTCTCGGGTTCTTCGGCCGGTTGTTCCGGCTCGGCTGGTGCTTCCTCTTCAACCGGTACCGGTTCTTCTGCTGGCTCCTCGGTTTCAGTTGGAGCTTCGGGAGCAGCTTCTGGTTCCGGTGTCGGTTCCGGTTCTGGAGCTGGAGCTGGAGCTGGAGCGGGTTCTGCCGGCTCTTCTCGTTTTGGGACCGGTGTGATCGGTGCGACCGGTGCGAGTTCAGCGGCCGGCGTACTGCGTTTTTTCGTCGGTGGCGGGGCCGGCGTGTCCGACTCGAGGAACGACAATACGTCTTGTTCGAACAAGGCGACCGGGAGCGTCTTCGTCACCAAGTGGATGCCGAGCACTCGTCCATTGGCCGTGACGATCGGGCTGCCGACGGCGCGGTTCGGTAAATCGAATTCCCGCTTATAGCTGTCTTCTTCGAACGTGAGCGTTCCTTCGATCTGTTCATCTGGCGCGAGCGTTAACACCGGCTCGTCGGGTCCGACAATCGCGTGGCTGAACGAGAACGGGGTCGCCTTCACTTTCTCGATGCGGATGACGGCGATGGCGTCGGTCCGCCCGACGACGGTACCGTTCACGGTCTCGTCACCTTGTTTCAATGTGACGCGAGTGATGCCGGCGACGTTATGGGCCGCTGTCAACACGTCTTGCGGGCTAATCAAAAAGCCGGAGCCCGTTCCAATCGTATATAAGCTATCTTGCAACGTCTCGAGGTCGACGGTGTTAGCCCCGTTAGCCGAGACCGTATCTTCGGTGATGTTCAAATCGACTTTGTCGGCGAGCGATTCACTCGAGCGCGGAGTGTCGGTGAGATAGGCGTTCGTCAAAAACGAGACGAACGCGATGAGTGCGATGACGATGGGGACAGCAATCCATTTCAAGCGACGTGGGCGATGGCCACACGTCGGACAAACAGTGGTTTTCGAGCGGGTCTTCGCTCCGCAGTGTGGACAAGTCACGCGATGACACCTTCCTTTATAAACATAGATGATATGCCTATTCCTCATATGAGGAAGGGGTAAACAATAATTGACCAGGTTTAGAAGTGGAAATCGGGAATTGAATGATGAGCCCTTATTTAAGATGACTCTAAATCGATGAATACAAGGTGACTTCCCTTGATTGTGAGCTGCAACCATTGCGTATATGAACAGTTCGTCAAAGACTACAAGTTTATTCTTAATGTGTTCACTCCATTCAACGTTTGTCATGAGTGAACGAGACGATTCGCCATTTCATATACGGTAAGAACGCGAGCGTGTCTTCAATCGTATGTTTTAAACATATGGTATCGATAAAAAACACGCCTGACCTCATGTGAGGACAGGCGTGTGTGAATTAAAGTGACTTGTAGCCGAGGAAATGGGGACGCCACTGCGGATCGTAAATTGAATTGATTTGAAGCATCTCACCACCGGCATGGATGAACGTCTCGTTGTCGAGCATGATGCCGATATGTGACGGGCCGTTGCGATACGTCCCATGGAAGAAGATGATGTCGCCTCGTTTTCCGCTCGAAATGCTCGTCCGGCGGTTCTTGAAATGGTTGCTTTGCCAATAGCCGCTCACGTTCGTTCGTCCGCCGACTTTCCCGGCTTGGTTGGTCGCGTAATGGATGAGACCCGAGCAATCGAAGCCCCCATTGAGCGGAGACTGCGAGCCCCACGTGTAAGGCGTGCCGAGATGCTTCGCGGCTGCCGCAATCATGCGCTCGGCCTGCTTATTGCCGCGTGATGCGAGTAACGGATCCGATTTCACTCGAATGTCCTGTTTCTTGACGTAAACCGGGCTCCAACTATATTGAATCAAATACGAGTCGCCGTGAAGGGAACGGGGATAGACCCGTCGATTCGAGTCGAGGTAGCCGATCGGTTTTGTATCAAACGGATTCGCATAGAACGGTGTCCGTTTGGCCGTGTGGTAATGGGCTTTGACGTTCACGGCCTTCGCCGCGACCGCCTTCGGCTTCGTCTTGGCGATATACGGATTTAACACGTACACCTTCTTACCAGAGGCGAGTCGGACCTGCCAAAAGTCCGCATCGATGGAGCGGAGTCCGACGAGTTTGGCGCCACGCGCTAACTGACCGGCTGGACGAGTGTAGGCGATATCGCTCGTGAAGTACGGCGTGCCGCTGAGTTGTGTATAGAACACGGTCCCGACTTTCGGTTTCGGGAGTGGCTTGTTTAGACTCAAGTAAGCCGTGGCGACGAAGCGGTAGCTCGTCCCGATTTTGACGCGCGTGTAATAACCGCTCGTCCCGTACGTCTCGATCAATCGTCCGCGATTGAACTCGGCCACTTGTTTAGACGAGGTGGAAGCGGTCTGATACACTTCGACCTCATCGAACTTGACGTAACGTTTCCCCGTCGCGTCATAGAGAGGTGGTTTCTTCGTGCTCGTCAGGCTGGTTGCGACAAATCGGTATTGGCCGCCCGTGAACACGCGTGTGTACTTCCCGTGTGTCCCGTATATGTTGACGAGTGACCCACGTTTCAATGTACCGACTTGTTTGAACGACTCGCTGTAAAGCGGGGCTGATTTTGTGATATAACGCTGGCCGGTCTTCAGTGGGGCCGGCTTGGTCGTGCTCGTATGGTTCGTTTGAACGAATCGATACTGTCCGCCCGTAAAGACGCGTGAGCGGTTCCCGACTTCCCCGTACATGCTAATCCGTTGGCCACGTTTGACGGTCCCAACGATCGTGTTTTCACTCGCATCCGCGTAAAGTGATGTATCTTTCGTGATGAAGCGTTCAGCTGTCTTGATCGGGCGACTGAGTGTCGCGCTCATCGCCACATACTGATAAGTGTCTCCTGAGCGAATCCGGTAATAGCCATTCTTTGTCTGCCCGAACACGGTGATCGTCTGTCCGAATTGAACGTTACTGACGACCGATCCGATACGTGGTGTGGCGTAAACATTCGTCTTTGCTTTGACATACCGTGTCTCCGCGGCAAGCGCAGGAGCGGTATCAGCGAGTACGGTACGTTTGATGAATCGTGGCGTCTCTCCGACGACGCGAAGGAGGGTGGACTCGTCGCCTAAATCGTAGACGCTCACGTTCGTACCATACGACAAAAACTCGACCGCGTTCCCTGCTTCATCCAACAGGTCCGTTTCAGCGATGACGGTTTTCATGACCGGTTCGACGAGGACCTCGTTCGACACGTAACCGGTTTGTTCATCTGCCGATACGTGGGCATGGGTATCGGACCGATTGAGGACGGTGACGGTCGTGCCTTTTGGTAACACGGTCAAGCTGTCGCTATCTTCCATCGACACGAGGAGTGGTGTGTCGGCCTTGAGCAAGCGTGTGGTCGCCTCTGCAGAGACGGAAGCCACCCATAAAAAACTGAATAAGATAAGCAAACTGAATAAGCGTTTATACATATGTAGCACCTCAGGTCTATAGTTTCATCTGTTATTATATCGACTTAGAAAAGGAAAATGTTAGAAAATGAGGCAGGACATTGTATCTTGTTTACGATTTGCCATGCTAGAATAACAAAAAGCATGTAGAAAGCAGGGGAACCATGAAATTTATAGTCTTATTCGGTCCACAAGCCGTCGGCAAGATGACGGTCGGGCAAGAACTCGCCAGTATTACCGACTTAAAGCTGTTCCATAACCATATGACGATTGATCTCGTCAGTCCGTTCTTCAGTTACGGGACACCGGAAGGGCGTCGGCTCGTCCAGCTGTTTCGCCATGAGCTGTTCGGCGCGGTCGCGAAAAGTGATTTGGACGGGATGATCTTCACGTTCGTCTGGGCGTTCGATTTAGAAGAGGACTGGGCGTATATCAAACAAGTGACCGACCTGTTCGAGTCGAACGGGGCCGACATCTATTATGTCGAGCTCGAAGCGGACATCGAAGAGCGCCTCATTCGCAACCAAACGGAGAACCGGTTGACCCATAAGCCGACGAAGCGGGACATCGCCTGGTCGGAAGGTGAGTTGAAGCAGACGGCGACGCTATACCGATTGAACTCACAGGACGGGGAACTCGACGTCGACAACTACTTGCGCATCAACAACACATATCTCGATGCGGCGACGGTCGCCGAACGAATCAAACAACATTTCCAGCTATGACGAAAACGAGTCTATTAGGAAAGACGAGTGAGAATCATTGCCATGAATAGAATGATTTTCACTTTTCTTTCTTTTTTTCGGCTTAACCTCAAAAAATCTCTTTTTATTAAAAAACGACGAAACTACGCCCGTTTCTAAACGGTTTGGACGAGGACCCGGCGTAAGTGGGTAATGAATCGCCACGACCTTTTTTGGGTATAAATACCTAGAAAGTGTAGATGTGGGTAGTTCAATGCAATTACCGAATTTAAGACTAAGTAGTTTGCTATTCTAATGGTGATAGGAAAGGATTAAACACATATTCATGAATTAGGATTCGATTGTTGTTTATAAAAAAGAGGAGGGTTCACGTTGACATATTTTGTTGTGGAATTTCCAACGATATCAGAAATATATAAAAATAATGTGTTAAATAACCGTTTCGAAATTGGGCGTAACATCTACAACAGCCTTGCCAATATAACCCTCAAGCGTTACAAGGAAATGATTAAAACCCAACATTATCGACAGGCACTAGAGCTGCATAAGACTAATAAACGTGAAGCGAATGAAGCCCTTTAAAGAATTGTGTGAGGAATATCGTCTTTCAGAATATGAGTTCCACAAAGATGTTAAGCCTATGCAACATCACTTTAAAAAAATATCGACTCCAACACTTCTCAGAAGATTGCTACTCGATTATGGAAAGCTTTTGATGAGTTATTGTATGGTAATGGGAAACAAATTCACTTCAAGAAATTCGGTGAATTTAATTCCTTAGAAGGAAAGACGAATAAAGCAGGCATCCGATACAAGGATGGGTATTTGTTATGGAATGGTTTATCACTTCAAGTCATTTGTGATCAAAACAATTCTTACGAACTCGAGGCTTTTCAAAATGATATTGCTTATTGCAGGGTTGTGAGAAAGTGGGTTCGTAAAAAGTATAAATTTTATGTCCAAATTGTTTTTAAAGGGATACCGCCAGCTAAACGGAATAAAGAAACGGGACACTTCAAACGAACTACTGGTTCGGGTGACGTTGGATTGGACATTGGTCTGAGCACACTTGCAATTGTCAGTGAGAAAAAAGTGAAACTGCTGGTGTTGGCCGATCGAGTCCGTTCTTTTGAAAGTGAAAAACGGCTGCTTCTACGGAAAATGGATCGTTCCAGACGTGCAATGAACCCGTCGTATTTCAATCCCGATGGAACCGTTGAGTCTATTCGGAACAAAGAATGGCAAAAATCCAAGCATTACTTATCCTATCAAGGAAAACTTCGAGAAATCTATCGAAAACAGGCAGCAGTTCGCAAATATCAACACGAATGTCTGGCAAACGAAATTGTCGCAATGGGTGATAAAATTTATGTTGAGACCATGAATTTCGAGACGGTGACCGAGGACGCCTCTGGACGTACGATTGAATATTCACGGTCCTACTTTAGAGGGGATAAGACGAGCTTCGTCATCGAGCGGAGCTATTCTTGAACACGCCACAGTCTGGCGTATTTTTTTGTATGGATTAAAGGGGTTTCGCATCCGGCAGCCATGGATGTCTCTCATTCATTGAAACGAGAAGCTATGTTGCGTACAGTTAGAAGTAGAAAGGTGGGGGTAGGATGTTATTCAAAAAGAAAACAGCAGAAGAAGCGGCAGGATCGAAACGGTTTCACGTCAAGTTGACGGAACAACTGCCGGAACTTGGACAAATCACCATCCTCGTCGATACGGACACCGGCGTGAACTATATCCAGACGTGGGTCGGGACAGGTGGAGGCATCACTCCGCTACTCGATGCGAATGGTGATGTTGTGGTCGAGGAAGGGTACCGATCGTGATGTCACTCAGCACCAATCGGCTGACGTTACGGCGGGTGACAGCGGACGATGCGCCACACCTGTTGGCATATTTATCGAAACCTGAGGTCGTCCGCCATATGGGACTCGACCCGTTCACGTCGTTAGAGGATGCGTTAGAAGAGATTGCCTGGTACGATTCGATTATCGAGGAAGGGACAGGTGTCCGCTGGGGAATCACGTTGACCGGGCAAGACGAGGTCATCGGCAGTTGCGGATTTTTGAACGTGTCAGCGAAGCACCAGCGAGCCGAAATCGGGTTTGAGCTCAGCTCGAATCATTGGGGAAGAGGCATTGCCGGTGAGGCGCTCCGCGCGGTCGTTCGTCATGGGTTCACACAACTCGGGTTCCATCGTATCGAGGCGCTCGTCGAGCCGGCGAATACCGCGTCACAACAGCTACTCGAGCGGGTCGGATTTACGCGAGAAGGGTTGCTGCGGGGGTATGAGTTCACACGCGGAAAGTACGACGATTTATATATGTATTCATTGCTTGAGACAGACAGCATGACATGATGGAGGACGACGCCGATGCAGATTATTGAATTCAAAAACGTGAGTCATGGAGACATTTTACATAACGTGACGGGTTATTTTCGGGAAGGACGGATCACGACGTTCGTCGGTCCGAGCGGTGCCGGCAAGACGACGTGCCTGAAGCACATCAACGGTCTGTTATCACCGGACGCCGGCGCGATTTACTTCAAAGGGGAGAACATCGATTCGATCGACGTTATCGAACTGCGCCAACGTGTCGGTATGGCGTTCCAAAGTGCGCCGATGATTGATGGCACGGTGTACGACAACATGAACCTGCCGAAAGCCATCTTCGGCGAGACGCTCGAACGGGAACGGGCGGCGGACCTGTTGCAGAAAGTCGACTTGGGCGGGATCTCGCTCGACCAACCGATCAAGACGTTGTCGGGCGGGGAACGGAGTCGTGTCGCCATTGCCCGGACGCTCGTCAACAAGCCGGACGTGCTGTTATTGGACGAGATTACGGCGAGCCTCGACTATCGGACCGTGAAAGAGATTGAGCGGTTGATTGTGAGACTGCAAAAAGACTTCGGGGTCACCGTCGTCTGGATTACGCACGACCTCGATCAAGCCCGTCGTGTCAGTGATGACATGTGGTTCTTGCGAAACGGGGAACTGATTGAGTTCGGCGACGCGACGTTCATCGATGAGTCGGACAACCCGATGATCGGTCGTTTCGTGAGGGGGGAAGAACTATGACGTTCATCGAACTGATGACCTCGTTGGTTTTCGTCGCCATCCCGCTCGGTTTGGCGCTGTTCTTAAAACTCGGACTCGAACGCGACATCTTGATTGCGACGGTGCGGTCGATTGTTCAGTTGCTCATCATCGGCTATATTTTGACTTTCGTCTTCGAGAGCGACAGCCCGGTGTTCATGTTGCTCATGATCCTGCTCATGATCGGGGCGGCGACACAGAACATCATCAAGAAAGGGGACGGCATCCCCGGCATCACATGGATGATTCTGCTCACGCTCGTCACGGTCGAGACGTTGACGATGGGTCTCATGCTCGGACTCGGCATCATCCCGTTCGATCCAGAGAAAGTCATCCCAATCAGCGGCATGGTCATCGGGAACTGTATGGTATTGTCGCTCCTGTTCTTGAACAAGTTCAAAGACGAGGTCGAGCGGAGCGATGAAGTGATTGAGCTCATCTTGTCGTTCGGTGGCACACCGAAGGCAGCGATTGAGCGCAGTTTGAAGAGCGCCATACGCACGAGCATGATTCCGACGGTCGAGGCGCAGAAGACGATGGGGCTCGTCCAACTCCCGGGTATGATGAGCGGTCTCATCATCGGCGGGGCCGACCCGATGGAGGCGGTGCTCTATCAATTGCTCATCTTGTTCCTCATCTTGACGACCGCATCCGTCTCGGCGGTCATGGTCGGCTATCTCGCGTATCCGCGCCTGTTCAACCAAAAACTTCAGTTCGTCGGGTTGACGTATCGAAAGGGGAAAACGACATGATTCAAGGCATCCATCACGTGCAAATCACGATCCCGAAAGGGGAGGAAGCCCGTGCCCGTGCATTTTATTGCGGCGTGCTCGGTCTTCCAGAAATCGAGAAGCCGGTGTCACTTCAAGGACGGGGCGGGTTTTGGCTCGAGGTCGGCGACCGTAGCGTCCACGTCGGGACCGAGGACGGGGTTGACCGACTGTCGACGAAAGGACACGTCGCCTATGCCGTGACCGATTTGGCGGAATGGGGACAGAAGCTCGAGGCGGAAGGGATTGAGCGGCTCACGGGTATCCCGATTCCTGGATTCGACCGGTTCGAGTTCCGCGACCCGTTCGGCAATCGAGTCGAGATGATTCAAGCCCTCTGAATGGAGAGTGCCCGCTGTGGGTGCTCTTTTTTCGTTCAAGAGATCCCGAACAGTTCGATGACAGCTTTCCAATTGGAAGGATAGGCGTTGCTGCCACTATGCTGGTGCAACAGTTTGCCGTGACGGTTCACGGTGAAGTTCCATTGCGTCCCGTCCATCGTGAAGCATCCTTTCTCTTCGAACACTTCAGGCCAGCGATGGGAGACGAGCGACACGAATCGCTCATGGACGCGGAAGGCATCTGTTTCGTTGTACCAACCGGAACGGGGAATCGCCGTGCTCAAGTCGAACTCTTCGCGCCAGATGATTTCCCGTTTGACCGCGCCATCTTCAAAAAACGTGAAGGTGGACTCGTTATGGACGCCGAAGCCGCCGACCGTGAACGTGACGGTGACGGTCGGTCGTTTTTTACGGATGGCATCGAGCGGGATGGTCGGCTCGAACGTCAATTTCGCTTCACGCGACGCTTTGAGGGCCAGCTGTTCTTCTACGGAACGCCTCGGACGAACGGATTGAAACCATTGCTTTTTTGTGTGTTGACTCATGTTCATCTTCCTTTCACCTCATCGGATGGCTTGATTATAAGCAAAATGAACATGATGGGTATGTACAAAAATGAACCAGGTACGATGAAAGGGAGTGTCGATTGGGACACTCCCTTTTGAGGTGACGTATTTAGTGTCGAGAAGGCGGAACGATTGTTCCTTGATGGAACCGCATCTTCCATTGGCCATCAACGTTCACCCAAATCGAACTGCGCAAGGCGATGCGTCCGGTGGAGTGGTCTTCGGTCCGATACGTGGCCAGGACGACGTCGTCTTGAACATTCTCCAGTGAGAAGTCGGATAAGGTGATGTGAATCTCGCCGAGGTCCATCGTGGCGGCAGATGCCGTCCGATATAACATGCGCCCCGAACTGCCGATTTCAAAAAAATCATCCGTGAGTAGACGGTGCAAGTGCTCAGGCGATGTGCGCACTTCGGTCGTCAGTAACGCCCGTTCCTGTTGTTCGATTAAGTCAGCTAGCATGTGGTTGCTCCTCCTGTTTTCCAAGATTCATGACGATGACGCCGAGTACGATAACGATCAGGCCGATGCTGTTCAAGGTCGACAGCACTTCCCCATACACGAACACCCCGATCAGCCCGGTCGCGACCGTGCCGAGCCCCGCCCAGACGCTATAGGCAATGCTGAGTGGAATGGTCTTCAAGACGATGCCCATCAACGTGAACGAGATGGCGAAGCTGATTAAGAGAACGAGACTCGGGAACGGATTGGTGAATCCGTCCGACAGCTTCAACATCGACGTCCCGAGCACTTCGAACGCAATCGATACCAGTAAGATTCCATATGATTTCATGATTTCCCTCCTCATAGTTTCATCAAGACGAGCCCGATGATGACAAGCCCGATGCCGACAACGGTCTGAATCCGGACTTGTTCCTTGAAGACGAGGAAGCCGATCAGCGCCGTCGCGGCCGTGCCGACCCCGCTCCAGAACGCATAGGCGAAACTGAGCGGGATGGAAAGAAGGGCGAGCGACAACAAGTAAAATGCCGTCACGTAACCGAAGGCGACACCGAGAACGGGCAGGCGGCTCGTTGTCGTCGCGTTCAGCTTCAACATGCTCGAACCGAACAGTTCAGAGACGATGGCACCGACGAGATAGACGAAGCCCATGTTACGATTCTCCTTTTGACAGCGCGTCGCACTTTTGTCGGATGATGCGGGCGGCACGGTCTTTGAACGCAGCGCTATAGCCATATGTCAACGCGAACCAAAACCCGTCACAGAGCAGTCGAAGCTCGAGCACGCGATCAGCGTCAGGACCATCCACGGCGAACTGTTCATCCCAACGTTTGGCGGCGTCATTCCAAAGCTTTCCACTCGCATCTTCTTGGGATGAGATGAAGACGGCAATCAAGTCAGCATCACCTTCGCTATAATCGAGCGTCGCGAGGGCATAGGCGCGTGTGAATGGATAAGGACCATCCAACCCCGTTTGATGATGGACGATTCGATTTTCAAATTCATCGAGCGCCATTCTATTCATCTGCTGCAACAGGTTAGCCTTGCTTTCAAAGTGGTATAAGACGCCGCCTTTCGTGATACCGGCGCGTTTGGCTAAGTGGTCCATCGACAGTTGTTGAATGCCCTCGGTTTGAATGATTTGTGCGGCGGTCCGCAGTAACAGTTGTTTTTTATTCATGTGTTTCCTCCTCACTATACTGAACGGTCAGTATAGTGAGCGTATCAGACTAGAGGTGGGTTGTCGAGATGAATACTTGAATGGGATAATTAGGAAAAGGGGGGAGAGATGATGGGTTCACATTTGATGCACCTCGTCATCGCGAATGAGGTGTTGGCGCATTTGACAGATGTCGATCGCACGGCTTTTTTGTTGGGAAATCTTGCGCCCGATGCGACGACGTCTAAACAAAACACTCACTATTACGCGGGACGGCATGAGGATATGACAAGACGGCTCGACCTTAATCAATATTGGATGGACAGTGTGGACGAGAATCAATCGTTCCGGCTCGGCTATTATTGCCATCTCGTCGCGGATGAGATTTGGTTGCAGGGGTTCTATAAATCCTGGCTCAAGCAAGTCATTACGAAAGACCCAGAAAAGCAGGCGATGTATTATGCTGATTTTGATGCGTATAATGCACGCCTAGCTCAACGACTAGGTGTCTTCGATTTCACTTCGTTGAAAAACCATGCGACGAATGAACTACGTGAACTCGTCGTGAAAGTCGAGCGGGATGCGAAGGCAACAGAGGAAGGGACGTATACGATGTTTTTGCCACACCAGCTCGATAGTTACGTCGAGACGTGCATCCTTCGTTGCCGACAGATGGTCCAACAGAAAAGTGAGGTGACCACATGACACAACGCCGCTATGCGCCGCTCTACGTAACGTTTGGACTTTCGATCCTGACAATCGTGTCGCTGTTCACTGTGAACGCTCGTTTTTTTCCGAATTTGTACTTGATGACGGCCATCTGGGTGTATATCGCTTTAGATATCGCCTTGATCGCCACATTGATTTGGGGCCTATTCTCGAAAGAGAAGATGGTACGCGTGTTCAGCCTCGTTGGGAATCTTGGGTTGATCGTGCCGCTATCGATTTGGATTTTTCTGTTGTTGCTTGCTAATGGGATTTCGGAAGCATGAGGGGTGATAAATCAAACGTGCCATTTTTGATGCGTCCTGTTCCGTTTTTCATCTTGCTCGCATTGTTCGGACCGCTCGCATTAGCGCTTGTCTTGATTTATTGGCGCGATTTGCCAGAAGATAGGCGCGGTCCCCATATGATTATGTCTATCTTGTTCTCACTCATGTTCATCTCAAAAATTCTTCCGAACGGTATTTTGCAAATCATCGTCTTCTCATTCACATACACACTTGTTTTATTTATCACCTACAGCATTTGGGGTCGGAAAAGAAAGCGAGAAAAAGAATAGCCGTATAATCTGGAAAGTAGCCACACAAGCTGCTTTCTTTTTTTGTTTGCATTAGATAGAAAGAATAATATTTCCATTTCCAATTTGAAAATTTGGCATTGCACAACCTTTTTTTGTTTGTTATGCTTCTCAATGAAAACGACAATGATAATCATTATCATTGAGAAAGCGTCAGTATCCATACATAGAGCAGAATCGTGAAACTGTTGCGGACTCACTGAGAAGGTCGTCATTCAAAAACAGATACACAGGGGGATGGAAAGAATGGGGAAATGGAAAGCAGCAGTCATGCTCACATCACTCGTCTTCACGCTAGCCGCATGCGGTAGCACGGACGAGACGAAAGACGCAGGAAGCGCGGAAGCGGAGACAGCACCGAAGACAGTTGAAATCACGGACGCACATGGAACGATCGATGTGCCTGTCAACCCGGAGAAGGTCGTCGCGCTCGACAACCGAACGTTCGAGACGCTCTCAGATTGGGAAATTGACTTGGTCGCCGCCCCAATCGGATTGATTCCAGCGGACTTGCCTTATAAAAATGATAAAGACATCGTTGACGTCGGGATGCACAATGAACCGAACTTAGAAGCGATCGCCGGTGTGGATCCGGATGTCGTCATCGTCGGTCAACGATTCGCCGACTACTACGACGACATTAAAAAATTGGTTCCGGAAGCGGCCGTCATCGATTTGGACATCGAGCTCCCGGAAGATGCGGGCACGCCAGGTGAAATCTTGGTCGAAGGCTTTGAGACGACGACGCGCTCACTCGGACAAATCTTTGAAAAAGAAACGGAAGCAGATGAGCTCATCGCCAGCTTCGAAGCATCGATTGACAGTGTGAAAGAGGCATACGACAGTGAAGACACGGTCATGTCAGTCATCGTCTCAGGCGGAAATATCGGCTTCTCGGCACCGAACACAGGACGTGTCTTCGGACCGATGTATGACATCTTTGACTGGACACCAGCCCTCGAAGTAGCGAAAACGACAGGGGACCATCAAGGGGATGAGGTCTCGGTCGAAGCGATTGCCGAGAGTGACCCGGACTGGTTGTTCGTCCTCGACCGTGATGCGGCCATTTCAAGCATGGAAGACGCAGTGCCTGCAGCGGACGTGATCGATAACGCACCGGCGCTCCAAAAAACGAAAGCCGTGACAGACGAAAAAATCGTGTATGCGCCGAACGATACGTACATCAACGAGTCGATTCAAACTTATTCTGAACTATTCAACGATATCGCAGCCGCGCTTTCGAAATAAGGGAGTCACGTTGTGCAAAAACCAATGACAGCAAGGGTTGAGACATTGTCTCAGCCCTCCTTTTCTAACATTTGGACGAAGTCCTTTATCGTAGCAATGCTCGTGGTGTTCATATTGGCGGGCCTTTCGCTCGTGACCGGCGTCTATGACATTCGTCAAGAAGGCGGGTCGGACATGTTTTGGATCACCCGCGTTCCGCGCACGGTCGCCATCATGTTGACCGGTGCCGCCATGGCGATGTCGGGGCTCGTCATGCAACTGATCACACAGAACCGTCTCGTCGAACCGACGACGACAGGTACACTCGAATGGGCGGGGCTCGG
This sequence comes from Exiguobacterium mexicanum, assembly GCF_005960665.1. Taxonomy (GTDB): domain Bacteria; phylum Bacillota; class Bacilli; order Exiguobacteriales; family Exiguobacteriaceae; genus Exiguobacterium; species Exiguobacterium mexicanum_A. The sequence goes on from NZ_CP040676.1 coordinate 543,540, forward strand.
CCTGCTCGCTGTGTATCTGCTCGTCCCGGCTCCGACGCTCATGATGCGGATGACGGGGGCAATCGTCTTTTCATTCATCGGAACGATGGTCTTCTTCTGGTTTCTGCGTTCGGTCAAACTCCGCTCGTCGTTGATTGTCCCGATTATCGGACTCATGCTCGGGGCGGTCGTCTCGGCCGTATCGACGTTTCTCGGTCTATTCTTTCAAGCCAGCCAGACGATCGAAGGTTGGTTCGTCGGGTCGTTCGCATCGGTGCAGGTCGGACGGTATGAATATCTGTGGCTCATCATCCTCGTCACGTTCTTCATCTTCATCCTCGCGAACCGCTTGACGCTCGCTGGACTCGGAGAAGACATCGCGACGAGCCTCGGCGTCAACTACAGCCGTTTGATTTTGATTGCGACGGGATTGATCGCGCTCGCGGTCGGGGTCGTGGCGACGGTCATCGGCAATCTGCCGTTTCTCGGGCTGATCGTCCCGAACATCGTCTCGATGTTTCGCGGGGATGACCTGCGCAGCAACTTGCCGTGGGTATGCGTCATCGGGATGGGAACGGTCCTCGTCAGCGATTTGATTTCGCGGACGATCATCATGCCGTTTGAATTGCCGGTATCGCTCATTCTCGGTACGGTCGGGTCAATCGTATTTATCGTAATTCTCTTGAGACAGCGGAAGACGGGAGGGGTACGATGAGCACACTTATTGAAAATAAGACGAAGCATCGGGAAGCATACGATGTTGATGGTCGGTCCGTGCATACAGACGATCGGTGTGCGACGGCGTTTCGTTCCAAACGAGAACAGCGCAGCTATTGGTTGTTCCTTGCCTTCTTCATCGTCGGGGGATTGTTCTGTGCGTTCGGGTTACTCGTCTATAACAACCCGGTCCCGTTCGACTCGCCGTCGTTCGTCCCGGTCGTCGAGCGTCGGGTCGTCGCCGTCATCACGATGGCGATCGCCGCGCTCTGTCAAAGCATGGCGACGGTCGCGTTTCATTCGGTGACGAACAACCGCATCATCACGCCATCGTTACTCGGGTTCGACGCGCTCTACTCGACGATTCAGACGAGCATGATCTTCTTCTTCGGTGCAGGGGCGTTAATCGGCTTTTCGGGAACCGGTGCCTTTTTGACCCAGGTTGGCCTCATGGTGCTCATGAGTCTGCTCTTGTACGGCTGGCTCTTGTCCGGGAAATACGGCAACCTGCAACTGATGCTTCTCGTCGGGATTATCATCGGGACGGGATTGAATTCGGTGTCCTCGTTCATGCGACGCATGCTCGCCCCATCCGAGTTCGACGTCCTGCAGGCCCGTCTGTTCGGTTCGGTCATGCATGCCGATGCCGCCTACTTCCCGATCGTCATTCCGATTGTGATTGTCGTCGGGACGTTGTTGTATAGTTTCTCAAATCGCTTGAACGTCGTCGCACTCGGGAAAGACGTGGCGACATCGTTCGGGGTGAACCATCGCCGGAGCGTCATCTTTACGCTCGTCTTGATCTCGCTTCTCATGTCGGTATCGACGGCGCTGATTGGACCGTTGACGTTCTTTGGATTCTTGGTGGCGACGCTCAGCTATCAAGTGGCAGCGACGTACGATCATAAATACGTGTTTCCGATGGCGTTCTCGCTTGGATTCTTCGTGTTGACGAGTGCGTATTTCTTTATGTATCACATTCTCAATACACCGAGTGTCGTGTCCGTCATCATCGAACTGTTCGGCGGCGTGATTTTCTTAGCGGTGATTTTAAGGAAGAGGTCATTATGATTCAACTTGAACAAGTACAAAAATCGTATTCGGATAATGTCCAAATCGGACCAATCAATCTCGACATCCCAAAGGCTGGGTTCACGTCGTTGATCGGACCGAACGGGGCTGGGAAATCGACGACTCTCATGATGATCGGCCGTTTGCTCGATTTAGACGCGGGTCAAATCCAAGTCGCCGGCATGGACGTGTCGAGCACGAAATCGAAAGACTTGGCGAAAATCGTCACGATTTTACGGCAAGAGAATCATTTCGTGACGCGTCTCACCGTCCGTCAGCTCGCGGGTTTTGGACGTTTCCCGTACTCAAAAGGGCGGTTGACGCAAGAGGATGAACGGATCATCTCGAAATATATCGACTTCCTCGACTTGACGTCGCTCGAGCATCGCTATCTCGATGAATTGTCGGGCGGACAGCGCCAACGGGCGTACGTCGCGATGGTGCTCTGTCAGGAGACGGAATACGTGCTCCTCGACGAGCCGCTCAATAACCTCGATATCGCCCGTTCGGTCCAGATGATGGAATACTTGCGGCACGTCGCCGACGAGTTTGGACGGACGATTGTCACGGTGCTCCATGACATCAACTTCGCGGCGAAATATTCGGACCGCATCTGTGCGATGAAAGACGGGAACATCGCCGCCTTTGGTACGGTCGAGGAGATTATGGACGCAGACATCCTATCTGACATTTTCGAGACGAAACTGGAGATTATTCAAGGGCCGTATGGACCGATCGCGGTCTATTAATAGAAGGAGGGAATCAAGCATGCAGATTTATTGGACGCCGATTCAACAAGTCGTGCAGGAAGCACAAGATACATACACGTTCAAACTGGATCTGCCGGCGGACTTCACCTGGGAAGAAGGGGCACACACACACTTCGCGCTCGAGGGCTTCAACAAGGAAGATCGACCGAACCGGACGTTGATTCGTCATATGTCGATTTCGACGTTGCCGCATGAAGGTGCGATTGGCATCACGACGCGGGTCAAACCGGAATGTTCGACGTTTAAATCAATCTTGCGTGACATGAACATCGGGGACAAGGTCGCCATCTTCAAGACGCATTCGAACGTTCCGTTGAAACGGGAGGGGAAGAACGTCTATCTGTTGTCGTCGGGTGTCGGCATTGCGACGTTCCGTCCGCTCGTGCTCGCGTATTTGGCGAACGGGGAAGGCGTGCCGCACCTTCATTCGTTGAACGTCGACTCGTCGAAAGAATATTTGTTTAACGATGTGTTCGCGTCAACGAATGGATTCACGGCCGAGTTCGTCGACAATCGTCCGGACTATTACCAGCTGGTCGAGACGCTCGCCGCAGACAAAGACGGACTGTTTTACCTTGTCGGCAGCGATGACTTCTTGCATGAGACGATTGCCAAATTGCGTCAAAATGGCGTGACGCTGGACCAAATCATGCTCGACAAACATGACTTCCAAATGGAAGATTTCTTGAAGGCCTGACGCTCAGACCGAGGACACGTTCCTCGGTCTTTTTGCATGGCACAAGGCGATGAAGCGCTTGAACAGATCGCGTCCGTTCGGCGTTCCAATCGACTCGGGGTGGAACTGGACGCCGTATGTCGGGTGTGTCGGATGTTCGAGCGCCATGATGACCTCGTCATGCGTGCGAGCGGTCACGACGAGGTCCGTCTCCAAGACGACGAGCGAATGGTAGCGCATGACCTCACTCGGACTCCCGTCGAACAAGACGCCCGGGGTCGTCTCGATCACGGACGTCTTCCCATGCATGACCTGTTCGGCCCGACCGACCGTGCCACCGAACGCCTCGGCGATGACTTGATGTCCGAGACAGACGCCGAGAATGGGGATGGTGCCGGAAAGAGAGCGGACGACGTCGAGCGACACACCGGCATCCAGCGGGCCACCTGGACCCGGAGAGATGATGATGCCAGCCGGATTGAGGTCGCGAATCGCGTCGATTGTCAGTTCGTCATTGCGGACGACCAAGACGTCGCTGAACCGGGCGACATCTTGATACACGTTGTACGTGAACGAGTCGTAGTTATCGATGAGTAGAATCATGCGAACACCTCCAAAAGAGATTTGGCTTTATGCAACGTCTCTTCATATTCTGACACCGGGTCCGAGTCGTAGACGATGCCGGCGCCCGCTTGGACGTAGGCCGTATCCCCTTGCACGACCATCGTCCGGATGGCGAGAGCGAAATCATAGCCGCCCCGGACGTCGAGATAGCCGACGGCCCCGGCATATACTTCGCGCTTCACCGTTTCCAATTCGTCGATCAGCTGCATCGCTCGAATCTTTGGGGCGCCCGAGACGGTACCGGCCGGGAGACAGGCCCGCAGCGCGTCAATCGGATTCAAGTCGTCGCGCAGTTCACCTTCGACCTCGGAGACGAGATGCATGACGTTTTTGAAGCGCTCGATTTCCATCTGTTTCGGAATCGTGACCGAGCCGACTTTGGCGACCCGGCCGATGTCGTTGCGACCGAGGTCGAGGAGCATCCGGTGCTCGGCGAGTTCTTTCTCGTCTTGAATGAGATCAGCGGCGTGACCGACATCCTCTTCGACCGTTTTGCCACGGGGGCGGGTGCCGGCGATCGGGTTCGTCGAGACACGATTGCCCTCGACGCGGACGAGACTTTCCGGGGACGCCCCGAGGATGATCGCCTCGCCGAGATCGATATAGAACAAATACGGGCTCGGGTTTTGTTTCCGAAGCGTCCGGTAAAAGTGGAACGGATCGCCGGTGAACGTCGCATCGATTCGTTGGGATAAGACGAGTTGGAACACCTCTCCGGCGAGGATGGCTTCTTTCGCCTGCAAGACGCGTTCGACGAACTCATCCTTGCCAGTCAACACGCGTTCACTCGTGCGGACGACGGGGGCGAGCTCGTGTGTCTTCGCCGTCTCGAGGGCTCGTTTGACGTGGTGGAGTCGCTTTTCAGCATCAGCATCCCCGGTGTCAATCACGATGACCTGCTCCTCGACGTGATCATAGAGAACGACCGTCTCATATCGTTGGAACAAGGCATCTGGCAAACCGCGTGTCTCACTCGGGGTATTCGGAATCGGCTCGTAAACCCGCTGCATGTCATAGCCGATATAGCCGACGGCACCGCCGATGAACGGATAGGGGGCGTCCGGCGTGTCTCGCGCAACCAGTTCCGACAACAAGGCGAGCGGATCTTCCGTGTGCATCGTGCCGGATGCGTCGGTCACTTCGTTGCCGTCGGCGCGAATCGTCTCGACCGGGTTCGAAGCGATGATCGAGTAGCGGCCGTGCTTGCCTTCGGCGCGACTCTCGAGCAACACTTTTCGTTTACCTTCTAAGCGGTGGAAGATTGCCACCGGTGTCAGTTCGTCGCCGTTGATGATGAGTTGTTTCATATGATCTCCTCCTTGAAATAAAAAAAGTCCCCCGCCCGACATGTCTAAAAAGACATGAAGGACGGGGGACCCGTGGTGCCACCTTCGTTGGGGGAGCTCCCCCCCACTCATCGCGAACCATCATTCGCTGTCCTCGGTAACGGGAGGACCCGTCAGAGCCTACGTATCGGTCTGAACGCTCAAAAGCCCATTCACGTGAGACACGTCACCGGTTCGCATCGACCACCGGCTTTCTGGAGACGAATCTTCACGCTACTCTTCTTTCTCTTCGCGAGTTCGTATGAATGTTATCGTTACTTTAACGGGCTGAAGTCAGAATGTCAATATCGAAACTGTCAGAATGATTAAGGCTCAGGAATGTTTTTCTATCTGGCGCTCGGTCTTCCGTTTACTGAGAAACGTATAGGCGATGAGAAACGAGGGAATCGGGAAAAGCCAATTCCAAGACGATGGAGAAGTGAGCGTCCCGTAGTACACGAGGCCCATCGTCATTTCAATTGCGAGATTGAGCACCAACGTGGTGAGCGGGGCGATATAAGCCTTTTCGAATCGTAACGCGATGAGGACACCGGTCCCGATGGTGAGGATAGGGACGATGACGAGTTGCCAGATGAACGGGTCGATCAAATCCATAAGCATCGTCCTTTCTAAATGGGACAAATTGTATATTGATAAGTATACAGGGAATAGGGGATAAGAAAAAGAATAGTACCGATGTGGTTACGTACAATCGAACAATTGAGACGACCATTACGAGTGGGACGACTCGAGCATACGAGTATGTTATGATGGACGCGAAAGGTAGGTACATCAATGGAAACAATCAACTTAAAACAACTTTCTGACGAACGGGCCGCGCTTCAAGTCAAGGGCGACCTGGACGCGATGCGCGGCATCATGCACGACGAGTTTCGTTACGTCGACTCGAGCGGACGTCAGTTCGATAAAGAAACGTTTTTAGATCAGTTCGTCGACCCAGCGTCGGTCCAGTGGATCACGCAGGAGACCGTCACGTTCGACGAGACGGTAGCAGGCGAGATCGCCCTCGTGCAACTATTGCTTGAAGAGCGTTTTATCCTCGGAACGAACGCCTACGAAGGCCGGTTCTGGGTGCTGCATGTCTATGTGAAAGAGAACGACACGTGGCTTTGGCAAGGCGGCCAGTCAACAATGATTCATGAGGTATGAGAACCGTGAACTGCTTTGGGAAACCAAAGCAGTTTTTCTGTGAAAACATTTACCAGATTTGTTAAAAAACATCCTTTTGAAGGTGACTCCGATGATGCTCGACCTGCCGAACATGCCACCGAGCCCGTATGCGGCTCATCCATGACCTCGTGCCGTTCGATTTCATCACCGAGCTGCTCGAGGACACGTATCGCCACGACAAAGGGCGGATGGCCGTTCACCCTGTCCGGATGTTCAAGTATCTGTTCCTGAAGGCGCATTCGAACCTGTCCGACGTCGTCCTCGTCAGACGGACGATGACCAATCTTGCTACAATTTTTTCTGGATCTTGCACCTGAGGATGACGTCATCAAGTCCTCCTCGCTCACCAAGATCCGACGTATACGCTCGCCGTCGAGGGCAAGATGCCCGAACTGATGGCGTGTGAATATATCCGGGACCGGGTGAACCGGGTCCGCGAGTTCGCAGAGGACGCGCACGTCGAGCTTCAGGTCTCCATGGCCCACGATGACGGAGGAGGGGATCATCACGGCCGTCGTCGTCACATCCGGCGAGGCTCCAGACGGGCATCCGCAAAGTCCGCGGCGTACGAAAGAACGTCGTACAGAACAAAGTGGAGAGCCATTTCTTCAACATTGAGCTGTGAACCAATGCCCGTTAAGAGAAGGCTGTTACAAGGACGGGGCTAAGTCCAAGTCCTACAGCGTATCGTTGAACTCACGGAATCACAGTGATCAGCTACTCGACTACGAGCAAATAGATGAGTTCAGGGAATACCGACGAAAGCGGTTTGAAATCGAGCCGAAGAACAGTCAATTGAAGAATCCCCAAGGTCTGGCGAGCAACAAGACGTCAAATCTGAAAGGTATGACGTTACAGAGCGTGATGGCAATCGTCGTGGTCGGTTCAATTCCCCTTTTTTTCTTTTCACGCTCGGATAGAGCGGAGGTTTTTCAGTTTCCTCGTCACGGAGTACATACTTGTTTTGCAATCAAGACCACTTCCAAGAAAGACTAGATAGCCTCAGTCCATTAGAATTTAGGGTTGAAGCGGTCTAAGCGATTTTCATTATTCTCAATTTCTACTTGACAAGTGGCAGTTCACGCTTTGATGTTTACACTCATTTGTTCAAGATTCATTTGGTATTTTTAAGGACTGCTTTCTATTACGTGATTTTTGTCTTTAATTTGTCATTTAGATGATTTTGCCTTTTGAATTGAGCGTTTGCTATAATCAATGGGTGTCGAAACGAGATGTTTCAAATAAGAAGGCATCGGCTAAAGAGAGAACGATGTCATTATGAATTTGGAGGAACCCCCATGAGTTGGAAAAGTAAAGTAAAACGTGGTGTCTATTTAGGCATGCAGCGAGGCAAACGAATCGGCCGTCGGTTGATGAAAGGGACGAAGATACAAGCGCAGACGAGACAGTTCGTTGAAGTCGTCCCGTCTTGGTATGCCAGGACGTCTGCAAACTATGAAGTGGACGGCGCGACGCTCGTTTCTACGATGGCCGAGAAGCAATTTTTAACATACGGGGAGCGTTCCTCGTCATTCCGCACGGTTCCGGGCACGAACTCTTTCCAGCTCAATCCGTCGATTCGCGAGTTTGACACGAGCCTGAACGTCGAGAAGAGCGGTAACATCGATGTCACTCTTCTCGTCATGATGTATAACAATCAAGAACGGACGCGCGTTGTCCGTGTCGGGGACGGTGTCCGCACGACGGTAACGCTCCGTGACGATGAGACGAAGACCCGCTTCGTCATCCAGACGCAAGGGAAAGGCCGTGTATTGATTCAGTCGCTCCTCGTCGACGGTCAGCCGCTTTGGAACGTTGAAGGAATGAGCAACGCCGTCGCCGATGCCGACTTTGACATAATAATCGATCTCGACGAAGAATCGCTCGAGCTTCTCTCCCCACTTAGCCGCATCGTCTCTGTCGACGGCAACACGATTAAGGTGACCGGGCAAGGTAACCAATATGAGCACTACGGCGTCAATGAGTCGGCGCTTCCATACGTCGACACCGAACACAGCATCGAGTTCCCGCTCGCCGACATGGACGACTACGTCTATCGTTTCTATTTAAAAGGAGACGCGACCGAGATGGCAAAGGCGACGTTGTTCGTCGCGACTTATGCACACGGTGAACGCGATCAGCTCATCGAAGTCCCGCTCGGCTTCAGTAACGTCTTGAGCCTCACCCCGAGCCACGACTCGGTCCGCTATTTTGTCCGTTTCAACGGCAACGGGACACTGTCAGACTTGAAGCTAGGTGTTATCCGTGAAAACAGTGTACGCCGCACGGAGACGTTCGATCTCGATCCGACGTTTTGGACGATTCCGACACCGGAGTCGATCAAGCTGAAACAAGACCCGAACGGCCTTCGTCTCGTCTTAGACGTCGAGCCGGACGTGCGTCGTTACGTATCCTATATGGAGACGAACAACCGGTTCACGGTGCTTCCGAAAGAGAAGCCGTATACGGTCCGCCCGAACCATCGCTACCGTGTGACGGTCGACGGCGAGCTCGGTGCGAACACCGGTGTCGTCCTTTATATCATCTCGTATTCATTGACGGAACGGTTGTCGATGCAGCAAGTTCAGCTCGGCAGCGAGAAGATTTTCGAGTTCGGGAAAGACGTGCGCTATCTCCGTTTCGCCCTTCGTGTCGATGGGACGGGAGAGACGCTCGTCACGAACATCCGCGTCAGCGAAGAGATCATCACGGACCGGACACAAGTGCCGGAATGGATCGACCCGCGTGAAGCCCGTCTGTTCGAGGCGAAACCGCGCGAATTGCACGAGCTGAAAGTCGCGGCCATCTTCGACGAGTTCACGACGGCCTCGTATCGTCCCGAGTGTGACTTGATCACATTCTCGCCGGACGACTGGCCGGCCGTCCTCGCTGACCGTCAACCGGACTTCCTCATGGTCGAATCGGCCTGGAAAGGGAACGACAAGACGTGGGAGAAGAAAATCGTCAAATACGGAACGAACACGTGGGAAGAACTCGACGCGCTCCTCGATTGGTGCCGCGTCAACAACGTGCCGACCGTCTTTTGGAATAAAGAAGATCCGATCCACTATGACCGCTTCATCGAGACGGCGAAACGATTCGACTTCGTTTATACGACGGACGCCAACATCCTCGATAACTATAAGGAAGATTGCGGACATGACCGCGTCGGCGCCTTGCCGTTCGCGGCCCAGCCGAAAGAGCATAACCCGATCCGCCTGCCGGGCACACGGGAACCGTACGCATCGTTCGCCGGCTCGTATTATGCGAACCGTCACGAGTCGCGACGCATCGACATGGACCGCCTGTTCGCGGCTGCCGATAAATATGGTCTCGTCATCTATGACCGGAACTATGAGATGAACCAACGCGGTGAGACGGACCAACTCCAATTCCCGGAGCAGTTCCGTAAATCGATTCGCGGTAGCTTAAAGTACAACCAAATCGCGAAAGCCTATAAAGGCTTTAAAGTCATGCTGAACGTCAACTCGGTGAACGATTCACCGACGATGTTCTCACGTCGTGTCTTCGAAGGGCTCGCCTGTGCGACGCCTGTCGTCAGCACGCGCTCTGTCGGCGTGAAACAGATGCTCGGAGATTACGTCTTCTTAGATGAAGGCGACGAGATGCTCGAAGAGACGTTCCGTAAACTGCTCACCGACGATAGCTTCTATGAAGACGTCGCCATGGGCGGTATGCGTCACGTGCTCAAGTACCACACGTACACACAACGTCTCGCCCAAGTCGTCGGCAACATCGGTCTGCCTTATCGTGTCGACCATCCGGAAGTCGCGCTCGTCGCGTTCGTCCGCTCACGTGAGGAGATGGACCGCGCCGTCGAGACATTCCGGGCTCAGGATTATGAGCATAAACACCTCGTCGTCTTCCTCGACAAGTTCGAAGGACATCTTGACTTGTATGAGGCTTACAATACTGAAGATATCTCGACGTTCATGCTCAGTTACTTGACGCAATACAACGCCTTGTCTGAGATTCTTGACGGCTTCGACTGGATGGCGTTCATCCGTCCGAGTGACTATTACGGACCGGCCTACGTGTCCGATTATATGCTTGCGACGCGTTACGCCGACTCGAACATCTTGACGAAAGAAGACTACTTCGTCTGGAAAGACGGGCTCGAGAAAGTGGACTCGGACGGTACGTACCGTTACGTCTTCGAAGCGACGCCATCACGGTCGATCATGAAGCCGGATGTGCTCCGCTTCTATAATGTCCTTGAAGCGCTCGACGTCTTGAAACAAGACGAGACGCTTAAAGAGCTCGCCCAGTCCGGGGAACGGATTTTCAGTACAGACCCGTATCAATACGTGAAAGCAGGGAGCGATATGCCGCAAACGGTCGCTCAGGAGGTACAATTATGACGACACCACTTCGCGTCCTCGTCTATGGGGATGTCAATTTAAATTTGATCGACGGGTCGGCCATTTGGCTGACGTCCGTCGTCTCGATGTTGAACCAAGACCCATCGATCCAAGTCGACGTGCTAGTTAAGCGTTCGATCACTAAACCAGAAGTGACAGCCGGCATCCGTGAGTTGCCGAACGTCCGGTTCATCGACGTGTTCGCGCCAGACTCAAGCAGACAAGATGCTCCGTTTTACGCACGTGGCGTGCTTCAAGCGGACGAAGCGGCCGGACTGATCGACGAATTGATGACGACAGGCGGCTACGACATGGCGTTCATCCGTGGTTTCCAACTCGCTTACGACTTGTCACAGTATGAACAAACGATGGCGAAGACGTGGACGTATATCACCGATTTCACCCACGACCATACGCAAGCGTCAGCAGAAGAGCTCGCCCGGTTGAAGCAAATCGCGTCGCGCTCGGCGCGCATGCTCTGTCAGACGGAAGCGATGAAGACGTATTTCGAGTCGTTCCTGCCGACAGACCGCCCGTTCCTCATCTTGAACCCGATGATTCCGAACGTGAAGGAAGAGACGCCGACGTTCACAAAACCGAACGACCGTCTCGTCTACACGGGCAAGTTCGCCCCGCTTTGGTATTCGACGGAGATTCTCGACGCGTTCGCGAAACTCCGTGCCGATTACCCAGCCGAACTCCATGTCGCCGGCGACAAGTTCAACCAAGACCCGAACAACCCGAACTTTAAGCAAGAAGTTCTTACCCGCTTAAAGTCGGATGACGGTGTCCATTGGTTGAAAGGCATCCCACGCGCCGACGTCGAAACGTTGATCGACTCGAGTGCGATCGGTGTGTCGTGGCGACATCCTGAACTCGATGCGAGCCTTGAGCTGTCGACGAAACTGCTCGAGTACGGCTCGCTCGGGAAACCGGTCCTCTTGAACCGTAACCCGATGCACGAACTAATCCTCGGCGGGGATTATCCGCTCTTCGTCAACTCGGAAGCCGAGTTCATCGACAAGGCGAAGCTCGCACTCACGGATGAACACGTCTACCGTGATGCGGCGGCCCGCCTGTATGAGATGGCCCAATATTATACGTTCACGAACACGTACAAGCGTCTCCACGACGAGCTATGGGGCATGAAGAAAATCAACTTGCTCTTCGCCGGACACGATTTCAAATTCCTCCGTCTCTTCATGGATTACTTCGAGCGCCATCCGCGCTTTAACGTCTTGATTGACGAATGGGAAGGACACAAAATCCATGACGTGAATCACAGTAAGGCCTGCTTAGAGCAAGCCGACATCATCTTCTGTGAGTGGGGTCTCGGGAACGCCGTCTGGTATTCGCACCATAAGAAACCGCACCAGACGATGATTGTCCGGATCCATCGTCAAGAGAAAGAGACACCGTTCCCACGGGAGTACAACCTGCACAACATCGACCGCATCATCCTCGTGTCGCCGTATATGCTAGAGGAGATGTATCGCTTGTTCCGCATCCCGCGTCACAAGATGACGATGATTTACAATGCGGTCGATGGGACGCGACTCGTTCAGCCGAAACAGTTGGACGAGTTGACGTTCCACCTCGGCATGATCGGTATCAATCCGAAGTTGAAACGACTCGATCTCGCGCTCGATATGCTCGAGACGCTCCGTAAGGAAGACGTACGCTACAAGCTGTTCATCAAAGGGCATCACCCGAATGAGATCTATTGGATCAATAAACGGGAAGATGAGCGGGCTTATTACGACCGTCTGCTCGAGCGGCTCGAACAACCGACGTTTAAAGACAGCGTCGTCTTTGACGGGCACGGTGATGATGTACCGGAATGGCTGACAAAAATCGGCTTCATCTTATCGACGAGCGACTTAGAGAGCTTCCATCTCGCGCCAGCCGAGGCGATGACGTCGGGGACGTTCCCGATTATCCGTCACTGGACAGGAAGCGAAACGATTTATCCAGACGACGTGTTGATGGAAAACGTGTTAGACGGCGTCAATATCATCCATTCGTACCGGGACGACTCAGCGAAGTTGCTCGAAGCGACACAAGATTATATGGCTTACGCCCATCACCATTTTGCGATCGAGACGCTTGCGCCGAAGCTCGAACAGCTCATCTTGACAGAATTGAATCGAAAACACTGAGCAAGCCCGGTCGTCCGGGTTTGCTTGTTTTGAAATTAGTTTGAGGAGATACGATATGAGCCACTTTATATATGAATCGACTGGCCAGACGCTTGAATTTGATCGTCGCGACGGTCTGACCCACATCATCTCGGAGACGCCACAAAACGTTCGTCTCGGGATGTACGATGCATCACGGGATGAACCAAACGGGATGAACATCTCTCTCACGCTAGACGAACAGTTCAGCGTCGCCGTTCCGTTCAACAACTTGATCCCGGTCTACTATTCAGAAGATCCGATCGTCGTCGGGACATCGCTCGAGGACGTGGCGAAAGCGGCCGGGAAGACGGTCGTCCGCCCGGAAGCGATCGCGCAAATGCGCCTCGTCGGGCATGTGTTCGGAGACGCCACACGTTTTGAAGGGATTAAGCGTCTCGGAGCAGGTGAACGTTTGACAGTGCGAGACGGAGTCGTCTCGTGCGACACGTGGGACCCTCTCCCGCAAAGTACGACCCAGCTCCGCGATGACTATATCGACACGTGGATGACGGCGCTTCGGAACGCGGTCCGTGTGCCGATGCCAACCGTCAATATCCCGTTTAACGGGACAGCACTCGACGTGTTGCTCACAAAACTGTATCTCGAGGCAGGAAAGCGGGTGACGTTGCATGTGCCCGATTTAGAAGGGAACGAGGCGACCGTCGCGCGTGAGTTGTTTGACGATGTCGAACTCGCCGTGACGCCCGCACCGGATTCGACACTGTCGTTATCGCTATCGCAGCGCATCGCAGATACCTACGCGGCGACAGACGGGAACTTGACCGCCTATGAAAGCATCCCGACTGGTAAAGCCATCGACCTTGACGATGTCGAGATCGGGAAACACGGGACGGATTGGTTATACGGGAAACATATTTTCTTGAAAGAGAATATGGACGAACATGAGGCGAAACAGCAATTGTCGCGGAAAGCAATTCGTTCGTTCGAAGGATTCGGCGAGACAGAACGCGAACAAGTAGAAGGTATGCTTGACCGTCTATTCGACGCAGAACCGGAGCGCGATTGGAGCGGCCGGCTCGAGGCCGCTTGGTTCCATTTGAAAATCGAACATTTCCACGCTTACGCACGGCTCGGCTTTATGCGCGAGATGACACTGCTGCAGCCACTCTTCGACCGTGACGTCTTGCGTCATATCCTCGAAGCGCCGTACGAGTTGCGCCGTCAAGGCTATCTCGTCAAAGTCGCGCTCGAGGAACTGTTTGGCACGAAACCACTCCATTTCGTCAAAGAGACGTTCGCATGGAGTGACGCGCCGTTGTTGCCGACCGTCGTACCGGCGCCGCTCAACTGGCGTCTCTTGCTTGAAGAGACCGCATCCGAGCAAGTGAAACGGATGAACGAATTGCTCAAAGTCGAGTCGAGCGTCGCCAACGCGTTCGAGTCGAGCGAGACGATACATCACGGCTACGTCTCGCTCTGGAACGACTGGACGGCTAAAAATTGGTCAGTCCGCCTGTCCGGATCAGAAATCGAACCGGAGACAATCGAGTTGACGATTCCCGAGGCGCATAAACCGCGGGCCGTCACGATTAAACCGTTCATCTATCACTATTTCATCCCGTTCAACGCGGAACTGTTCACGATGCGCGAAGAACGGTTCGTCACGCATCTCGAAGTCAAACCACTCGGTGGGGAGAACGGGTACGTACAACTGTTCAACCAGAGCTTCAGCGCGCCGCCTTCGAGCGAGTTCCAAAAAGATGCGACTCTCGGCAGCGCCCCTTCGATAAGCGTCGAAGGGACGATTGAACTGTTGTCTAATGAGGCGACACCGATCGAGCTTTACGTCATGCAGTATGATGCGAAAAAGAATTTGAAGAAGACGGCGTTCAGCCATGAGCTCCGTCCCGGCGAGAACACGCTCTGCCACCGTTTGCCGAAAGAAGTCGAGGCCAAGTTCGTCAAGTTAGCGATTAAATTCCAAAACGACCAATATCCTATCCAACTGAAGATGGGATCGTGGATTATAGAAAGCTGAGGAAATCGTCATGGACCGTCAACAAGTTGAGTATGTAGAACGTGAGAATGCATTTTTGCGGGAACAGTTACATGCACTGACAGACCAAATCGAAACGGTGAAGCAGGACGTGCTCGAAGAAGGTGCGAAACACATTCGCGGCAAAGAAAACACCGTTCAAAAGATGAAAGATCTTGAGCGTGAACTCCGCCAAGCGAAAGCGAACGTGGATAAGTGGAAACGAGAGGCGCTGAGCGAGAAACAACGCGTGGAGGAGCTGACGGTGAAAGCCGCTCGGCTCCAAGGCATCGTCGATAAAGTGAAGTCGATTCCGCTCGCTGGTAAACTCGTCACGAAACTCGAACAAGAAGGAAAACCGTCATGAGTCACTACGATGAGCTGTTAGCCGAAATCGTCGCCGAGAAGAAAGAGTGGAACCGATTCGTCGATCGAACGTTTGAATCGGTCAAACTCCCGACTTGGTTTGACGAATCAATGGTACGGGGAATCAGTGTCATCGTGGCCTCTCATGATTCGGAAGACCGTCTCGCGGCCTGTCTTGCCTCGCTCGACGCCCAGACGCTCGACGCGTCGCTCATCGAATGGGTACTCGTCTTCAATGGGGAGAAACGCGAGCAGTTACGGGACGTGAGTGAGCGTTTTGGCCGAGATGTGACCGTGCATCGTCTGCTTGAAGAAGAGGCGAACGTGAGCATCGCGAGAAATCGCGGGCTCGAGACGGCGACGCGTCAATTTGTGACCTTTTTAGATGAGGACGACACGTTCAGTCCGACCTATTTAGAACGACTATTCAGCGCGGCCCTACCAGACCGGGTTGTAATCGCCGACATTCAAGACGTCGATCCCGACGGCAACGCTCTCGGTTCACCGCTCCATCGCGAGTTCGAACGGCTCGCTGGCGGTGAGTGGGCCTATGAGCAGATGGCGCAACTCTTGACGTTGAACGCCTGCAAGCTAATTCCTTCGGTGTATGCGAAACATATCCGTTACGAACCGACACTCCGGAGCGGGGAGGACGTCGTATACTTCTCGACGCTCTTTTCGACATATGCACCGGCAGTTACGGTGTTACCACCCGACACAGACGCCGTTTACTTCCGTCAAGTGAGGGACAATTCGGTATCGCGCCAAGGCGTGAGCCGTGAGTTCTCGATTCGTCAGCGTCTCGCCGTCATCAAAGCGCTCGATGAACTGCTCATCCAAGCGAATGACCCGTCGCGCCGACTCATCGAACGGAAGATGGACGCGCAGACGTCGATGATGAGCCTCTATGTGAAAGATCATCCCGATGAACGCGCCGCCATCCGTGAACTCGTGGTCGCGACCGGGTTGTCTTACTTCTCATTCAGCATTTTGAACCAGCACGCGGCAACGGTCGGACTCATTGTAGGGGAAAACCTCGAGAACGTGGAGCGACTCGTCGGGAACTACCCGGACGAGTCGATTTTGCGCGTTTACTTGCTTAGTCCGTTCACTCGCGGTAAACTTGCCGAAGTCGTCCGACCGGAAGTATTCCGTCGTCTGACGTTCGCAAATATGACTTCGGTGTCGAATTGGTCATTATTGCCCGAAGTTTGTTATAGTTTAGGGGATGTGCGAGCGGCTGCCTTATGCGCAGAATACATGCTTGGAACGACCGTGCGAGCGGTTCCGTCCGCGTAATCCAGTTTTGTCATGAAAATGTAATTGCTTATCAATTCCTATCAGGAGTATAATGGGTTTGATTTTTGGTGAATTCTTAAACAAAGTGAAATGTTAAGCAATATTCAGTGACCAGTGTCACTAACATCTATGGAGGTAAGCCCAACTATGAAAGTATGTACAATCGGATTAGGATATATTGGACTCCCAACGTCTGCAGTCTTCGCACAATATGGTGTCGATGTACTCGGCGTAGACATCCATCAGTCAGTCGTTGATAAATTGAACCGTGGTGAGATCCACATCGAAGAGCCAGGCCTCGGAGACGTCGTGAAAGAAGTCGTCGCGAAAGGCAAGTTCCGTGCTTCGCTCGAACCAGAGAAAGCAGATGCGTTCATCATCGCCGTTCCAACACCGAACAACGATGACGAGCATAAGTCGTGTGACCTCACATACGTGTTGGATGCAACGCGCAAAGTATTGCCATATGTTGAAAAAGGCAACGTCATCATCGTCGAGTCGACGATCGCACCACGTACGATGGATGATTTTGTGAAACCGGTTGTCGAAGAAGCCGGCTTCATCGTCGGTGAAGACATCTTCCTCGTTCACTGCCCAGAGCGTGTCCTTCCTGGACAAATCTTGCACGAACTCGTCTACAACAACCGCATCGTCGGTGGTATCACACCAGACTGTGCCGAAGCCGGTGCTAAAGTATACGGTACGTTCGTAAAAGGTGAAATCATCAAGACGGACGCGAAAACGGCTGAAATGTCGAAGTTGATGGAAAACACGTTCCGTGACGTCAACATCGCGCTTGCGAACGAACTTGCGAAAGTGTGTAACGCGCTCGACATTAACGTCCTCGACGTCATCGAGATGGCGAACAAGCACCCACGCGTCAACCTTCATAGCCCAGGACCAGGTGTCGGTGGCCACTGTCTCGCGGTTGACCCATACTTCATCGTCGCGAAACAACCAGAACTCGCGAAAATCATCAAGTTGTCACGTGACACAAACGTCTCGATGCCAGCTTATGTCGTTGAAAACGTTCAAAAACTCGTATCGGGTCAAACGGATGCGAAAATCGCCGCGTTCGGCGTAACGTACAAAGGAAACGTAGATGACATGCGTGAAAGCCCAGCCGTCGAAATCATCGAATTGATGCTCGAACAAGGCATGAACGTCGCCGTGCACGATCCACACGTTGAAGTATCGTCGTCGAAACACTTCGACCTCGTCTCGAAAGAAGAAGCAATCAAAGATGCGGACATCGTTCTCGTCCTCGTTGACCATAACGAATTCAAAGCGCTCGACTTCAACGAGTTGAACGCAGCGATGCATCGTCCGATGATCTTTGATACACGTAATATCGTGAAGGCTGATGACAGCGACCTCGCGGTTGTAAACTACGGAAACTTGTACGAATACGTCAACGGAAAAGTAACGTTGGCTTAACCTGTGTGCCCACTATGATCAAAGCCTCGAAGCAAGTATTCATCGAATTATGGGAGAGTCTCTATTTAATTGTGAGACTCTCTCTATATGAAACGAAAAGTCGCTACTCGATGCAGTACTTCGGATACTTGTGGGAAATCTTGACGCCAATCATTCAAATCAGCATCTATTGGCTCGTCTTCGGGTTCGGTCTACGTGCGGGTCGAGACGTTGGTGATGTCCCGTTCCTCCCATGGCTCGTCTCCGGAATTGTGCCATGGTTCTTCTTTGGACCGGCCATCGTCAGTGGTTCTCGATCCGTTTTTTCGAAGATTGCACTCGTCTCGAAGATGAGTTTTCCGATTAGCACCATCCCGGCGTACGTGATCTTGTCGGAATTATACCGGCACGTCGCGATGGTCGTGATCGCGTTCATCTTGATGATGGCGTTTGGCATCAGTGAAGGCTGGAACATCTTGTTCTTGCCGTACTTGTTACTCAGTGCGCTCGCGTTCCTTTACGCGTTCTCACTCTTGACGTCAGCACTGGCCACAATTATCCGCGACTTTCAAAATTTGCTGTCACAAATTATTCGGATGATGCTTTATTTACTACCGATCTTCTGGCAACCGACTGGGACGCTTGAAACGATTCTCATGATCAACCCGCTCTACTACTTGGTGGAAGGGTACCGATCGATGTTCCTTGGGACGGATTGGCTCATGCAAAATCTGGGCTATGGCCTCTACTTCTGGGGCTTCACGCTTGTGACGTTCCTAATCGGTTCGGCGATTCACGTTCGTTTCCGTCGCTACTTCATTGACTATATTTAAGGAGCGGTGACGTATGAGCTACCAAGTAAAGTTTGAAAACGTATCGAAGCGGTACACGTTGTACCGAAAACAAAGTGATAAGTTAAAAGAAGTATTGTTCAATCGGGCGAACGGGAAGCAGTTCTATGCGCTCCGTAACGTCACGTTCGAAGTCCCGCCTGGGGAAGTCGTCGGCATTCTCGGAATTAACGGTTCAGGAAAATCGACGATGTCGAACCTTCTGTCAGACGTGATTCCGCCGACCCACGGGAAAATCGAGTTGCGCGGGAAGCCTTCGCTCATCGCCATCTCGTCTGGGCTCAACGGGAACTTGACCGGGATGGAGAACATCGAACTGAAATGTCTCATGCTCGGTATGGACAAGCATCAAATCAAGGCAATCACCCCGGAAATCATCGAGTTCGCTGACATTGGCGACTTTATCGATCAACCGGTCAAAACGTACTCGAGTGGGATGAAGTCACGGCTCGGGTTTGCCATCTCCATCAACATCAACCCTGACATCCTTGTCATCGATGAGGCGCTCTCAGTCGGCGACCAAACGTTCACCGACCGCTGTCTCGTCAAGATGAATGAGTTTAAAGATGAAGGGAAGACGATTTTCTTCATCAGTCACTCGGTATCGCAAGTCCGGCAGTTCTGTACACAGGCGATTTGGCTGGAATACGGTGAAATCCGTGAGTATGGACCTGTCAACGAAGTGGCCGACGAATACATGAAGTTTTTGAAATGGTTCCGGACGCTCGATTCGAAGCGTCAATCGGAATTTAAGCAGCAAAAAATGGAACAACGCACAACGATCGTCGACCAACATGATATCGGTGAGACAATCATTTTGCCGCGTCACCCCCGAAAAGGAGAATCACTATGATTAAAGTTATGACCGTGTTCGGCACGCGTCCCGAAGCCATCAAAATGGCTCCACTCGTTTTGGAGCTCAAAAACCGTGAAGGGATCGAACCGATCGTCGTCGTCACAGCCCAACATCGGGAGATGCTCGACCAAGTCTTGCAATTGTTCAAAATCACACCAGACTATGACCTTGACGTCATGAAGAAGAACCAAACGCTCTTCGACGTGACGACACGCGTTCTTCACGGACTCGATGAAGTCATGAAGGAAGCGAAACCGGACATCGTCCTCGTCCATGGGGATACGACGACGACGTTCGCGGCGTCACTCGCGGCGTTCTACAACCAAATCGCCATCGGGCACGTCGAAGCAGGTCTGCGGACGTACAACAAGTACTCGCCATACCCTGAAGAGATGAATCGTCAATTGACAGGCGTCATGGCTGACCTTCACTTCGCACCGACAGAAACATCGGCTGAAAACTTGCTTCGCGAGAACAAGAAAGAAGCTGACATCTTTGTCACGGGCAACACGGCAATCGATGCGTTGAAGACGACCGTTCAAGACGGCTACGATAACGAACTCTTGAACTCGATCACGGCACAAGGTAAACGCCTCGTCTTATTGACGGCGCACCGTCGTGAGAACCTCGGGGAGCCGATGCGGAATATGTTCCGTGCGGTCCGTCGTTTGATTGAAAAGTATGACGATATCGAAGTGGTCTATCCGGTCCACATGAACCCGATCGTACGGGAACTTGCCGGAGAAATCTTGAATGATCTCGATCGTGTCCACTTGATCGAGCCGCTCGACGTGTTCGATTTCCATAACTATGCGTCACGCTCGCACTTGATTTTGACAGATTCAGGTGGCGTACAAGAAGAAGCACCATCACTCGGCGTACCGGTCCTTGTCCTTCGTGACACGACGGAACGTCCAGAAGGTGTCGCAGCCGGTACACTCAAACTCGCAGGCGTCGAAGAAGAAGTCATCTTCGGTCTCGCTGACGAGCTCTTGTCTGACGCTGCGGCACACCAAAGCATGGCGAAAGCGTCTAACCCATACGGGGACGGGGAGGCGTCACGCCGCATCGTGGATGCTGTTATTGATAAGTTGAGAATGAAGTGAAAACAGAAAAGGTGATGTAGATGATATGTTCATTGATTCGGTGGACAGATGACATATAAAATGGGGTTAATCTGCACTCTGAATAGTAGATATTAAAAAGCCTATTACTTGAACTGCATCAAAAAAAGTAAAAATTAATGATTTGTCAGGCTACCTTGAGAACCTGTGTCCGGTATTCAACTGGACACGGTTTTTTGTTTCTTGATGCGATGATGATTGTAGTAATCTATGTAATGTTAGAAGAGACGTTTAAAGTAATCCTTATCATCGTCCTTCGTCCACCCCGTCCGGCACGCCCAAGTGCTCATTGATTTTCTCTGGCAGACATTCGGAATAGCAGGAGTACCCAAAAATTCGCGGTTTTTTGTGCTGTGTGCTAATGATGTTTTCCAACAGGAACGCACACTTTGTCATCATGTAGGGCGGTTATCTTCGTAGAGAATATCTCCGGAAATTGGGATGATTTTTATCCTATCGGTTGTTATTTCATACTGCTTGTTTACTTTTAACAATGCTTATTTGAAGAGAGGGCACTGAAAAACTTTAAATGTTTTCAACTGAAGGCGAGGTAGCCTTCTTGCGGCAATCGTAATAGATGTTGCTGCTCTTCTTTGACCAATTCACGGATCAGCACATGCTTTTCGTGGTGCACTTTCTCAATATCGTCCAGTATGGAAACGGCGAATTAACGATTCATCGAATCGAAATTATGCGTGACAGATGCCGGGAAAAGAAAAATATATCGGAGAACGTCTATGAACTGTAGGAAAGCAACTGTCCAGATTGCCTCTTTTTTCGTCGTTCTCGGTTGGTGGACTGTAGAAGATTATCGATTCGAAGCTGTTGCGTCACACCACAAATCTCTTCAAAAAGCATTTTGATTCCCGTTAAGAAGCACTTTTAGTTTTCTGAGGGAAGGGCCATGGCTGCCGAGCGAGTACTGAATAGTAAACTCATGACGAGTTACTTTCATCAACCGCATGACAATCTTTAACGACTTCCATCCTGTCGAAATCCACCTGTTGCTCAGCCCGAGAGCACTATAATCGCTCATAGCTTGTGTCGCAACTTAAACGTTATGGTGAGATTTTGGTTACTAGTAAGTCCTTTTCTTTTCAAAAATAGGAGTGCAGAGTTGTATACGTTTCTGTTGCACGATTCTGTACTCCTATTTAGCCCTACAGAACATAGGGAATTAAATTTTTCGTAATAATTAACATGAATTTAAATAAATATTTAAATAAAAAAACATTTTCAAAAAAGGATTGTTTCTAACGGTTTTGTCCTATATTTTAAAGAAGAGAGATTTTTTTAACAGGCTCTCCGCCATGCAAGTTGTCCTGTTGCTAAATTTGGGGAAATTTGAAAGGGGAAAAATTAATGTTTTCATCTAAGTCGGAACGTTTATTCACCGGTATGATTGCTGCGGCATTGGCCGTATCGGCAATCGTACCAGTTGCTTCAGTCGAAGCAAAACAGGGTTCTAAAGATACATACGAAACGAAAAAGTCCGAGGCGATTGAAATCCTGTTGCCGGAGTCACCGCTTGTTTTCAAGCAAGGAGAAAAAATTACCGGGAAACATTGGATCTTCAACGTGAAAATCGGTAAGCAAGTGAGAAAACAGCCTGTGAATTTGTCGAACCTGTCAACCGCGAAAATCGGTGAATTTACGGCGCGAGCGACGTATACCCACAAGGGAGAGCGCGTGACTGTGGACATCCCTTATCAAGTAGAGGGGTTCAAGTTGGCTGTGATGCACACAAACGACACACATGCCTCGCTTGATAGCGCACCTAAGCGTGCTACGGCGATTAATCAACTTAGACAAGAGAATGCAGATCGTCTGTTGATCGATGCGGGAGATGTGTTCTCGGGATCGCTTTACTTCAACGAGTTCAAAGGACTAGCTGATTTGACACTCATGAACTACATGAACTATGACTTGATGGTACCGGGCAACCATGAATTTGACCTTGGCACAGAGGCGGGGCACCAAGAATTTGCAACTTTTATTCAAAACGCCAAATTCCCGTTCGTCAGTTCGAACGTGGATTATAGTGCTGATCAATATTTGAGCAGTCTTTACTCGGATGAGATTGAGCGAAAGCCGTACGATGGAAAATTATACGAAGGCGTCATCAAAGTGGTGGACGGGAAGAAAGTTGGATTCTTCGGATTGACGACGGAAGACACGGCGAACATCGCTAGTCCAGGACCAATCAAATTCCAACACTATGTTGAAGAAGCCGAGAAAGCAGTCAAAGCGTTTAAACAGCGCGGTGTCGATCAAATCGTAGCCGTCTCGCACCTAGGGTTCGACGACAATCCGGCAATCGATAATGATTTAGAACTCGCGAAACGCGTAGAAGGAATTGATGTCATTATTGGTGGTCACTCGCATTCTCGTTTAGACGCACCAGTCGTGGTGGTTGATGGAGAAGAGCCAACTGTAATTGTACAAGCGTATCAATATGGGGAATTCCTCGGTACGCTCGATGTCGAGTTTGACCACACGGGGAAAGTTGTTGCACACCAAGGTAAGTTGATTGACATCAAAGGCTATGCCGCTGATCCGACGGCGGTCAGCTTACTTGCTCCATTTGCAAAAGAAATTGAAAGCATCCGTAACGCCGAGATTGGTGCGACGACGACTGCGGCATTTGACAACCCGCGTGATGCTGGGGATGTCAACAAACCGAGCGTTCGTAAAAATGAGACGGCGTTAGGGAACTTGATTACGGACGGCATGTTGGATCGTGCAAAACAAGTCGACGGCGAAGTTGTCGCAGCGATTCAAAACGCTGGTGGTATCCGTGCGTCAATCAATGCAGGCCCAGTGACGGCAGGTGAAGTATTGACAACACTTCCGTTCGGAAATACGCTAGCGGTCATGACGTTGCAAGGAAGCGAACTGTTATCAGCCCTTGAGCGTAGCGTGAGCGTCTACCCAATTGAGAGTGGCGGTTTCTTGCATATGTCAGGTATGAAGATTGAGTTTGATAGTTCGAAAGCAGCAAATAACCGAATTGTGAAGGCGCAAGTGCTTCGTAATGGACAATATGTGGACGTCGTAACGAATGAGAATTATAAGATTGCAACGAACTTCTTTGCTGCAAAAGGTGGGGACAACTACCTTGAGTTTAAAAAGGCATATGAAGAGGGTCGTGTGAATGATTTGGGGATTATTGACTGGGAAATCATGCGTGATTATCTCGTGAAACTTCAAACGGTCACACCGACTGTTGAAGGGCGAATTGTCGACATTAAGCAGTAAACCTGAAGTAATTATAGGATGAGGAAGGGACCTGACTAAGGAAAGTATAGTTAGGTCCTTTCCTCATGTTCAAGCATAAAGGAGCCTACAATGAGAAAAACTGCAGATGGAACGTATCGTTACGTGCTCGTCCTCGGTGCGAAAGTGAACGGGATTCAACCGTCTCGGGCCTTGATGCACCGGATTGAAGCGGCGGCCGCATATGCGAACAGACATCCACACGTCGAGTTGATCGCCTCCGGCGGGCAAGGACCCGATGAAGGGATGGCGGAAGCGCGCGTCATTGCCCGGGAGTTGATGGCACGTGGCGTCGACGCGGCGCGAATCCATATCGAGGCGGAGTCGACGTCGACGTACGAGAACTTTCTGTTCAGCCGTCCGATTTGGGATGGGGAACCTGGACTAACGATCGTCACGAACGATTTTCACGTCAGGCGGGCCCGGCTCGTCGGTAAGCTGTATTTTGGCCTAGCGATCGATGCGCTCTACGCAAAGACGCCCCCGGCAACGAAATTGAAGTACGTCGTCCGCGAGCAGCTGGCGTACGTGAAGCTATTCATCAACTATATGCGCTGGAAATGGCGGCCATGACAAAAGGGACTTCGCAATGAAGTCCCTTTTTCGTGTTATAACGTGCCGATGATCATCCCACCGATGACCCCGACGATGACGAGCGCCCAAGGCGGCATCTTCCAATATGCGATCATGGCGAACAAGAAAGCAGCGAAGACGAAGTCGACCGCACCGTTCACCGTGCTCGTGAAGATCGGCTGATAGAAGGCGGCAATCAAAATCCCGACGACGGCAGCGTTGACACCGATGAGCGCACCGGCGACTTTCGGGTTGCGACGGAGTGCATCCCAAAACGGTAAGGCGCCGAGGATCAACAGGAACGCCGGCAAGAAGATGGCAAGCGTGGCGAGCAGTCCGCCCGGGACGCCATTGATGACCGTCCCGAGATAAGACGCGAATGTGAAGAGGGGTCCCGGTACGGCTTGGGCGGCCCCGTAACCGGCGAGGAACGCCTCTTCACTTAAGAAACCGGCCGGTACGAGTTCACGCTCGAGCAGCGGCAAGACGACGTGGCCGCCGCCGAAGACGAGGGCCCCCGCGCGGTAAAAGCTATCGAACATGGCGACCGATTGACTCTCGATCGTCTCCCGTAAGATCGGCAAGATGACGAGGAGCGCCCCGAACAGGCCGAGGAGCGTCGCCCCGAGTCGTTTCGAGAGCGGGAACGAAGCCGACTTGACGTCGAGGTTTTGCGGTTTGAACAGCAAGAACCCGGCAAGTCCGGCGAGCAAGATGACGAGCACTTGGCTATAGGTCGTCTGCCATAACAGGACTCCGGCGAGTGCGAAGAACGCGATTGTCCGCGTCTTCGCGTCCGGCGTCAATTTACCGGCCATTCCGAGAATGGCGTGGGCGACGATGGCGACGGCGACGACTTTCAATCCATAAAGCCAGCCCGCGTCTGAGACGTCGAGTCCCGATACCAATAGGGCGAATAAGATGAGGGCGATGACGGACGGGGCCGTGAACCCGATGAACGACGTAATCCCGCCGAGGATGCCGCCACGGACGATACCGATGCCGATACCGACCTGGCTGCTCGCCGGACCCGGCAAGAACTGACAGAGGGCGACGAGGTCGGCATAGGCGCGTTCGTCCATCCATTTGCGACGGCGGACGTACTCCTCATGGAAATAGCCGAGGTGGGCGACCGGTCCGCCGAACGAGGTCAGGCCGAGCCGGGTCGATACGAATAAAATCTCAAGTAACGTTTTGAACGTTACGCGTTGGTTGGACATGTGCTTCACTCCTTAATTTCTTTGAATAGTTCATACGCTTTTTGACGGGCTTCCGCCAAGACGACGAGGCCTTTTTCGGTCGTCGTGTAATTCTTCCGGATATGACCCTCGACGAGCTCGTTCGTCCGGACGAGCAGACCGTCTTGCTCCATCGAGTGCAAAATCGGATAGAGCGTGCCGGCGCTAATCGAGTAGCCGTGCTCGCGGAGCTCCTCGACCATCCATGCTCCGTACACCGGGTGTTCAGAGGCGTGGTGCAAGATATGGATATGGATAAAACCGAGAAACAGTTTTCGAAGAACGCGGTCTTCCACGTGCATCATCTCCTTAAAATCGGTTTTCGATATCGGTTTTCGTAATTATACTAACAATCGAGATGGGGAGGTGCAAGCCGAGAGGTGTCATTTACAAAAACTTAATGTGCGCATATTGGCGAGAATCGATTCGGAAAATATAGGGAATTTGTAAGAAATGAGGTAAACTGAAAAGTAGAATTGAACGGAGGAGGGACCGACGTGGCAGACTTAGACCAGACCAAATTTCAATCCTTGTTGCGCCATATGCCCCAAGGCTACGTCGAGTTTAAAGTGCTCTACGATGAGGCGGGGGAGCCCGTCGATTACGAATTTCATGAAGTGAACGAAGCGTTCGAGCGCATCATGAAAGCAAAGCGCGAACAGTTTCTCGGTGGACGGATCACCGACAAGTTGAAAGATTTTGAATACAGCGAACGGGAATGGATCGTCCAAGTCGCGCGTGCTGTCAGTAGTGGCGAAGCCATCAAGTTCGAACATTTCTCACGTCGCAACAAGGCCTGGTATGAACTGTCTGTCTTTAGCGAGCGTCCGGGTCATGTGTCGACGCTGTTCCACGACATCACACCGCACGTCCAAGAGAACAATGCGCTGAAACAACTCGTCAACGTGTCGCACCGCTTCGTGACGACCGGACGAGAATTGTTGATGAACCAACATTTCCTAGACCAGATTCGAGGGTTCACCGGTGCCAAGGCCGTGACGCTCAATTTAGTCGACGATGATGGACAGACGTACTCGACCGTGGCGCTCTCGGGCATTGATGAACTGCTCGAGCGCAGTCTCGATGTGCTAGGCTTCCATCCAGTCGGCCGCAAATGGCCGATGAGCCCGAAACGGTCCAAGTTACTCGAGGCACCGAGCCCAATCGTGTTCGACGACATTTTACCGCTCGTCGACGGGGTGTTGCCGAAACGACTGATCAAAAATATTTTACGGATTTTTGACCTTGGCCAAGTCGTCTTGTTTAAAATCGAGAAGGACGGTGTCTTTTACGGGGATTTGACGATTGTCATGCAAGGAAATAAAGAGGCGAGCCGCCTTGGGCTCGTCGAATTGTATATCGTGCACATCCTCGAACAGATGACGAAAGCGGACCGGCAAATCGGGGATGCGAAAGAGTCGATGTTCGAAGGGTTCGCGACCGTCGACTTGGAGTGCATCATGTCCCTGACCAATCATGAGATTTTCCATTTGAACGTGGCGTGGGAGCGTGTGCTCGGGTTTCCGCTCGAAGAACTCGAGAACATGGACTTCACGAGCCTGATTCATCCCGATGACGTCGGGAAGACGAATGAAGCATTCGCCTTGCTCGAAGAAGGGAAGGACATCTTCCGTTTCGTCAACCGATACCGGACGATCGATGGAGACTATCGATCAATCGAGTGGCATTCAAAAGTCCACGGCAACTATATTTACGCCGTCGCCAAAGACGTGACGGAACGCGTCCAACTCGAGGAAGAACTCGCCGAGCGGGACCGATTGCTCACGAAGCTGTCCGATCAAGTGCCCGGTGCCATCTATCAGTTCGAACGGCGCCCGGACGGCAGCTTCCACTTCCCATTCTTTAGCCGAGGATTCGAGGTGCTGACCGGTATCACGTTCGAGGAGATGAAACAAAACCCGGGTCTCGTGTTCTCAAAAATCCATCCCGAAGATTATCCGAACGTGATGGCAAGCATTGAGACGTCGTACGAGAACTTGACGATTTGGGATGCGGAGTTTCGTGTCCTGACGCCCGAAGGCCGGACGACGTGGATCTTAGGATCGTCGCGTCCAGAGAAGCTTGATGAAGGGCATGTCCTTTGGCACGGCTATATCGGTGACGTGACCGAGAAGAAGAAATATGAGATGGAAATCGAGTATTTGAGTTATCACGACCAGTTGACCGGGGTGAAGAATCGCCGTTACTTCGATGAGGCGCTCATCACGTACGACGAGCCGGACTATTATCCGCTCGCCTTGATCGTCGTCGACGTCAACGGGTTGAAGCTGACGAACGACGCGTTCGGTCATCTCGTCGGGGATCGCTTGTTGATCGAGGCGACGTTGACGCTCAAACGTGAGATTCGAGGAAAGGATACGGTCGCTCGAATCGGTGGGGACGAGTTTGTCATCATCATGCCGAATACGTCACTTGAAGAGGCGAACCGCTTGTCCGATCGCCTGAGCCAACTGTTCCTCGCCAAATCGATCGAAGGGCTGCCGATTTCGGCATCGTTCGGGGAAGCGGTAAAGGAAGATGACGCGCTCTCCATCGCGGAAGTGTTCAATTTGGCCGAGGACCGGATGTATCACCATAAAGTGTCTGAAAAACAAAGTCGGAGGCATTACTCGATTCAGCTCATCATGCGAACGCTTTATGAGAAAATCCCGCGCGAAGAAGCACATTCGCAACGCGTCGCCGAGCTGTCGCGGCAACTCGGACAGGCGATGGGCTTCACGAGTGCCGATGTGAACGAACTCGTCACGGCGGCGACACTGCATGATATCGGCAAGGTCGCGATCAGCAATGAGATTTTAGACAAGCCGGGCACGTTGACCGAGTCCGAATGGCGTGAAATCAAACGTCATCCCGAAGTGAGCTACAACATCTTGAGCACGGTGCCGGAGTATGGGCCACTGTCCGAAATCGTGCTCGCCCACCATGAACGATGGGACGGGAACGGTTATCCGAAAGGGATCAGCGGAGAGCAGATCCCGCTCGCGTCACGCATCATCTCGATTGCGGACACGTTCGACGTCATGATGACGGGACGCCCGTATCGGAAAGCGAAGACGCTCGACGAAGCGCTCGCGGTCATCGCAGAAGAAGCAGGCCGGCAGTTCGACCCGGAACTCGTCGAGGTGTTTTTCAAGAAAGTCGTGCCGACGTTACAGAGGTGATTGAAGCATTATAAAAAGGAGAGCCCGCGATGGCTCTCCTTTTTATGTGAGCGGCCGTTTCTTCAACGCCCAGGCGCTGAGGAGAAAGACAGCGAGCGCCATCCCGAGCATGATGAAGACAGATTGGAGTGGGAAATGGTCCTCGTACATTTGGGCGACCCCGTAATTGAACCAGTACGTCGGCAAGAAGCGTCCGACGACCTGGAGCGTATCAGGCAGCCACGTCAGACTGATGAAGGCGCCGCCGGTGATGGCAGCGGCCATCGTGACGGACGTCTGCCAAATGTTCGCTTTCTCCCGGTTCGTCGCCAGGATGGCGATGAGCGACCCGATGGCGAGACAGACGAATAAATAGACGATAAACAACAGCGTGAGGACAGGTAGGTACGCGAGTATGTCCTGTCGATAGAGGACAGCGCTGAAGGCGAGCAACATGAGCACGTAAAGCAGCCCGACCGCGCAAAACGACACGAACAGCGAACCGATGTAACGCCGGGGCGTGACCGGGGCCGCAAATAGGCGCGAATAAATCTTCTCGTCCCGGTCGTCGGCGACGAACAACGGGATGAACTGAAGGAACGCCGACATCATGACGAACGACAAGAGGCCGAGGAACGCCTGCGTCCGCGCCGTCGTAGCCACGCTCTGTTGGAACGGCTCACTCGAAAGGGTATAGCCGTTTTCCGTCTCACGTTCGGCGAGCTCGGTGAACCGTTCCTCGTCAAACTCACTTGCAATCAATAGTTGTCGCTCACGGGACAAGTGTGAATTGAGCGCTTGTTCGATCAATGCGGCGTCACTCCCTTCGGTCGCACTGAACGACAATCGCGGCGTCTCGCCATCCAAGAGCGCCTCGCTGAATCCGTCCGGAATCACTAAGACGATGTCTTGTCCTTGTAGCAACGCCTCGTCGGTCTCATCCGTCTCAAGCGGTGTCACCGCTCCGAACCGTCCCGCCTCTTCAATCACGCGACCGGCGAGTGTTCCGCCGTCGCGGTCGAGAATACCAATCGAGGCGTTCAAGGCGGACGTCGAACTGAGGAACGACAGGATGAGGGCGAACCCGAACACGGAGACGAACGTGAACACCCATAGCCCTTTTTTCCGGAGCATACGTTTGGCGACATGTCTAAATAGCACCACGGCGGTTCACCCCTTTCCATAACAACAGGCTGATCCCGGCAAAGACGAACAGATGGATGGCGAGCCAACCGAGACTTTGCCAAAACACGGACGTGTCTCCACCGCGCAAGAGCACCTGAAGCATCCCTTCCCGCATGAAAATCGGCATGAAGACGTACTTAGCCCACGGCACGACGCTCAGCGTCACTTGGTCGAAACCAGGGACATAGCCGCCAGAGAGAATCATGATGATGGCCACGAACCCGTTGACGATCGCGTCTTTCGTCGCGCGCGAGATACGGGGTAAGCTCGAGATGAAGAAACCGAACGCCGTACCGTATAAAGCGAGGGCGAGCCAAGAGACGAACAATAGACTGAAGTGGACATAATCGAGCGAGAAGCTGCGATAGACGAAGTGACTGAACCAAAACACGAGCACAAGTTGCAGGAAGATAAGGGTTGTATTTTGCAATACAAATGTGCACAATAATGCAACGAAAAGTACAGAACTTTGCCAGCTGGGTTTTAGTGTTTCGACAACGCATGCGTGACACGATAACTGTCACCTGTAAAGTTTAGTATGTGAGCGTGATGGATGACGCGATCGACGAGTGCCGCAGTCAAGCGCGCGTCGCCAAAGATGCGATTCCATTGGCTGAACTCAAGGTTGGATGTGATGATCAGGCTCTTTCGCTCGTACCAGTCGGTGATGAGATGAAACAGAAGTTCCGCAGATTCTTTTGTGAGAGGGAGATATCCCATCTCATCTAAAATAATCATATCTGCCGACTCGAGACGAGAATGGAAGTTGCCTAGTTTTCCATCCCGCCAGGCCTTGTTAAGTTGCTCGACGAGTTCAGAGACCCGGAAGAACCTCACCTCATAACCTTTGTGACAAGCTTCTCTCCCGAGCCCGATGGCCAAATGGGTCTTTCCTGTACCCGGGGACCCTGTCAGAACGACGTTCTGTGAGTGCTCGACGAAATTCAGTGAGGTCAGTTCGTCCTTATCTAAATGCTTTGGGAAGTAGATGTGATTGCCCCAATGATAGTCGTCTAGTGACTTATTGTTGATGAATTTTGCCTTTTTGATTAACCGTTGCGCTTTCGCTTCCTCGCGGAGGCGCATTTCCATCGAGAAAAGCTCCGTGAGAAACTTTTCAGGGGATTCCGTTGGAATCGATTCATAGATTTCAGCGACATAGGCAAGGCGGAGCGATTTGCACATTTCTTTTAGGCTCATACTGCACCACCTTCTCCCCAAGGCCGATTCAGGCTATCGTACTTGCTCCAATCCACATCATAAGGATGGTCCTCAACCACGGCTGGATCGTCGTCCTCGCTCAGTAGCTCGTATAGGCGTTCATTGATCTCGAGGATTGGATAGAGTGCGAGCTTGGCTCGGATCCAGGCCAGTCTTTCCTGCCGAACGAGTAAGTTGGGTACGCCCAGGTACTCTTTGATTCTACCCGGCAGATATTCGGAATAACGGGAGTGCCCGAAGCTTCTCGGCTTCTTGTGCCAAGTGCTGATGATGTTTTCCCATGGGAGCGCACGCTTTGTCATCATGTAGGGACGTTTTTCTTCGTAGAGGATTTCTCCGTGAAGTGAGAGAATCTTCATCGAATCCCACCTTAAGATGGCGCGTACTTGCCCATGACGAGCCCCTGAAGGGATCAAGACTTTCGTCTTATCGATCGTTATTTCGCCGTACTTGTTCACCTTGAACAGTTCTTCTTTGAAGACGGGGAAGTCTTCTTGCGGCAATCGCAATAGATGTCTCTGCTCTTCTTCGAACAACTCACGGATCAGCACATGCTTTTCGTAATGCACTCTCTCCATGTCATCCCGTAGGGAAGCTGCGAGTTGCCGGTTCGTCGAATCGTAATCATGCATGACAGGGGCTGGGACAAGAAAATTGTACCGAACGTATCCTACCTTGTTCTCGACACTTCCTTTCTCGTTACCTCTGTAAGGATTACAGCTTTGAACTTGGAAGCCGTAATGTGCCATGAACTGCAGGAAAGCATCTGTATAGATCGCCTCTTCTTTTGTCGTTCGTGGTTGGATGACTGCGGCGGGGAGATTATCGATTCTGAGCTGTTGCGGTACACCACCGATTTCTTCAAAAAGCATTTTGAGTCCCGTCAAAAAGCACTCTTGGTTTTCTGCGGGCAGGGCGACAGCTGCTGTGCGGTTACTGAAGGGCAGGCTCATGACGAGGCATTTTACATCGACCGCATGACTATCTTTGACGACTTCCATCGTCCCGAAATCTACCTGTGCCTCACCCGGAGGGTGTTGCAATCGTTCTTGCCTTGTGTCGTTTTCCTCCTCGCTCGTCATATGCCAGCTCTTGATGAAATTGCAGACCGTCCGGTAAGAACCCTCGAATCCGTTCGCCACCAGCGTTTCATAAAGCTTTTTATTCGTTCGTCTTAACTTTTTCTGAAGCATTTGATCCTCGGTCAACCAATCCTCGACCATCTCGCCCCATTTCGTTCCGTACATCATGCCTCTCTTGGGGCGAATGGTTTCACTCGGCAGTTGAGCTGAATCCGCGTATTTTTTTACCGTCCTCCAGTTGAGGTCTAGATTTTTAGCGATTCGATTGATCGAATGTGATTTGTGGTTTCTCAGATATTTGATACAATTGATATCGGACATTGCTAGCATTCCTTCCATCTCCTAACGTTCTTGTGTCGCAACTTAAACGTTAGGGTGAGATTATGGTTGCTGGCAAGTCCTTTTTCTTTTCTAAAATAGGAGTGCAGAGTTGTGTACGTTTCCGTTGCACACTTCTGCACTCCTATTTTGCATTACACAAAGGGTGTATCGGCTCAGGCTGCGGGCCAGGCGATATTCGATTCGTTTGACGGGAGCGACTTGGATCCGAAGGTAGCTTCCGGTCATCGGTTGCTCCTCACTGAGCATGCCCGTGATGTAGAACGCACCGAACAGCGCTGTCATGATGGAAATCGTGACGGTGAAATATTCGAGTGACGTCGGGGTCCGACCCGACAAGTCGACGCTCTCACTGTCGATGAACGACTCAGGCGTAAACGGGGCGGAGACACCCGTCTCAGCGAGTGTGATTTGCTGATTGGCGACGTCCGTATATTGCCAGAGGATGGCCTCGATGACGTCGAACTCGATCGTCGACGGTTCCTCGTATAGCAGACGGACATCGGGACCGTCCAAATGAAGGATGACATCGGCGTCGCCATCGTTCACGCCGGTTTCAGCAGCGGCGATACTATCGTACGGGACGAGATTGATGAATGCTTTGATATCATCGTCGGCGAGGAAAGACTCGAGCGGCACCCGATAATCATCCGTCGACTGTTCGACGTAGGCGACATCCGTGACCGGAAGCGAAAAATTGCTATTGAAGATGGCCGATAGCATCGTCCCGAGCCCGAAGATAAGGATAATTGGGAAGATGAGCATCCAAAAGATGGTCGAGCGATCACGCAGTTGCTGTTTGACATCGTATTTGATGAACGTCCATAGTTTCATCGGACTCACTCCCTAAGTGTCTTGCCGGTCAGGGCCAGAAAGACGGTATTCAAGGACGGACGGTCGACGGTGATCGAGGTGAAACGGACCCGTTCGTCATGGAGCACGTCAAGGAGCGGGGCGAGCGGGGTGTCTTTCTCGAGTGACACTTCGAGGAACGGTTCCTCGTAATCGACTTTCTTCACTCGCTCGAGCGATTCGAGACGTTCGAGGAGGCCTGGGGTGAGAGCGTCGACTTTGATGCGGGCCGTCTCGAGCGTCATGACTTGGTCTTTCAGTTCGTCTTGCGTCCCTTCGGCGATAATCCGCCCTTCATCGACGATGGCGACGCGGTCGCAGAGCATCTCGACTTCTTCCATATAGTGGGACGTATAGATGATCGTCGCCCCGCGTCGATTCAACTCGCGGATGTTCTCGAGGATGGTGTTGCGCGACTGTGGATCGATGGCGACGGTCGGTTCATCCATGAAGATGAGTTCGGGCTCGTGCACGATGCCGCAGGCGATGTTGAGACGACGAAGGAGCCCCCCGGACAGTTCCGGCGGACGTTTCTTTTGGTGTGCGGTGAGTTCGACGAAGTCGAGGGCAACCTCGGTCTTTTGTTTCGCTTCAGACGGCTTGAAGCCATATAGCTCAGCGAAAAATTGGATGTTTTCAAAGACGGTCAGCTGATCGTACACGGAGACGTGCTGCGGCACGATGCCGACGCGCCGTTTGATCGTCAGTTCGTCTTTAGGCATCGATTGATCAAAAATTCGAATGGTGCCGCTGTCGGCGGGATATAAGTTCAGCATAACGGAGATGGCGGTCGTCTTCCCGGCCCCGTTCGGACCGAGTAAGCCGAACAGCTCGCCGGCCTCGACGTGAAGTGAAAAGTCGTTCAAGGCAATCGTCTCACCGAACCGTTTTGTGACGTGATCGAGGGCGATGATGGACACGTGGACGCAACTCCTTTCAACTCCAGAACGTGAAATAGCGTACAAGGTTTTGTTCCCGTTTGCAGGAACTTCCGAACCCGTTGCCGAATGAAATATAATAGTCGAATTATTCAGACAATTAATGGAAGTCGAAGTGAGGGATCGCGATGAAAAAGTGGCAGTTCAATAAAGAAGAGTCGAGTGAGAAGTTTCCGGACGAGATGGCGTGGGCGTTGTTTTGTACGGTCGAGCCGAAACGGATGGACACGACACTCCCGTTTTATTACGACGAGTCGGTGTTCCGTTTCTCGAACGGGGCAGAGTCGTTCTACTTCAAAATCTCACCAAGTTATCACGAGTTCGAGGTGAACGTGAAAAACGCGACGGGGGAGTTGCTGTATTATCAGCTCCTCCGCACGGTCGGGAAAGTCGAGGTGCTCGAAGATCGGCGCGACCACGGCGAGCTATTGATCGTCATGAACGAGGATCGTAACCGCACGGTGACGACGATCGAGCTGACCGTCCGACCGCGTTTCCGGGTGCTCGTCAAAGAGCACTATGTTTGAGTTTTTCTCACAGTGGTACATGAATTAGACATGATATCACGAGGAGGAGATTCACATGAAAGACGGACTTAACAAAAAAGTTGATGGCTTAATCGATAAGGCGGCAGGCAAAGCGAAAGAAGCGGTCGGCAAAGCGTCGGACAATCAATCGCTCAAACGTGAAGGACAAAAAGACCAAGTGAAAGGGACGGCCAAGGAGAAGACGGGCCAGGCCCAACAAAACCTTGAAAGCCTGAAAGACGAACGCCGCTAAAAAAACCGGGAAATCGCGATCAATGCGACTTCCCGGTTTTTCATTTCGTCAAAAAGACTTGGACGTGAATCGTCGACCCTTGCGCGTTCTTGGCGGCGCCGACACCGAGATGCGTGAAGTTTCCGTTCAAGATGTTGGCGCGGTGACCGCTCGAGTTCATCCAGGCGTTCACGGCTTGAGCCGGATCACTCGACCCCATATAGATGTTCTCGCCCCAACCGCGATAGCTGACATTGTAGGCATCGAGCGTGTCTCCCGGGCTCCCGTTCTCACGGAGCTGATGTGAGAACTGTCCCGTCCGTGCCATCTCGTCGGCCCGGACCTGGGCGACGCGGTTCGCCTCGCTCGATGCTGCGAGTTGCGATAAGCGAGCCGTCTGACGCTCTTCGTTCGTCTCGGCCAAGACACCGCTCGTCGGTGCTCTGAACGTGATGTGTTTGGCCAAAATATACCCGGTCTTCGTACCGATGTTCACTTTATACCAACGCGTCGTGCCCGTGTATCGATACGAGATCGTCTCGAGCTTCATCCCTTGGCGCAAGAAGACGACATTCGACGAGGTCGTGAGCGGACGTGACTTCAAGTAGACGCTTGACGGGGCGACATACGTCGTCTTCGTGAACGCGACTTCGGCTGTCGACAGCTTGACATAGGCAGCCGGGACATAGCCATAGCCCGTGCCCCATTGGATTTTGTACCAGCGGGTGCCATTCGTCGTGAATGACGTCCGGACCATCATCGTGCCGTCCCGAACAATTTTACCTACACTTGACGCTGAGCTTGACGGTGTTTTGCGGACGTTGATTTGACTGATGCCCGTAACGGAACCTTTCGTGTTGACGGACGTCTCGTAATAGGCGGCCTCCACCGTTGTCGGTTCGAGCGTGAGCAGGGTCGGCGGAGTGAACGTGAGTGTGACCGCAAGCGCGGACGTCACGAGGGCTGAGGCGATTTTTTTCAAAATGGGAAGCTCCTTTTTCGATCATATAACCATATAATATATTGAATAGGGCGATAATGGGTATTACCATTTGATTACAAAAGCAGGCAGACTCCGTGGAGCCTGCCTCTATTTCTAGATGTAGAAGATAGTTAAAAAATATTTAGGCTTGAAATCAAATCATAACTCTGAAAATACAAGTCTTGCGTCATCAGAAGATGAACCATAGTCAGTATTATCGTAAGAAATTGAAATGATTTCACCTTCTTTTAAACTTACAGCTACATCATTATTGGTAGCTGTAAACATCTGATCTCTACTATCACCAGTTTCATCATTGTAGATGGAAATTCGCCATCCTAGATTATCATATTCAGGGTCTAATTTTACATCCGTAGAAAGTTTATAATCTCCAGGCTTAATGTCTCGTCCGACTATAAACTCACCAATGCCTAACTGATTAGAAGGTGTGACTGTTTCCGGAACTGCGTTAAATTTGACTTTAGAAATGTTGGTGAATTCAAGAATATCATCCTCAAAAAGTATCATACGAATTTTTGAGGGGTATCCACCAGTATTTCCTTTTGCTCCTCCAACCCAATTTATAAACAATGAAGAAACAGAGGAACGCTCCCCAAGTATATTTCCAGACCCTCCTATAATTTCTAAATCATATATGCCTGGTTTTACATCCTGGTCTTCTCCTACAACAATGTTATCTGTAACATAAAGCTCTTCAGTTTGAGTTGAAATGGTTGCGAGTTGATTTAAAATATCCAAAGTCGAAACTTCTTCCCCTTCATTATTTTCTGTAGAACTTTCTGTTTTCGGGGTCTCATTTTCAGGATTCGGAGTAGCTTGATTGGTTTCACCACCGCACGCCGACAGTAAAAGGAAGGACGAAATAAAAATTCCTGTAACAAGTTTCTTTTTCGGGAGGATCTTATCAATTTTCATCGTATCTCTCCTTAAACGATTGGATTCAATAGCAATATTAAATATATATTAATTGTAACATTTTAAATTTTATTAAATACATGATTTTCAATTTTATTGTTACAAATTTGTATTTATTTTATAATTATTTATTTTTAAATCCTACAATCTACTATATTTTTACTGCTTACTTCACTTAAACATAAAAAGATGTGTTAATTGAAAATAATAGATTTATGATACTTTTATTTTTAGTAATGATAGTAATAAATAAGATTTAAATATGATGTTGATTGTCCAAAATAATAAGGTAGCATGATCCTGATTGAGGATCACGCTACCTTATTATTATTTATACAGTAAGTACTCTTTCCGAATCGGCAAGAACGCATCGCGCTCGGCATCGACTTTCGTCATAATCGCCTCAAGCGACTCACCGGCGAGAATCATATCTTTCACGTAGGCGTTCCCAGTCAGCTTCGTGATGAAGTCGTTTGAGAGGAACTCGAACTCGTCCGGATACAGGTCGTGCGCCGTCTTCACCATGGCGATGCCGGTCTTGACTGCTTCGAACTTCGTCGGCTCCGTGACGTATACTTCGACGCCGTGCGACAGTTTGCCCGCGTTCTTCGAGAACGTCGGCGTGAACGAGGCGGCGCGGAACGTGACACCCGGAAGCTCGAGCGCGTTCAACGTCTTGGCGTAGTCATGCGCCTTCACGTAAGGGGCGCCAAGCAATTGGAACGGTTTCGTCGTGCCGCGTCCTTCCGACAGATTCGTCCCTTCGAACAGACCGGTCGCCGGATAGACGTTGACAGTGTCCGTCGTCGGCATATTCGGGGACGGCATGACGAACGGGAGTCCCGTATCCTCGTACAGCATCGAGCGCTTCCAGCCCTTCATCTTGACGACTTCGAGATCGGCTTGAATCTGGTATTCCGTGTTGAACAAGCGGGCGAGCTCACCGACGGTCATGCCATGCTTGAGCGGGATCGGATAGAGGCCGATGAAGCTCGAATAGGCCGGGTCGAGCACGGGACCTTCGACGCGGAGGCCGCCTTGCGGGTTCGGTCGATCGAGGACGACGAACGGGATATCGTTTTCAGCCGCGGCTTCCATCGCATACGCCATCGTATAGATGTACGTATAGAAGCGGGTGCCGACGTCTTGAATGTCAAAGACGAGCACATCGACGTCTTTGAGCATCTCGGCCGTCGGTTTCTTCGTCGCGCCGTACAAGCTATACACCGGAAGTCCCGTCACTTCATCGATGTATGAGCTGATCGTCGATCCGGCTTGTGCATCACCGCGGACGCCGTGCTCCGGTCCGTACAGTGCCGTCAGTTCGAAATCATCGGAGTTGTGGAACAAGTCGACGATGCTCGTCATGTTGGCATCGACCCCGGTCGGATTCGTGATCAGTCCGACTCGTTTACCCGCCAAGATTTCAGGATTGTCCATCAACCGGTCGACCCCGAACTCGACTTTCGGCTTTTTCGGGACGGACTTGGCATCGGCATCGAGCAACATGACTGATGACGTGACGAGTGTGAGGGCGGCGAGACCGCCAATCCATTTCTTCATAATAGTTCCTCCTCTAAAATGTAAGCGCTTCACTACTTACTCGAAAGTGTACCATTTTGTATTTTTAATTCAATAATATGTAACATAAATAGGAAATTATATTTCTTAATTTGATTCGTTGTACCTAAAAAGCCATCGGAATTTTCCTATGGCTGGACGATTATCGTACGGCAAGTGCTTTCCATCCCGTCGCGCCCATGACAGAGCTGACTTGGCTTTTCGGGATGACGAGGCGACCGCGGTACGGGTCGTTGATGTAGAGGTTATTCTTGTCATAGCCCGTCGCGAGCATGACATGATAATTGACGAAACCGGTGAATTTTTTGTTCGAAGCGGTGTACCAATTGAAGTGACCGTATGGCTGTTTGAAGTCGACGCTCGCCCAGACGATGACCGGGTTGCCGAGTGAGAGTTCGCGCTCAATTGAAGCTAATCCTTGGCCGGACAAGTCTTTCACAGGCCGGTATTTGCTCGAGAAGTTGATCATGCCTTTCGGATAAATCCCGTAGTTGCGATATTTGCTGAGCTTGCCTTTCGGGTCGCCCGTGAACATGACGTTCGGGTCGACCCAGCGGTAGAGACGATTCTCATAGCGGGCGTTCCACATACTTTTTGGCATTTCCCGATATAACGTCTCCGCGCTGACGACGCGTCCTTTTTTCTCGAGCGCCATCTTGAGCGAGAAGAACTCGCAGCCGGAAGGATAGCCCATAGCAAATTGACGATAGAGCGGCACGCTCATCTTATAAGTGGAGAGTGGGTTGCTATAGGCGCCCCGGACATCGAACGCGGCGTTACCGATGCGTTTGTTCTTATACATCACGCCCGACGAATCGAAGAAATACCATTTGCCGCTGATGACTTGCCAATCCGTCTTCTTCGTCAAAGTCGGTGCGAAGTATTCGTATTGCGTCGTATACTTCCAACCGGTCTCACGGACGCCGGTCGAGTGGAAGTAGTAATAGCGGGTCCCGACCTTGTGCTTGCCTTGCAGGCGATAACCGTAGACGGGATGGAACCCGTATACCTTACCTTCAATCGTCTGCAGACCGTAGCGACGTTTTCCGTCCGTCCCGAAATAGTAATAGCGGGCGGCGACTTTTTGGACGCCGGCCAACCGATAGCCATACGTCTCATGGAAGCCATAGACGGTCGTGCCAATCTTTTTCAAGCCGTGCTGGCGTACACCGGTTGTCCCGAAATAGTAGTGGCGCGTGCCGACTTGTTGCCACCCGGTCGCGACGCGGCCATCTTTCAAGAGCAAGTACTTCTTGCCGTTGATCGTGTACATGCCCGACCGGATCGTTCCGTTGTCGAAGATGTAATGCTTCACGCCATTGACCGTCTGCCAACCGCTCAACCGTTTCCCTTCAAGAGAGAACAAGTAGCGTTTCCCGTCCACGGTCAAAAAGCCGGTCGCCATGACGCCGTTCGATTTGAAGTAGTAGAGCCCGTCCGAGAGCTGTTGCCAGCCTTTCAACTGCTTCCCGTCGGCGGCGAACAAGTAGGTCGGCCCATCAATCGTATAGCGTCCGGTGACGAGCACGCCGTCCGCTTCAAAATAATATGTAGCGCCATCGATGGCTTGCCACCCGATTGCCATCGCCCCATCGGCCGCGAAATAGTAGGTCTTGCCGTCAATCACTTGCCAGCCGGTCAGCACTGTACCGTCTTCTGTCGTATAGACCGTTCCCGTGGCGGTCGTTTGAAACCCGGCCGCGGCATGGACGTGGTCGTTACTGAGGATGATGCTCATACTGACGGCCAAACCGGCCACTACATGACTCCACTTCATAGGCGTTCCTCCACAATCGAATTGAAAAATTGGTATTATTTTGTAAATTAAGTATACATGAGAAAAGCCGCCTTGACTCGACGGCTAAAGGACTATTTTGAGAAGGTGCTACATCAGGACGAACGGCTTATGAACAACAACCGTTTCGAGGCGACGAAGAGCGTCACGCCAATCAACAAGACACTACTGATGATCGGCCAAACGAGTAAACCCTCGCCCATGAGCACTTCGGCCGATAACGAGCCGAGCCGCCACGGCATCCAGTCCCACTCGAGCCACCCAATTAGGAGCGACATGATGAAGTGGAGGGCGAGCGTGATCACGAGGGCGACGAGGCCGCTCTCGAGCAACGCCGCGAACAAGAAGAAAATCGATAGCTGGACGACGAAATGGAGCATGAGTAATCCGGTCGCGATCAAGAAATCGGTGACGTCGAACGAATCGAACAAGACGATTGTATAGTAGGCGGCGCTCAATTGGGCGAGGCCGATGGCGACGACGGCGAGTAGCGAATAATGTCCCCATTTGCTGAGCACGATGCGCGTGCCTGGAATCTTGAGCGACTTGAGCCAGGCGAGCGTGCCGAGCGACCGTTCGTGACTGAACGTATGCATGGCGGATAACAGCACGACGAGCAGGCCGATTTGTCGCAACTGTTCGCTCGCCGACATGAGCACTTCTTCTGGTGACGGGGTCGGAATTTCGATGACCGCCCCGTCCGGCAAGTTGCCGCCCGAGGCCAAGATGTCCGGGAGGAAATAAAGCGTGAGCGGTTGCATCGCCGCAAGCAACATCAAGGCGATTGGTACCCAGATGAGTCGCTTATTGCGCCATGACTCTTTCCCTTCTTGTTTGAAGATGGCCAGTTTCATCAGGCGTTCACCTCCAAAAAGAGTGACTCGAGCGATGGATGCCCGACATGGAGCGATTGGAGCCGGAGACCACGTTCGAGGAACAATTGGAGCAGCGCCCGTTCCGTCACGTCTTTCGCATCCGTCTCGAGTTCCCACGTCGTCCCGGAGCGGGTGACGTGACTGACACCGGGGAGCGTCCGCCATTCCTCTTCCGTCAAGACGTCGTTGAACAGACGGACTTGGATCGAGGACTTCGAACCGAGCAAATCGGTCACGGTCCCTTCCATGAGCAGGCGCCCTTGCCGGAGCAGGAGCACCCAGTCACTCGCTTCCTCGGCGTCAGGGAGCACGTGCGTCGAATAGAGAATCATCCGCTCCCGCTTCAAGTCGCTCAATAAGTCGAGCACTTCCCGACGGCCGCGCG
Organism: Exiguobacterium mexicanum; assembly: GCF_005960665.1. Lineage (GTDB taxonomy): Bacteria > Bacillota > Bacilli > Exiguobacteriales > Exiguobacteriaceae > Exiguobacterium > Exiguobacterium mexicanum_A. Next base: position 585,541 of record NZ_CP040676.1, read on the forward strand.
GGTCGAGCGCCGACACCGGCTCATCGAGCAGTAACAACTCCGGGTCATGTACGAGTGCCTGGGCGATGCCGAGCCGTTGCCGCATGCCGCCGGACAAGTGCGCTGCTGGCCGATCGACGGGCTCGAGTCCGACCCGTTTCAGCAGATGGATTGGGTCGATATTCGTGATGCCGGTCAACTCGGCCGCATAACGGATCGTCTCGACCGGGGTGAGCGATGGATAGAGCGCTGGCCGCTGCGGCAAATAGCCGATGCGAATGGCGTCGTGGCCGACGATTTGACCCGACGTCGGTGTCGTCACGCGGGCAATCATATTGAGCAATGTCGTCTTTCCGGCCCCGTTCTCCCCGAGGAGCGACGTGCAACCCGGTCGGAGCGAGAAGCTGACGTCGTCGAGCGCGGTGAACGTGCCGAATCGTTTCGTCAGTTTGGTGACGTTCATCGCTTCGTCCGTCCCCATAGGAAGTAGACGATCGGGCCGAGGATGTTGATGAACAGGATGACGAGAAGCCACACCCATTTCGGTCCGTTCGTTTCTTGTCGCTTCAGTAAATCAATCAAGGCGACGACGAGCAAGATGAGTTGCAGGATGAGGAGCGGCAATAAAATGAGCAATAAATTTGAGTCATTGGCAATATCCAATTATGTTCCTCCTTCATAAATGAGTTCACTGTTCCATTCCACGCATAGGACCTATTTCCTGTATGGAACAGAAAAAATCCCTTTCTCGGCTGAGAAAGGGTGACGATCATTTGACGATGATGACCGGGGCGAGAGCGCGTTTAGCAAGCTTATGGCTGACGCTGCCAAGCACGAACTCTTGGAACGTGTTCAGTCCGCGTGAACCGACGACGACGTACTCGTACGGCTGATGGTTCGCGTATTTGACGAGTTCGACGTCGGGTTCGCCGCGAAGTTCGATATATTCATATTCTAGCCCGGCCGCGACCACTTGGCCGAACAGGGGTTGTAACATCAATTTTCGCTTCGCTTCGAGATCGAGTTTTCCGGTCGATTTGAGCGCGGCTTCTTTCGATTCTTTGGCGCTGACGACATGGACGATGTCGATCGATGCGTCTGATGCCTTGGCGAGCTGGATCGCTTTCTCAAGCGCTCGCTTCGAGTGGGCAGATCCGTCTGCCGCTAAAAATACCTTTCCCATAAAAACGTCCTCCTCTTTCACACAATCTACTTTTAGTATATGCGATTTTGTAGAGCCATGGATAAAAAAATGGGAGTGAACGCGATTGTCCACTCCCGTAGAGACCAAATCAATGGCCAGCGTTTGCTTCTTGTTGTTTCAAGTGAAGCGCGAGCGTATTGAGCAGTTTCTCTGAATCTTTGTTCAAGTTTAATAGTTCCGGCTCGATCCCGACTTCGCGATACTTGAAGACGACTTTATCGATGGCACCGATGGCCGAGTCGTCCCAAAGATGGGTGTTCGAGAAGTCGATCGTGACGTGTTTGACACCGGCTTCGGCGTCTTCGGTCACATCGAACTGATTGACGAACTCAGACGTCGAGGCGAAGAAGAGCTGACCGTTCACGATGTAACGAGCACGATCGGCGTCTACACTGCGATCGAGTTCGACTTTCGAGATTTTTGCGGCGAAGAGAATCGCTGCCGTCAAAATCCCGGCGAAGACACCGAGTGACAAGTCGTGGGTGACAACCGTGACGAGCACCGTCACGAGCATGACGACCGTATCTGATTTTTGAGCGGTGCGCATCGCCTTAAGCGAGCCCCAGTCAAACGTCGCGTACGAGACGAAGAACATGACACCGACGAGGGCGCCGACCGGGATGAGCATCAATACATCGCTCATCGTCATGATCATGATAAATAACGCGAGTCCGGCGACGAACGTCGACAGTCGGCCGCGAGCACCGGACGAGACGTTGATGACCGATTGACCGATCATCGCACACCCTGGCATCCCGCCGAAGAGACCGGCGATGATGTTGGCGATACCTTGTCCTTTTGATTCTCGGTTCTTGTTCGAATCCGTGCCCGTCATGTCATCGACGATTTGTGCCGTCAACAGCGATTCGATCAATCCGACGAAGGCGAGGGAGATCGAGTAGGGGAGGATGATCATCAACGTCTCAAACGTCAACGGGACGTTCGGGAATAAAAATTCCGGGAGCGTTGCTGAAATCGTACCCATGTCGCTAATGTTTTTCGTCTCGAGCCCGAGCGTGACCGCCAGAATCGTCATGACGACGATGGCGACGAGCGGTGCCGGGATGACTTTGTTGATGCGTGGGAACAAGAAGATGATGGCGAGCGATCCAATGACGAGCGCCCAGATAATCCAGCTCTCACCTTCAAAGTTCGTCAACTGTGCCTGGAAAATCAAAATCGCGAGCGCGTTGACGAAGCCGACCATGACGGCGCGCGGGATGAACTTCATCAAGCGGGCGATGCCGAAATAGCCGAGCGCAATTTGAATGATTCCGGCGAGAATCCCCGCGGCGAGTAAATATTGTAACCCGTAGTCCGCGACGAGCGAGACGATGACGAGCGCTATCGCCCCGGTCGCAGCCGAAATCATGGCCGGACGACCACCGGCAATCGAGATGACCATCGCGATGATGAATGACGCATATAACCCGACCATCGGATCGACTCCAGCGATGAGCGAGAACGCAATCGCCTCAGGGATGAGGGCGAGTGCGACGACGAATCCAGCTAGGACGTCGGCCCGGACGTTGCCGAGCCAATCTTGTTTAATCGTATTCAATTTTTCCAAAAGAACACACCTCTCTATATATTTTTTGACTTTGATCTCCGAGTCTCACGAAGATCAAACGCCGCATTATATGAAAGAAGTCGTTCGACCGACACATGTTTTCACAACGTGTTTCATCATACCGAACTTTTTATGAGAAGACAATTGCTCCGCATGAGAAACTATGGTATTTTCATAACGTAAAGGTTATATAACGGATTTGTTATACAGAGGAGGAGAATGACGATGCATACGGTAGATGATTTAAGTAAAGTGCTCAAAGTGCTCGCCGACCCGACCCGTTTGACGATGCTCAAACAAATGCAAGGCGGTGAGCAATGTGCCTGCAGTTTTGTTGATTGTTTCGACATTTCGCAACCGGCAATCAGCCGCCACTTGAAGATGATGCGGCAAGCAGGGCTCCTGTTAGAGCGCCGCGACAAGCAATGGATTCACTATCGGTTGAATGAGACGAGCCCGTTCTATGCGATCGTCGTCGAGTTGCTCGACAACATCGAGACGGTCGAGGCGAATTGTGATTGTGAGACGGACTGTGCGATTTGAGGAGGAAAGATGTTGAACGTCACGAAGTGGACATCCACTTCGCTCTTCTTAGGATTAGGTAAAACGGTTAATCAAATAGAGAATTATTGGAGGAACTCATTGTGCAGTGGATTGCTAGTATCATTTTTTTAGTGACGCTTTTCCTCATCATCAAGCAACCGAAAGGCCTCGGCATCGGTTACTCGGCGATGGGGATGGCGGCGCTTGCCCTCATCACCGGAGTCGTCAATTTGGATGACGTCGGTACTGTGTGGGGCATCATTTGGAACGCGACGTTCACATTCGTCGCGCTCATCGTCATCTCGCTCATCTTGGACGAGATTGGCTTCTTTGAATGGGCGGCCTTACATATGGCCCGCATCGCCAAAGGCGGCGGCGTCAAGCTGTTCGTCTATATCACGCTACTCGGTGCGCTCGTCGCGGCGTTGTTCGCGAATGACGGGGCGGCGCTCATCTTGACGCCGATTGTCCTCGCCATGGTGCGGGCACTCAAACTTCCGGATGCGGTCGTTTTGGCATACGTCATGGCGTCTGGGTTCATCGCTGATACGGCGAGTCTGCCGTTCGTCGTCTCGAACCTCGTCAACATCGTCTCGGCCGACTTCTTCGGCATCGGTTTCGCCGAATATGCGGCGCGGATGGTGTTCGTCAACGTCTTCGCCGTCGCCGGAAGTTTGCTTGTCTTGTATTTGTATTTCAAAAACGACATTCCGAAGCAATACGATTTATCGAAACTCGTCGAGCCGGCCTCGGTCATCAAAGACCATAAAATGTTCCGCTTGTCGTGGGTCGTGCTCGCACTTCTCGTCATCGGATACTTCACAAGCGATATCGTCGGCATCCCGGTCTCTCTCGTCGCGGGGATTATCTCGTTGTTCTTCCTGATCATGGCGAACCGTTCACCGGCCGTGCCGACCCGGTCCGTTCTACGCGGGGCGCCTTGGGCAATCGTCTTCTTCTCGCTCGGGATGTATATCGTTGTCTACGGTCTGCAAAACGCGGGACTGACGCAAGTGCTCGCCAACTTCATCGATTGGTTCGCTGTGAATACATTCAGCGCCACGTTCGGGATGGGCTTCTTGGCTGCCATCTTATCGTCGGTCATGAACAATATGCCGACCGTCATGATTGATGCGCTCGCCATCGATTTGACGACTACGACCGGCCAGATTCGGGAAGCACTCATCTATGCGAACGTCATTGGGTCCGACCTCGGTCCGAAAATCACACCGATTGGGTCACTCGCGACGTTGCTATGGCTCCACGTGCTCCGCTCGAAAGGCTTGCGCATCGGTTGGGGTCAGTACTTCAAAGTCGGCATCATTTTGACGATTCCCACGCTCGCCATCACGTTGCTCGGACTATATATCAGCTTACTACTTTACTAAGGAGTGTTTATTATGAAATTGGTCATCATCGGTTCGGTCGCCGCTGGTACATCGGTCGCGGCGAAAGCACGTCGGAACAATGAAGACGCCCGAATCACCATCTACGACCGGGATTATGATATTTCTTATTCAGGATGTGGCATCCCGTACTATGTCGGCGGCGAAGTCGAGTTGCGCGACGATTTGACGCCTCGCGATGCGGCATTCTTCAAGAAACGCTACAACATCGACGTTATGACACGTCATAACGTGACGGCAGTCGATGCCGACGCAAAGACGGTCACGGTCGAGAACCTTGAGACGGGTGAATCGTTCACGGACAGCTATGATTCGTTAGTCCTCGCGACAGGTGCCTCGAGCATCATCCCGCCGATTCCGGGTGTCGATTCGGACAACGTGTTCCCAATCCGTAACATTCAGAATGCGGAAGCGACACGTAACTTCGTCGATGCGACGAACCCGAAACATGCAACGATCATCGGCGCCGGATTCATCGGTCTTGAGATGGCCGAGCAGCTCAAACTACGTGGCGTCGATGTCACCGTCATCGAGCGTTTCCCACAAGTGATGCCGCCGCTTGACAAAGATATGGCGTGCCGCGTCGAGGATCACCTCGAGAAGAACGGCATTGAGCTCATGCTCGGTGAGACAGTGACCGAACTCGTCGGTGATGGTCATGTCGAACGTGTTGTCACGGGGAGTGGCAAGACGATTGATACGGACCTCGTCATCCTCTCCGTCGGTGTCCGTCCGAACACGGAACTCGCGAAGTCGATTGGTGTCACAATTGGCGAGACGGGTGCAATCGCCATCAATGAGCGGATGGAGACAAACGTGAAGAACGTCTATGCGGCCGGCGACGTCGCCGAAAGTTTCTCGCTCGTCACGGGCAAACCGATTTGGCGTCCACTCGGTTCGACGGCGAACAAGATGGGTCGTGCCCTCGGGGACCTCATCACAGGAGGCGACCTTGAACACCGTGGCATCCTCGGCACAGGCATCTTCAAAGTGTTTGGCCAAGCCGTCGCCCAGACCGGTCTATCGGAACGTGAGGCCCGCGAGCTCGGGTATGACGTCGAAGTGCTCCATAACACGAAGCCGGACAAGCCGGCTTATATGGGCGGGAAAGACTTGACGATTAAAGCAATCGGCGACCGGGCGACACGTCAATTGCTCGGCGTTCAAATCGTCGGGTTCGAAGGTGTCGACAAGCGCATCGACGTATTCGTCACTGCCATCACGTTCAAAGCGAAGGTCGATGACTTGTTCCATCTCGACCTCGCGTACGCACCACCGTTCTCGACGACGAAAGATCCGGTCATGTACACGGGTATGGCACTCGCGAATAGTATGAACCTATCGGCGCGTCTGATTACACCGGCTGAGCTGCAGAAGCGAATCGATGCAGGTGAGGACATGCAGATTATCGATACGCGCAAAGCTTCGCAGTTCGAGAAGGCGTGCGTCGACTGTGCGGTCAACATTCCGCTCGGTAACTTGCGCGAAGCTGCCAAGGACATGGACAAAGACAAGCCGACGGTCGTGTACTGCAACGGCGGGGTGACGGGAAATGCGGCTCAAAACGTGCTCCGCAACCTCGGATTCACTGACGTCTACAACTTGTCGGGTGGGAACAAGAACTATCAGCTGTTCAAGAAATATGGTAACTGATTATGACGACGTCCGGAGCATTCGGGCGTCGTTTTTTGGTATGCTGAATCATGAGGTGAATCAGATGAACTATAAGCTGTTACATGAGAAGTACGAACGGAGAAAGCAGTGGCTCGTCTTTGAGAAGGAGGAGGTCGTCCGTCGGGTGATGGTCCGCTATAAGGCACGCGTCATCCCAAAAGAAGACATCATGGACTTAGTGAACGATGATCAACTGTCGTATGAACACATCTTCTGTTGCTTGACGATCGATGACCCGCGCATGATTGACAAAATCTTCACGGCGAAAGAAAAAAAGGACCACCGATGGGAACGGGAAGATAACGCGCGACGTGGGATGGTATATAAACATAAGGATGAGGAACACCGACGCTACAATCAATTGATTCTCGACGAGATGGAAGGACGTCGCCTCGACATCATATTCGAGAGCAAGGACGGAAAGTTCGTGACCGGATTTTTGACGAGGGATATGTCAACGCAAGTTGTCTCTTATATCTATGCACATACCGGCGCAGCGAAATTCACCGGGCTCATCCCGCGCTCGTTGTGGCCGGCGGATGTGACGGATGAAGAGTTTAAACTGAGCTATCGCTGGTACTTAGAGTCGTTGGAAGAGTGGGGAAAGTTATAAGAGAATGTCGAGACGACCTACTAGCAGACCGTCTTTTTTATATGTAATTCGCTATCACATTCCAGTCCCAGGCAAGAGATAGGAGTACTTCCCTATTGTTTAGAAAAAGATTGTATTTCAAAAAGGAAACGTTTACAATTTTTGTGTAAGCGTTTTCCTGAAATTATGCTACAAGGAGGGACCCACATGGTCAACAAGCGATGGAAACAGGCATGGGCAGTTGTGCTAACGTTTGCACTAGTGTTCTCAATGTTTCCGATGTCATCGTCCGCTCTCGAGAAAGACAAGTCGACACTCGTCGTCGTGCACTATCAAGAGGCACCGGACAATCAAATGGATTGGAACTTATGGCTTTGGGCGAATAACCCAGATTATTTCCCGAACAAACCGTTCGCCTTCAATGGCGAAGACGACTTCGGAAAGGTGGCGGCCTACGAATTCCCGGTCGATGCACCAGAAAAGCTCGGTCTCATCGTCCGAACGGACAACTGGGAGAAAGATAAAGGGTCGGAGAACGACCGCTTCATCACGAGCGATATGATTAAAGACGGCGTTGCCGAAGTGTGGATCAAGTCAGGGGACTCGAAGATCTATACGTCGAACCCGGACGGGGAGACGGCAGCAACGGACGTGGATATGAAAGTTCATTACTTCCGTTACGACAATACATACACGGACTGGGGTCTTTGGACATGGCCAGACGGTGGAGACGGTCAAAGCATCAACTTTGATGAAACGGACGCATTCGGCGGTGTCGCGAACGTGAAGTTCGCCAACCCGGACGCGAAGAAGCTCATCGGACTCGTCACGAAAAAAGGCGAATGGGCCGAAAAAGATGGGCCAGACCGGTTCGCACTCAGCACGGCGAAAGAGATTTGGCTCGTCGAAGGAGATTCGACGATTTACTACTCAGAACCTGAAATCGATCGCTCACCGAAAATCATCTCATTCGAGGCGGACACGTTCCGCCAAGCGGAACTCAAGCTCAACCGCGTCATCGATGACAAGTTCTTGAGCGAATTGACGGTCGAAGGCGCAACGGTCGAATCTCTCGAGAAGTCAGGCGACAAGTCGGTCACGGTCCGCTTCAAGGCCGACATCGACTTGGCGGCGGTCATCACGGCGAAGCACCCGACGTTCGGAGACAAAGTGCTCCAAGCGGGCGACGTGCTCCGGTCACCGGAGTTCGATGCGAAGTACGCCTATGACGGCAAGCTCGGTGTGACGTACAAACACTCAAAATCACAATTCGTCCTCTGGGCCCCGACGGCACAAGACGTGAAACTCGAACTATGGAACATGCCGAAAACGCGTCCAGCTTCAGATAAAGATTTGAAGAAGACGATCTCAATGAAGCGTGGCGAACGCGGCACATGGGTCGCGGATGTCCGCGGCGACTTGGACGGCATCGGCTACACGTACAACGTCAAGCACGCGTCAGGCAGCGTCCGCGCGGTCGATCCGTATGCGACGGCAGTCGGTGTGAACGGGGATCAAGGCGTCGTCGTCGACTTGAACGAGACGAAACCGAAACGTTGGAACTCGATGAAGCCGAAATTGGCGAAACGGACAGATGCCATCATCTATGAGACGCACGTCCGCGACTTGTCGATTTTCGACGTCACGTCAGACAAGTACGACTCAGGCATCAAACACAAAGGCAAATATCTTGGCGTCGTCGAGCCAGGCACACGCCTTCTCGTCAACGGCAAGAAGACGGCGACGAAGACGGGTCTCGACCATATGAAAGACCTCGGTGTCACGCACGTCCAGTTCATTCCGGTGTACGACTATAACACGGCCTCGGTCGATGAGACGAAACCGGATGCTTCGTACAACTGGGGCTATGACCCGAAAAACTATAACGCGCCGGAAGGCTCGTACTCGACGAATCCATATGACGCCAAAGTCCGGATTCGCGAGATGAAACAAATGATTCAAGGGCTCCATGACAACAACTTGCGCGCCGTCATGGACGTCGTCTATAACCACATGTTCGATGCGCAAGCCTCGAACTTGCATAAGATCGTTCCAGGTTACTACTACCGCTACACAGAAGGCGGCGACTTCGCGAACGGAACGGGCGTCGGCAACGACACCGCGTCGGAACGCAAGATGATGCAGAAGCTCATCGTCGACTCGGTCGTCTATTGGGCGCAAGAGTACCATTGGGATGGGTTCCGTTTCGACCTCATGGGCATTCATGACGTCAAGACGATGAACCAAGTCCGTTCGGCGTTGAACAAGGTCGACCCATCCATCCTCGTCTTCGGCGAAGGATGGGACCTCAGCACGCCGCTCGACCCGGCGAAAAAAGCGAACCAAAAGAACGCCTATAAGATGCCAGGCGTCGCGCACTTCAACGACAACATCCGCGACGGGCTGAAAGGCAGTGTCTTCATCGACACGGACAACGGCTTTATCAACGGAAAAGCCGGCCTTGAGAACCGCATCAAGACAGGTATCGTCGGCGAGATTGATTATAGCGCCGACATCAAAGGCTTTACGAAAGAACCGACGCAAGCAATCACGTACGTCGAGGCGCACGACAACCACACGCTTTGGGACAAGCTCGAACTCACAAACGCGAAAACGTCGGAAGCAACGCGTACGAAAATGCACCGTCTCGCGTCAAGCATCCTCTTGACGAGCCAAGGGACAACGTTCATCCATGCCGGTCAAGAGTTCATGCGGACGAAAGAAGGCGACCACAACTCGTACAAATCGCCAGACCGCATCAACCAAATGGACTGGAAACGGGCAGCCGACCGTAAGGCGGACGTCCAGTACATGAAAGGCTTAATCGAAATGCGTAAAGACAACCCAGGTCTCCGCATGACGAAGGCAGTTGACGTGAAGAAAAACTTGAAATTCTATAAAGCTGAAGCGAACGTCATCAGCTACTCGATCGATGACAAAGCGCCAGGCCAGAAGAAAGACTTGTTCATCACACACAACGCCAACGCTAAGACGGTCAAAGTAAAATTGCCGAGCGGGCAATGGAACCTCATCGTCGATGGGAAACAAGCGGGCACGAAGGCGATCAAACGCGTCTCGGGCACGGTCGATGTACCAGCATACAGCTCGGTCGTCGTGAAACAACGTTAAGTAGTTCACCAGAGGCCAAACGACCTCTGGTTTTTTTTATATGTCCATCCGGTTCGATGTGCGATTCCGAAAAATCATTCCCATGCTTGTTCAATCGAACAGCCCGCACATCGTCCTGCTTTTTTATCACGTCCGGGTAGAAAACGGGTGTGGTTTCCCTTAAGATGGGAGGGACAGAACGAAAGAGGAGATACATGAGATGGAGATTCAGGCAGCCCGACACTTTTTCTCACAACTAAAAGGCGATCAGACGGACCGGCTCGATGAGATTGCGAAAGAAATCGACCGTACGGGAACGTATACGCTCACGACCGACGAGTTGACCGAGGGCGCGAAACTCGCCTGGCGGAACTCAAACCGATGCATCGGCCGTCTGTTTTGGCAGACGCTCACCGTCCGGGATGCCCGCGGCGCGGAGACGTTCGACGATGTGTTCGAAGCACTCATCGACCACTTGCGTTACGCGACGAACGGCGGGAAAATCCGCTCGACGATGACGGTGCTCCCGAACGAGTTCCGTCTCTTGAACACGCAACTCATCCGGTATGCGGCATATGAGACAGAAGACGGCATCATCGGCGATCCACTGTCTTTGACGATGACGCGTCAGGCCGAACGGCTCGGTTGGAGCGGGGCCAGGACTGCGTTTGACATCTTGCCGCTCCTGATCACGGATGGGAGTGACGTTCGGCTCTATGAATTGCCGGACGATGCGGTACTCGAGGTCGACATTCAGCACGAGGCGTACGACTTGTTCGGCGGACGGCCGATTAAATGGCACGCTGTTCCGGCCATCGCCGACATGGAACTGGAAATTGGTGGGCTGCGCTTCACCTCGGTCCCGTTCAACGGCTGGTATATGGAGACCGAGATTGGGGCGCGCAACTTGGCCGATACGGACCGTTATGACCTGTTGCCGCTCGTCGGCGCATCGCTCGGGCTCGACACGTCGAAAGAGCGGACGCTTTGGCGCGACCGGGCCCTCGTCGAATTGAACGTCGCCGTCTTGCAGTCGTTCGAACGGGCCGGCGTGACGATTGTCGACCACCATACGGCGGCGAAACAGTTCAAACGGTTCGAGAAGAACGAGCAGGACGCCGGGCGCGACGTGACCGGGCAATGGAGCTGGCTCATCCCACCGCTGTCTCCGGCCGCGACGCACGTGTTCCACCGCCACTATGATGACAAAATTGTGACGCCGAACTTGTTCGCGCGCTCGGGTTGTCCGTTTTCGGCGTTTCAAGCGAAGGCAAAAGAGGAATCTAAAGCCTAGAACCGAAACGAGAGGATGATGAACGTGGCAGTCCCAATTTGGAAACGTGCCGTCGCCAGTCAAATCGACCAACTCATTTTTCAAACACCAGCGAAACTTGTCGAGAAGACGATTCGGAAGAAGTTGTTTCCTGGAAAAGAAGTGAAACGTTACTATTTACCGACGCTCGTGACGATGGCCGGGGAAGTATACTTCCTGCTCAATAAAAATGGCCAAACAATCGGCGACCAGGTCGTCGGGATTAAAGTCGTCAGTCAAGACGGGCGCTCGCTCTCGCTCGAACAAGTCGTGAAGCGGACGCTATATAAAGACGTCGTCTATCCGGCCACGCTCGGTCTGCCGCTGTTAAAAGCGCTGCAACAGATCAAGTCGGGCAAGAACATGGAATTGCCGCATGATGAGTTTGCTCATACGAAACTGATTTCGACACGATGAGTCGAAGCCGAAGACAGCGCGACGACGAGTCGGGCTGTCTTTTTTCGTGCGAATGAGTCGGAAAGGAACGAATCCGGAAAATAAGGTATAATGAGAAAGGAAAAAATTGAACGACCATTGGAGGATTTTTGTTATGACCAAAATCGCATGGATTACCGATAGTATGGCCAATTTCTCGAAGGAAGAGGCGGCCCGTCTCGGTGTCGATATCGTCCCGATTCAACTGATTGTCGACGGCAGCGGCTATAGCGAAGTCGACTTGTCGCTCGAAGACTTGCACCGCTATATGATCGACCAAAAGAAAGAGGCGAAGACGTCACAGCCGATTTTCGGCGACTTCATCGCCCGCTATGAACGTTTGAAAGAAGAAGGATATGATTGCGCCATCGCCGTCCATTGCTCGAACGGCTTGAGTTCGACCGTGAAGAACTCGAGTGCAGCGGCCGAAGCGGCCGGCTTCAAAGTATATACGGTCGATTCGCACGCAGCGCTCGAGGCGCAGCAAGAACTCGTCCGTCTCGGTCTTGCCGCCGAAGCTGAAGGCAAGTCGGTCGAAGAGATTGTCGCCTTGCTCGAAGCGTGGCGCGATAAGAAGAACTTCTTCATGATTATCGGCAACATGGAAACGATGCGCCGCGGCGGCCGCGTCTCGTCAGGCGAGATGTTCCTCGCCAACATCCTCAACATCAAACCGATTATCACGCTCGATGAGACGGGGAAAGTCATCCCGTTCAAAAAAGCACGCTCGCTTAAAAAAGCATACGCCGAGATGGTGACCGAGCTCGAACGTCGCCACGCCGCGAACGGCATCCACAACAACCGCGTCTTCGTCCAAACGGCGCTCGCGCCGGAGATGCAAGACAATATCGTCGCGCTCATCCAAGCAAAATTGCCTGACATTGAAATCGTCAAGACGCGTTTCTGTCCGTCGATCGCGGTTCACGCAGGGTTTGAGACGGTCGGGATTCTCTGGCTCAACGCGTAACCGTAAAGGAGGGAGTTTGATGGAAGCTGTCACCACACTCACGGCGCTACAAGACCGGATTGCGGACTCGGACCAATTGCTCGTCTACGTGTCGCATCCGACCTGTAGCGTCTGCCACTCGCTCAAACCGCAAGTCGAAGAGATGTTGACGGAGTTCCCCGATATCGAGGCGATTGCCGTCGATTCGGACGAGGTACCGGAAATTGCCGGCGCCTACTCGATTTTCACCGTCCCGGTCGTCCTGTTTTTCCTCGACGGCAGAGAGACGCTCCGCCGGGCCCGGTTCGTCCCCATCGGCGAGCTGACCCATCAACTCGAGCGTCTCCAAGAGATGCGCGGTTGAATCCACAGACACTCGTCTGTGGATTTTTTTGGTTGTTTGCGTCGAGGACAGGGAATCAGGGGAGTAGCTGCGTCACTTGTTCGAATGAAGAAATGAGGAAACGCTGATGGAAATCATACGCCACTCCGAATGGGCGGACACGAAGCTCACACTACATCTGTTGTCGCAAATATTAGGGAAAATCAAACTCGGGCTCGCCCCGCAAGAACCGCAATGGGCCCACGTCACGTTGCCGCTCACCGTGAACGGGTTTTCGACCGGACCGCTCTGGAGCGGGGAGACGTTGTTCGAGCTGGACATCGATGTCGCGGCTGGAATCATCACAGTGCACGTCGAGTCCAATCGGACAATGTTTCCGCTTGAGGACGGAAAATCGCTCAAAACGTATTACACAGAAATCATCGGCACGCTTCAAGCGTCCGGCGTTCGACTCGAGTTCAATCCGAAGACGCAGGAGATGCGAGAACTCAGATACTTGGACCGGGATGAGGCGCCGCTCGCTTACGATGCCGATGCCGCGCTGAAAGGGCTGCGTTTGTTCCAATACGCCGCACGGGAACAAGCGGCGTTTCTTGCCCCGCTCCGGTGCCGGAAAGTGAAACCGGCCTTGTTTTGGGGCACGTTCGACGTCTCGTCGATGATTGTCTACGGGAAGTCCGAGCCGTTCCTGGAAGACAAACTGATTGAGAAGGCGGCGTTCGATGAGCACATGATTGAGTTCGGGTTTTGGCTCGGGGATGCGTCCGTCGACGTGCCGACGTTCTTTATCTTGCCGTATCCGTTTCAATACACCGAGCTCGCCTCGGAACGGCTTCAACCTGCGGACGCCTACTATGACGCCAACATGAGCGAGTGTTTTCTGTCGCTGGAGAAAGTAGACCGGTCAAGTGACGTCCAAGCGTTCTTCCGGACATCGTTCGACCTGTTGAGTGAACAGCTCGGTTGGGAAGGGTGCACACATTATTTCTTGCCGCTCGATATGCCGCCGCAACCAAAATAAGGGCCCACAGACGAAAGTCTGTGAGCCCTTATTTTTATTCTGCTGCGACTTGTGGCACGAGGTAAATCAAGCCGAACGGGTTATGGAGCAAGTTGTCGATGGACGTCCGCTCGTCTTCACCCATCTCGACCGTGAACGTTTTGCCGTCCTCGAACGTGAAGCTGTCCCCGTCCCCGAACATCGATCCACCCGAAATGAGGTGGAAGTTGAACGAATGGACGACGTGAATCGCGTCTTCAATTTCGAGCGTGGCCGGTACGGCGACGTCGGCGTGACCGAACGCTTTCATGCCCCACGAGACGTAGGCGTCTTCTTCTTCCGTGATGGCTGTGAGAAGCGAGTAGTCGAGGGCGAGGTCTTCTTCTTTCGACTCTTGCCATTCGTCTTTCGAGTAGGCGACCCCAGCCGTCTCGACCATGACGCCGAGTCCGCCGGCGTTCAAGATGGCATTGGCCGCACGGCGGGCCGCCGCGATGTCCGTCACGTCATTGACGTCGACGATCAAATAGACGATGTGCGTGTGGCGGGTAAGCCCTTTCGCGATTTTCGGCGTGAAACCGCCCGAGCTGGCATGAATCATCGCTTCGGCGAGAGCCGGGTCGCGCTCGACGACTTCGACCGTGAATGCTTTTCCGGTCTCATCTTCTAACAGCAGTAGGCCAGCCATCGTGTAGCCTTCGCTATGTAAACTGATTTGTTCGCTGACTGCCTCGGCCGATGACCAGTTTCCTGGAATGGCGAGCAACACTTGTGTACGGTTCATATAAGAATCATCCTCTTCTTCAAATAGTCAGGCCCCTCACAGGGAGAGGCCTGGTCTCTTCTCTTATTATGCCCTATTTGGCGAAAAATTATTCTTGATACGTCTTCAATACTTCTTGGAGCGGAATCTGATCGATCTTGCGACGGCTGATGAACGTGCTTGCAAAGAAGAGGAGCGTCACCGCACCCAGTGTATAAAGCAGATAAATCCACTCGAACTCGAGCGGCAAGACGAGTCCATAATCTTCCGCGAACACGACGATGATGACCCGCAAGATGACGAGGGCGATCGGGATGCTGAGCAGGGCCGAGATGAGCGCGTAGATGAAGTAGCTATTGAGAATCATCGAGCGGACCTCGCGCCGGTCGTAGCCCATCACTTTCAAGAGCGAGATGACGTAATAATTTTTCTCGACCGTGAGTGCGGTCAAGACGAACAGGATGCTGAAGGCGATCAAGGCCGATCCGCCGATCATGACGTTCATCATCAAGTTCATGTACTCATTGATCGATTGGGACTGCTCAATCAGACCGCTTCGTGAGATGACCGTCAGATAGTCCGTCTCGTCCGGCCGTTCGGTCGCATAAATCCCGTTGAACAAATCACGTGTCGTCCCGCCCGATAATTGTTCGCTGAGCGTTGCCCGAGGCAGGTAGACGACATCGCCCGCATATTCGTCGGCGATACCTCCGATCGGGTACGACAACGTCTCGTTGTCGAGTTCGATGTCAAGCGTGTCCCCGGTCTCGAGGCCGAGCTTCAAGGCGAGTGAGGCGTTGACGATGATCTCATCCGCTTTCGGTACCAGTTCGTTCCCGTCTTCGTCTTCGAGAGGGTAGAGTGTGTTCGTCGCATCGAGCCCTTTCAACGTGACAAGGTTGTCTTGAGCGAAGGCGAACGGGTAGGTGAGGAACGGCTCTTGTCCATCTTCGAGCACGGGTTGCGTCGTCGTGTACGCCTCATATTCATAGTCGGCCTCGTTCAACTCGCCGACCGTCATCCGGTCGACCGCCCCGTTCATCATGAGGGCGAAGACGATGAGGAGCGTCGAGAACAGGATACCGAAAAAGAAGATGATGAAGCTACCCGTGCTTTTGACGGCGTATAAATATTTGAATTTCGTCTTGCCGCGGGCGTTCCGGAGCAGACGGCTGACGATGCGGCTCAGTCGATTGAGTGAGGCGTTGTCTCGAGGCGACAGCAAAGCGAGAACGCTCTCGCCCATGATTTTATAGATGACGGCTCCCGCCACGAGCGCGAAGAACAGGAGCGGGGCGAAGACGGCCGTGAGAAAGACGAGCGGGCTTTGGGCGATGGTGATGGACGGCAATAGATAGAAATCGAGGTAAAGGTTTTTGAGCGGCTCGGCGAAGTAGAGCCCGAGGAAATAGCCGATGACGAGCATGAGCGTCGCGAACAACAAGATGAAGACTAGGTACGGGACCGCGATTTGGCGGCGGTTGTAGCCAATCGCTTTCAAGAGCCCGATTTGTCCGCGCTCGGCCTCGAGCATGTTCGAAATCAGGATGGCGACGATGATGACGGCAATCGAGACGATGAACAGGCTCAAGCCGAGCGCCATCGCTTTACCAGATGAGATCTCGCTATAGATGGCGCCGCTGCGCATGATGTTTTCCGTTTCCATGACCGAGATGACGAACGGGAGCTCGACGTCGGTCACGACCGTCCCGTCAGTGACACCGGCAAGGCGGAACGATTCGGTTCCAATCACCTCGTCGTAGGCGGCGTCCGTCATCAAAAGGAGTGTCTGCGTGCCGGGATCCAAATTGAAGAAGTTCTCATCAAACAGCGGGAGCGTGTAGTCCGGGAACAAGACGAATCCGCTCACCGTGAAAGGGGTACCGAGGTCGAGCGAATCACCGATTTCAATCCCGTTCTTTTCGGCGTATTTCGCATTGATGGCGATCTCATCGTTTTGCTCAGGCCGCTTGCCAGCCTCGAGATAAGACACGTTGATCGTGTCCGCTTCTTTCAAGACGAGTCCGCGGTGTTCGCTCGAGCCGAACGGGTAGGTCAAAAGCTTCGAGGCGCGGAGCTCAAGCGTCGCGCCGTCCATCTCGCCCTCGACGGCGTCGATGCGTGCCGCGATCAAGTCATCGAACGCCGCCTCGTCGACACGTCGCAAGTCCGAGAGCGTGTAGCGGCCGGAGGCGATGAAGTCCGCCAACTCAGGCAAGGCCGCCTCTTCTTCCGTGACCCGGTTCAGCATCTCGACGGCAAAATCCTCTTGATTCGATGAGGCGAGATACTCCTCGGTCGGCACTTCGATGCCGCTGATGCCATAAAACATCATCGTATACGTGAGCGAGCTCATGACGATGATGACGGCGATGGCAAGGAGCTGCATCCATTTGCCAGCGAGCGTCTTCCATACGTTTTTATACAGCATCTGTCTCACCCCCAGTGGATGTCGCGAGCGGCTTTTCGGACCGGGTTGTGCGTATACTCCACGATCCGTCCCGAGTTCATTTTGATGACGTCATCGGCCATCTCACTGATGCCCGTGTTGTGCGTGATGACGACGACCGTCTTGTTGTACGTCTCGTTCAAGCGCTCGAGTAGTTCGAGCACCCGTTTTGAATTGTCCTCATCGAGCGAGCCCGTCGGTTCGTCGCAGAAGATGATGGACGGATTTTTGGCGAGACTCCGGGCGACCGAGACGCGTTGTTGTTCGCCGCCCGACAATTGGTACGGGTATTTGTCGCGGGCAGCCGCTAACCCGACTTGATTCAACAACTCTTCGATTGGGAGCGGGTCGGTCGATAAATCGGCCCCGATTTGAACGTTCTCGTAGACGGTCAAGTTTTGGAGTAGATTATATTGTTGAAAGATGAAGCCGAGATGGTCGCGTCGAAACGCTGTCATCTGCTCGGACGATAAGTCCGTCAAGACGGTGTCACCGAACGTGATCGTCCCGGACGTCACCGTGTCGAGGCCACTGATGACGTTCAACAGCGTACTCTTGCCGCTCCCGCTCGGGCCGAGGATGACGACGAAGGCCCCGTCATTGATCGTCAAATCGATGTCTTTCAACGCCGCGGTCTCGACGTCCCCGGTCTTATAGATTTTATTGACGTGCTGAATGTGAATCATACCGATTCCTCCTTTGTCCGATGTTATCTTTTACCCGTTTCGAGCACATCGCGGACGGGAATATGTGAAACTTCATAGGATTTCAATTTTGAAAAAATAGTGAAACCGCTTCACCTGTGATAAAATAATATTACCAGGTACTAATATTGATTGAAGGAGAATCCTACTATGAAAATTGCTTATATTACGGACAGCACGGTCGTCCTTCCTGATTCGATTCAACACCACCCGGACATCCATATCGTTCCGCTCTACGTCGTCAAAGGCGACCAGCCGTATAAAGACGGGGTCGAGGTCGATGCCAAGACCGTGTACGAATGGATTGACGCAGGTGAACGCGTCTCGACGAGCCAACCGGCCATCGGCGACTTCGTCACTTTGTATGAGAGCATCAAAGATCAATATGATATGGGCATCGCCGTCCACTTGTCGTCGGACTTGAGCGGGACGTATTCGGCATCGGTTCAAGGTGCAGAGATCGCCGAGTTCAAACTGCTCGCTATCGACTCACGGGCCGGCATCTACACGATGGGGCTCATGCTCGAAGGGTTGATTGAACGCGTCGAGCGTGGGGATACGCTCGAGGACATCGAAGCGTATATGAAACAACGAGTCGAGGACGTCCACATCGAATTGATTTTGCAAAACTTGACGCAAATGCAAAAAGGCGGCCGGATCTCGAAGTCGAAAGCGCTCATCGGGAATATGTTGCAATTGAAGCCGGTGCTTCGCTTCGAAGACGGTCTTATCGTTCCGTATCAAACGGTTCGGACGTATAAGAAGGCGCAAGCCCAGTTGTTCGAAGCGCTCCGTCAAGTCATCGATTCGGGTGAGTGCACGGACGTCTCGATTTTCCACGGGAACGTGCCAGAACTGGCCGAGTCGTGGAAACGTGAACTCGGCGATAAAGCCAAAATTCGGGTCGACACACTCGCACCGCTCCTTGGGGCCCACACGGGGTCAGGCTCAATTGGTTTTTCGTTCTTAAAAGCAAAGTGATGACAGGATCGTGACGCGAGTCGCGATCTTTTTTTATTGTCACAACTTTCAAACAACGGCTGGAATCTTCCACCAAAACCCTTCATACTATGTAGGAATGATAAAGAAAAGGGGGGAGACGATGCGATTTCGGAAGTACCTCATCAGAAGCTGGTTCTCGTGGTCGCTCGTCTTCATGGGAATCCTCGCCTACATGTGGCTCGGCATCGGTACGTTTGATTGGTCGTTATTTTGGTTCATCTTCACGCTCGGCGCCCTGTTCGTCATGAACCCGCTCAAGCGGCGGCACCTTCACTTTACGTTCCATGAGATGTTCGTCTTCATGACGTTCTTCTTGTACGGCCTGTTGCCGGCCTTGTTGATGGGACAGCTCCTCTTACTCACGTTTCAGGCCCGGACGTTCACGAACAAAGTCGGACGTCGGCGTTTTTTGCATTTCTATCCGCTCAATACGTTGATCGAGGCGATGCTCCTCGTCTTGCCGGGGCTCGTCTATTTGCGGCTCGGCGGACAGATTGGACCGAACGTTCATTTGCTCGAACAAGGTACGGCGCTGATTGGCTTCTTTGCCGTCTTGTTCCTCGTCCTCGGCTTCAGTTTCCTGCTATCGCGGTTCTTGATTGGGGAACGGATCCCGCTCCCGATCATGTGGCGCCTGCTCCGCTTTGACTGGCTCGTTATCTCGCTCGAGCTGTTGTTCACGATGGTCGCCATCGAGGCGTTCCAACAGTTCGGATACACGGGGCTGATGGCGACGTTCCTCATCCTATCGCTCCTCAAGATGGGGTTATCGAAAGCGACGGAGACCGAAGAGACGCAGTCGAAGATCGATCAAGTCGAACGGTTGAAAGAGCAACTGTACCGCGTCGACAACGAGCAACTGCTCATCGAGAAGTTTTGGAACGGGCTCCGGGAAGTCGTCGAGCTCGAGCGCGGCTGGCTCCAAGTCAATCGGGACGGGCACCGGACGTTTTATGATATCGGCGGCCGTACGTCCACCCCCGTCGCCGACGCCTCCACACTCGAACGGCACCGCGACGCGGAAGAACCATACTTTGTGTATGATTCGCTTCATGAGTGGCATCCCGACCTGCAGGCACATCAAACCGAGCTCCATCATTCGGCACTCGTCATCCAACCGGTGTCGAGCACGACGAACGCGGTCAGCTGTATGATCTCGACGACGGCGAACGGGGCTTATGACGGGGCGATCGCCGTCGAGCTCCATCGCCTGTTGAAGACACTGTCCTGGTCGCTCGAACGGATCGACGAGCGGAACCGTCTCCAACATGAAAGTTTGACCGATCCGATGACGGGACTCCCGAACCAGCGGGCGCTCAAGCGGTGGACGAAAGAGCGGTTGAACGATGTCGCATCATATCCGTTGTCGGTGTTCTTGGTCGACCTTGATCATTTCAAGGCGATCAACGACACGTACGGTCATGCGTTCGGTGATGAGGTGTTGATCGAGGCTGGGGCGTTGTTCACGCGTCTCATCCGAAGCGGGGATCTCGTCACGCGGTACGGCGGCGAAGAGTTCGTTTTCGTCTTCCCACGCATGGATGAGGCTGCTGCTATCGTGACGGGGGAGAAGATTCGTCAAGCGCTCCGCAACCATCCGTTTGGCTCGGAAGGAATTCGCGTCCAGGTGACGGCGAGCATCGGCATCGAGACGATCCACGAGTACGAGGATCTCGATACATTGCTCCGCCACGCCGACCGGGCCATGTACGTCGGTGCGAAATTCAATGGACGGGACCGGGTCGCCCATTACCGCGACACGTCGACGGAACGGATTCAATGATGAAGGAGAACACCGGCTCATCGGTGTTCTCCTTTTTTGTCTGATCGACATGAACGATGCTTGGGCCGATGCGCTCCGTTCCTGGGGCGATGCGGATGCCTCCGCAGCGCGTGCCGCGCTTTACGGGGTCATCCTTGCATCGCTCTCCCCTAGGAGTTCGGGCACCGGCCTAGGCGCCGTTGAACGAATGTTAAATCGAATTCGATTCGCTCGTCCCTCGGCGCCCCGACTCTTGCAGGACAGCAATCCGACGGAGACCCAGCAGCGTAAGCGATGCGGCTCCGGGATTGCCTGCAGAAAGCGTGGGCGCCGAAAGGACGAGCGACAACGGTACACCTACAAAATAAAGGAGGACACCGGATACCCGGCGTCCTCCTTATGAATGAAAGATTATAATTTCTGATTGAAGATGTCTGACTCGACCGCGTGAATCGCCGCCGACCACGAGCCGTAACGATGAAGGATGGCTTTCGTGGATGGTTTGTTGTTTCGTTTTGCCCATTCGCGATACGCTTCAAAGGAAAGAGAGAAGCCCATCTCGTGAATCGCTTCACGGAGTGCGTTCGAGAGCTCGGATTTGGAATAGGTCACACTCGCTTCAAGTCCGGCCTCGGCACACGCATCGTGCCATGAGCCGAACGTCTTGACGATATGGTAATGGCTCGGTGCTTTCGGATGAAGCTTGCGCCATTCCTGATATTTTTTGAGCGTGATAATCGATCCCATGTCACGCGAGTAGAGGGCAAGCGTCTCGATGATATCTTCGCGCGTGTACTTCGGCATTTTATCCGGGAGGTCGACGGTCGCCTCTCCATGCCATTCGTAGCCGGCGATGGCGAGCGCCTCGGCCCATGACCCGAACTGTCGGATAATCGACTCGGGAGATGGCCAGCTTTGTTCCATCGCGAAGCGACGATACACAGAGCGACGTGGACGTTCCTTCAACAAGTCGCCGAGTAGACGGATACAGTGAATCATCCTCTGTTGCTCGGTGGACAAGTGGTGGGATTTAGTGGATAGCGTTTGACTCAATGATGGTTCCTCCTTCCATGGACTCATATCTGAACCGACAAAGATTACGAAATTGCTTCTACAATCATACTATCGGCCAGTTTTTACAATTTATAAGTGCATTTTTCAAGTTTTTCATACCAAATTTGAAACGGGATAGGTCTAAGGTCTGGTATGAAATTAGAAAAAATGGTAACAGTTCTATTACAAATTTAATAGTAAATGGGTTCAATTGTAAACAAAAAGTTTTATGGTGACTGAAATGTCATATTCTGTACGAAAAAGTACCCAACTGGCCAATGGGGTCATCACCGTTGCACCAGTTGAGTACTCTTCTATAATAAATTTAATTTTCAGACTAATCAATGAAAGTTTTGAAAATAACGAATTTTTTTGAAAGGGTGGTCAGTGGAATAGGTGGTCTGCTAAAATAATGGAATTGATGTAAAAACGAAAAGAGGATATTATGATATGACAATATGGTTGTTCTACTTACTGCTCGGTTTGATTCAAGGCTTCACGGAGCCGATCCCAATCTCGTCAAGCGGTCACTTGGTCATCTTCCAAGAGCTGTTTGATATCCAATTACCGGGACTCTCGTTCGAGATTTTCGTGAACTTTGCCTCGCTACTCGCTGTCTTGACGATTTATCGCAAAGACGTCGTCCGTCTCATCGCGAGTCTATGGACGTTCTTATTTAAGAAAGATCGCAGCGACGAGACGATGATTGACGTCAAGTTCATCGGACTCTTGCTCGTCGCGACCGTACCGGCCGGTTTGCTCGGCGTCTTGTTCGGCGATTGGATCGGGGAAACGCTCGGCGGTGTCGCCACGGTTGGTTACACGCTCATCTTGACCGGCCTCGCGCTCTGGTTCATCCGCAACATGCGTGGGAACAAAGGTGACGGCGGCATCACGCTCCGCGACGCGATTTTAATCGGTCTTGCCCAGGCGGTCGCCCTCATCCCAGGAATCAGCCGCTCCGGCGCCACGATCGTCATGGCGATGCTCCTCGGCATCAAACAAGAGTCGGCGCTCCGTTTCTCGTTCTTCTTATTCATCCCGGTCAGTCTCGGGACGATGATTTTAGATGGACCGGCGCTGTTCACGAATCCGGAAACGCGCGAACTGTTCGGACCGCTCATCTTGGCGTTCATCGCCTCGTATGCGCTCACGGCCATCTCGCTCAAATGGTTCCAACACATCATGGCAAAAGGCGAACTCAAATATTTCTCGTTCTATTGCTGGATCGTCGGTCTCCTCGTCGTCCTATTCTTGGCATGATTCTGAAGGCGCTGCTCAAACGAGCGGCGCCTTTTTGCGCATTTCGTTTTGCCATCGATTTATTTTTGCGCTAAAGTGGAATCGTACAAACAAATATTCCTTCGGGGTCGGGTGAAAGTCCCAACCGGCGGTGATAGGCGCGAGCCTTAAGTCCGTGACCCGGGCGCATGTGTGCGAACGGTGGATCTAGTGCGATTCTAGAGCCGACAGTATAGTCTGGATGGGAGAAGGAAACAGAACAGGTCCGCGCGACCTGTAGTTCGTCGTACGTTTTTCTGTAAAGAAAACGCTTATTTGGCTTGACCAAATGACGACCGACACCTCCCACTGAGACCTTGAGGATCATTCCTTGAGGTCTTTTTGTTTGTGCGAAACAAGGAGGGAGATTATGAATCAGTACATGCAACAAGCCATCCAATTGGCCAAGTTCGCCTCATCGACCGGCATCAACCCGCGCGTCGGCGCCGTCGTCGTCAAGGACGGCCGGGTCGTCGGGTTCGGTGCCCACTTGAAAGCAGGAGAAGCGCACGCCGAGGTGCACGCCATCCGCATGGCCGGCGCTGCCGCGTACGGTGCGACGATTTACGTCACGCTCGAACCGTGCTCGCATCACGGCAAGACGCCACCGTGCGCCGATCTGCTCGTCGAGTCCGGCATCAAGCGTGCCGTCGTCGCGATGGAAGACCCGAACCCACTCGTGTCAGGGCGCGGCATCGCCCGATTGAAAGCGGCCGGGATTGACGTCGAGGTCGGACTGCTCGAAAGCGAGGCGCGAGCGCTCAATACGGCGTTCTTGCGGTCGCTCGAGACGAGACGACCGTACGTCATCTTGAAGACGGCGACGAGCCTCGACGGCAAAGTCGCGCTCGATCACGGTGACAGCAAGTGGGTGACCGGGACAGTAGCGAGACGGGACGTCCATGAACTGCGGGCGACGGTCGACGCCGTTTTGACCGGTGTCGGCACCGTCCTCGCCGACGATCCGGCACTCACCGTCCGGCTCGACCGTGAGACGACACAACCGCTCCGAATCGTGCTCGACCGTGAGTTGCGTACGCCGCTCTCGAGTCAGCTCGTCCGAACGGCGACCGACGTACCGGTGCTTCTATACACGACTTCGGACGACCAAACAAAACGTGACGCGCTGACAGCGAATGGCGTCGAAATCGCCGACTACACGTCGCTCGAAGCTGTCCTGCAAGACGTCTACGCACGCGGCATCGGTCGTATGCTCGTCGAAGCGGGACCGACACTCGTCACTTCACTCTTGGACGGACAGTTCGTCGACGAGTGGGTCATGTACCAGTCGCCACGCGTATTCGGCGGCAAGGGCGGTTTCTACCGCTCGCATCATGATGGGCCGCTCGATGCGGTCGAACGGTATGAGGTTCAATCGGTCGAGACGGTCGGCACCGACATCAAACTGATCATGCGAAAGGAGGAGTCCGATGTTCACGGGAATCGTTGAAGAGATTGGCAGTGTCAAGGCAGTAAAGCGGAACGGTCCGTCTCTCCGGCTCACGCTCGCCGGACAGGTCGTCCTCGAGGATGTGAAGCTCGGTGACAGCATCTCCGTCAACGGCATCTGTCTCACCGTGACGACGTTCGACCGCGACAGTTTCTCGGTCGACGTCATGCCGGAGACGCTCAAGGCGTCGAGTCTCGACGGGGTCTGCCCCGGTACGAGCGTCAACTTGGAGCGGGCCATGCCCGCGAACGGACGCTTCGGTGGCCATTTCGTCTCGGGTCACGTCGACGGGGTCGGACGCATCGTCAAAAAACGGTCGCTCGCGAACGCCGTCTATGTCGACATCAGCTGTGAGCCGTCGCTCCTCCGCTATATCGTCCCGAAAGGTTCGATTTCGGTCGACGGGACGAGCTTGACGGTGTTTGATGTCACCGAACGCGGATTCACGTTGTCGCTTATCCCGCATACTTACAGTGAGACGGTGCTAGGGATGAAACAGGCAGGAGACGCGGTCAATTTGGAATGTGACATGTTAGCTAAATATATGGAAAAACTCGTAAGTCAAAAACCGATGACGCTCGAATCGCTGGCGTCGCAAGGGTATGGAAAGGCGGGATGGTAATGTTCCACACGATTGAAGAAGCAGTCGAAGACTTGAAGATGGGACGACCGATTATCGTCGTCGACGATGAGGACCGTGAGAACGAAGGGGACTTCGTCGTGCTCGCGGATAAAATGACCGCAGAGACGATGAACTTCCTCATCACGGAAGGGAAAGGACTCGTCTGCGCCTCCCTCGCCGAAGAAGTGGCCGTCCGGATCGACTTGCAGCCGATGGTCGCAAACAGCACCGATCCACACGGGACGGCGTTCACGGTCAGCGTCGATCACATCGATTCGACGACGGGCATCTCGGCGAGCGAACGGGCGCATACAGTGCGCGAACTCGCGAACATCAACGCCCGTCCGGCTGATTTTCAACGTCCGGGACATATCTTCCCGCTCATCGCGAAAAAAGGCGGCGTCTCGGTACGACGTGGACATACAGAAGCGTCGGTCGACTTGGCGCGACTCGCCGGAAGTGAACCGGTCGCCGTCATCTGTGAGATTATCCGCCCGGACGGCGAGATGGCCCGGGTGCCGGACCTTGAACGCGTCGCGGAAGCGCATGGTTTAAAGTTCATCACGATCGAGGCGCTCGTCCGCTATATGGAGACGGACCTCGCCAGTCGAGAGGCGGACGTCTCGCTCCCCTCGGTGAAAGGGGACTTCCGATTGATCGGGTATCGGAACGTCCTCGACCGGGAAGAGCACGTCGCACTCCTGAAAGGTGAACTCAAACATGCGCCGCTCGTCCGCATCCATTCCGAGTGTCTGACCGGCGACGTGTTCGGCTCCTATCGTTGCGATTGCGGGCCACAACTCGACACAGCGATGGCGAAAGTGGAAGCCGAAGGCGGTGTCATCTTGTACATGCGACAAGAAGGGCGCGGCATCGGTCTGCTCAACAAGTTGAAGGCGTACGAACTACAAGAACAAGGGCTTGATACGGTCGAGGCGAACGTCGCGCTCGGTCTGCACGCCGATTTACGCGATTACCGGGTCAGCGCGGCGATGCTTCGTGACCTCGGGATCACGAACGTCCGGCTCATGACGAACAACCCGGAAAAAGTCGACGCCTTGGAAGCGTGCGGGATCACGGTCATCGAACGTGTCCCGATTATCGTCGGCGCCCATGCAGCGAACGAGAAGTACCGAATGACGAAACAACAAAAAATGAACCACTTTGGAGGAGAAAAATCATGATGCATACATTTGAAGGAAACTTGGTCGGAAAAGGCTTGAAAGTCGGAATCGTCGTCGGACGGTTCAATGATTTCATCACGATGCGCTTGCTGGACGGGGCGAAAGATGCGCTCAAGCGCCACGGCGTCGAACAAGATGACGTCGAGATCGCATTCGTCCCGGGAGCGTTCGAACTCCCCCTCGTCGCCAAAAAGATGGCGATGAGCAAGAAATATGACGCCGTCATCACACTCGGTGCCGTCATCCGCGGGGCGACGCCGCACTTCGACTACGTCTGCAGCGAAGCGGCGAAAGGTGTCGCCCAAGCAAGTTATCAGTCAGAAGTACCGGTCATCTTCGGCGTCTTGACGACCGAGACGATCGAGCAGGCCATCGAGCGCGCCGGTACGAAAGCCGGAAATAAAGGGTGGGAAGCAGCGACGGCGGCCATCGAGATGGCGAACTTGATGCGCGCGTTTTAATAGTATGGAGGAGAGCGAACCGGCTCTCCTTTTTTTGTCGTTAGCAACGCGTGTGTCCCGGGAAAAGAATAAGGTGAAAAGGGGGGCGACGGTGATGTGGGAATGGGTGGCTCAACTGAGCCCGGCCATGCAGGCACTGCTCGGGACGATGTTCACGTGGGGGATGACCGCGCTTGGGGCGGCCATCGTCTTTATGACGAAGTCGATCAACGCGCGGTTGATGGACAGTATGCTCGGGTTTGCCGGCGGGGTCATGATCGCCGCTAGTTTTTGGTCACTCCTTGCGCCAGCCATCGAGATGGCGGAGCAAGACGCGATGCCGGCTTTGTTGCCGACCACCGTCGGCTTTTTAGCGGGCGGTCTGTTTTTGGCGGTCGTCGATAAACTGATCCCGCACGTGCATCCGACATCTCCGATTGAGGACGCGGAAGGTATCCGCCCGCAAAAACGAAAGCGGAGCACGTTGCTCGTCTTGGCGATCACGCTGCACAACATTCCGGAAGGACTGGCCGTCGGCGTCGCCTTCGGGGCGGTCGCGGCCGATTTCCCGTCCGCTTCGCTGACGGGTGCCATCGCGTTGGCCATCGGGATCGGCATTCAAAACTTTCCGGAAGGGGCTGCCGTGTCGCTTCCGCTCAGGCGGGACGGCCTCTCTCGACGCCGCAGCTTTTTCTACGGCCAGTTATCGGGCATGGTCGAACCAGCGGCTGCCTTGGTCGGTGTCTGGGCCGTGCTCGTCATGGAGCCGCTGTTGCCGTTCGCGCTCAGCTTTGCCGCCGGGGCGATGATTTTCGTCGTCGTCGAAGAGGTCATCCCGGGGTCGCAAGAGAACGGACATAAAGACATGGCGTCGATGGCGCTCATGCTCGGCTTCACGATCATGATGATTTTAGATGTAGCGCTCGGGTGAGGGGATGACAAAAGGAGCGCTGACGGTTGCGTCGGCGCTCCTTTATGTAGTGAACAGCCCGGCTCAAATGAGCCGGGCTGATGGATTAAAACGTCTCAGACGTCGTTTTTGCTTGCATGTGGAGTTGGATATAATCCGGTCCGCCTGCTTTTGAGTCTGTGCCTGACATGTTGAACCCGCCGAACGGCTGATAGCCGACGATGGCGCCTGTGCAGCCACGGTTGAAATACAAGTTGCCGACGTGGAAGTTCTGACGCGCGTACTCTTGGTTTGAGCGGTCACGCGTGAGGACGGCACCCGTCAAGCCGTATTCCGTGTTGTTGGCGATGTCGATCGCTTCTTTGAAATCTTTCGCTTTCGTGAAGGCGACGATCGGTCCAAAGATCTCTTCTTGCATGAGACGTGCTTTCGGTGCGACGTCGGCGACGACCGTCGGCTCGACGAAGTAGCCTGTCGAGTCGTCAGCTTTTCCGCCGGCGACGATCTTGCCTTCTTCTTTGGCGACATCGAAGTATGATGTGATCTTCTTGAACGCGGCCGCATCGATGACCGGTCCCATGAAGTGTTCGTTCTGCTCCGTGTTGCCGACCGAGAGTTCGTTCGTCAATTCGACGACGCGATCGAGCACCGTGTCATACACGCTGTCGACGATGACGGCACGTGAACAAGCCGAACATTTTTGACCTGAGAAACCGAATGCCGATTTGACGATCGATTGGGCCGCGAGTTCGAGGTCCGCTGATTCGTCGACGACGATCGTGTCTTTTCCGCCCATCTCAGCGATGACGCGTTTGAGCCAGATTTGGCCGTCGTTCAATTTCGAAGCGCGCTCGTTGATGCGCAAGCCCACGTCACGTGAACCTGTGAAGCTGATGAAGCGTGTCTTCGGATGGTCGACGAGGTAGTCACCGACTTCAGCGCCTGGTCCTGGGATGAAGTTGAGGACACCTTTCGGCAAGCCTGCTTCTTCCATGACCTCGACGAATTTCGCAGCGACGATCGGTGTCGTCGAAGCTGGTTTCAAGAGGATCGTGTTACCGGCGACGATGGCCGCGACGGCCGTCCCTGCCATGATCGCGAACGGGAAGTTCCAAGGGCTGATGACGATCCCGACCCCGAGTGGGATGTAGTCATAGCGGTTGTATTCGCCCGGACGGCTCTCGACTTTTTTACCTGGTTTGAGTTCGAGCATTTGACGTGCGTAGTACTCCATGAAGTCGATCGCTTCCGCTGTATCCGCGTCTGCTTCGTTCCACGGCTTGCCTGCCTCTTTGACGAGGTAGGCCGAGAACTCGTGCTTGCGTTTGCGGACGATGTTCGCCGCTTTGAACAAGACGTCGGCACGGACGGCCGGGTCGACGTGACGCCATGAGTCGAACGCAGTGAGCGCTTCTTGCATCGCACGCTCCGCGAGCTCTTGGTTCGCTTTCGAGACGTGTCCGATGACTTCTTCTTTGTTAGCTGGGTTGTAAGAC
This sequence comes from Exiguobacterium mexicanum, assembly GCF_005960665.1. Taxonomy (GTDB): domain Bacteria; phylum Bacillota; class Bacilli; order Exiguobacteriales; family Exiguobacteriaceae; genus Exiguobacterium; species Exiguobacterium mexicanum_A. The sequence continues at coordinate 614,769 of NZ_CP040676.1, forward strand.
GTGATTTTGCTTTCCGTCGTAACTTTTTCCCCACCGATTACGAGCGGATAGTCTTTCCCGAGCTCACCGTTCACTTTCTCGATTGCCGCTTGGATGGCTGCGGCATTCTCTTTGTTTGTAAAGTCTGTGAATGGTTCATGTTTGTATGGAATCATTCTCGTTCCCCCTTAAAAAGTGATCAAGCAGTTAAGCGCTTACGTCTGTATTGTATCGAAAATCTTGGTGAAATCCTAGTGAAACAATTTTCCAGAAAAGCTTGTCGTTTTCGCTCGAAATCGAGTCGTGGTAGGATGAGGGTACAGGACGACTTGCGAAGGGAATGATTGAATGAACAAGTGGATGATGCCGCTCGCGCTGACCGTGTTGCTCGCGGGATGCGGGACGGCAGACGAAACGCCGACGGAAGAGGCGGCCGAAGAGACGAAAACGCCGCTCCCGGAAGCGGTCGAGACCTTGTATACGTCATACCAACAAGCGCTCGAAAACGGTGATGCGGCGGCACTCAAAGCCATCGACTATGCGGGCGAGTTGACTGACATCCCGGCGACCGGTGCCGAGATGCGTGGCCTCACGCCAGGCGATATGTACGAGAGCTGGGTGAACGAGGACGGGGACGTCGCGTTCATCGTCCATGAGATGGAGGACGCGGACGGCAATGAACTGCCGAACCGACTCTCGAAAGTCGCTATCAAAGAAGGGGGGGACTGGAAACTCGTCGTCACCCCGGCTCTTATCCCGGCCGACGTGATTGGGGAAGTTGGCGACATGTTGACGGGAATCGAGGCGAACGAGTACGGCGTGAATGCAGAAGCGAACGCCCGTCTCGCCGAAGTGCCGGAAGACGAGGCTGGCCCGATTTATGACCAAGTGAACGCCCAGACCGACTACGTCGCGCTCGAGGCCGACAATAACGTCTTCTTGCTCATGGCCGAGACGCTCACGGTGCCGGAGAACCAAGACACGATGGCCAACTACTTCGAGGCGTACCGGACGTGGTATACCGACAATGAGGCGGCACTTAAAAAGGCCGCTGCAACAGAAGATCCGGTCGAGTATCTCGAAGTGCTCGAACCGCTCAAACAAAAATTAGAACAAGCGATCGACGGTTATGACGAGAATCTCGTCGACCCGTCGTTCGGATAAGGAGGAAGCAACATGTTAGCACCGACATTCACATTACCGAACCAAAATGGGGACATGATCTCGCTCGAGGACTACCGGGGCCAGAAAGTCGTGCTTTATTTCTACCCGAAGGACGCGACACCGGGTTGTACGACCGAGGCATGTGACTTCCGCGATGCGACACCGCGATTGAACGGGGCCGTCGTCCTCGGCATCTCGGCCGACAGCCAGAAGAAGCACCAAAACTTCATCGCCAAACATGAGCTGCCGTTCGATTTGCTCGTTGACGACACGCATGAGGTGTCGGAGCTATACGGCGTTTGGCAATTGAAAAAGAATTACGGGAAAGAGTACTATGGCATCGTCCGTTCGACGTTCCTCATCAACGAGGACGGCTATATCGAACAGGAATGGCGTAGTGTGAAAGTGAACGGACACGTCGACGAGGTCGTCGCGGCGCTCACGACATGAAACGAGACGGCTTCCAAAACGGGGGCCGTTTTTTTGTGCGCCTCGCATTACAATTTTATTTCAAATACTAAATTCAGAATTAGGTTAAGATAAAGCGCAAAAGTGGTATATTACAAAAATATTACACGACACCGGACCGGATTAATGCCTTGTCAACTTGACGAAGTTGAGAATGTTCTGAAAAATATGAAGGGACGGTGAACACCAGATTTACATAGGGGGCAGAGTAGCATGGAGCAATTTGAAGCGGTCTTGACGAGTCTATCGAATCTCGTCTGGGGACCACATTTGTTGATTCTATTGATTGGGACCGGGATTTACTTGACGTTCCGGCTCGGCTTTATCCAAGTGACACGTCTCGGTGTCGGTTTGAAAGAAGCGTTCATCCCGAAACAGCAGACGGACGCAGAGGTCGCGAAACAGAAGCGGCAGCGCGGGGATATCTCACATTTCCAAGCACTCATGACGGCGCTCGCGGCCACGGTCGGGACCGGCAACATGGTGGGCGTCGCGACGGCGGTCGTCCTTGGGGGACCGGGCGCCATCGTCTGGATGTGGCTCTCCGGTTTCATCGGAATGGCGACGAAGTATGCCGAGGCGATTCTCGCCGTCAAATATCGTGTCGTCGATGAGCGGGGCGAGATTGCCGGCGGGCCGATGTATTATTTGGAGCACGGATTGAAGAAAAAATGGCTCGGTATGACGTTCGCCTTGTTCGCTGCGATTGCCGCGTTCGGTATCGGTAACGGCGTCCAAACGAACTCGATCAGTATGGCGCTCAATACGTCATTCGGAATTCCGATGCTCGTGACGGGTATCGTGCTCATGGTACTTACAGGATTCGTCATCCTCGGTGGCGTCAAATCAATCGGGAAAGTCGTCAGTGTGTTCGTACCGGTCATGATTATCGGTTATGTCGGGGGCGGACTCGTTATCCTCGTCATGAACTTCGAGTTGATTCCGTCGGCATTCGCGACCATCTTCTCGAGCACGTTCAGTGCGGAGGCCATCGGCGGCGGGGCGCTCGGTGCGGCCATACGTTACGGAGTTGCCCGAGGCGTGTTCTCGAACGAGGCGGGTCTCGGTTCGGCGCCGATCGCAGCTGCTGCCGCGAAGACCGATTTCCCGGGACGGCAAGCGCTCGTCTCGATGACGCAAGTATTGATCGATACGCTCATCGTCTGTTCGATCACCGGATTGACGATCGTCATGAGCGGTCAATATACGGGCGGGCTCCAAGGTATCGAGTTGACGCAAGCGTCATTCGCTTACTTCCTCGGCCCGATCGGGGAACTCATCGTCACGATCTCGCTCGTCTTCTTCGCTTTCTCGACGGTCATCGGCTGGTGCTATTACGGCGAACGGTCGGTCTATTATCTGCTCGGGGAGAAAGCGATCGTTCCGTATCGGATGATGTATATCCTCGTCGCTGGACTTGGTGCGATGACGACGAACTTGAATCTGATTTGGGCGATCTCGGACGTCTTCAACGGACTGATGGCGATCCCGAACTTGATTGGTCTCTTGTTCTTGTCGGGTGTCGTCGTCGCCGAGACGAAGCGCTTCGAATTGGAACGGAAAAAAGAATTGCGGCAAGCGGCCGCCTAATCAAAAGGAAGCATCCTCATGCGAGGACGCTTCCTTTTTTCATACTTTGAATTGACCGATCAATTCGTTCAACTCATCCATTTTTTGTTGGGACATCTCGGTGGCCCGGTTCAACTCACTGAACCGGTCGACGGACATCGTCACTTTCTCGGCGATTTCTTGTGTGCCGAGCGCCCCGTTGTTGACCGTGACGGCGACATCTTGGATGACCCCGATCATGTTCGACGTCAACTGTTCGAGTTCGACGGCGGCATCGGCGAATTCTGATGCGGTCGTCTCGAATCGGCCGGCGTCCTCACTGTAATGCTCGGCCGCTTCCTCAAGCTGATCATAGTCTTTCAACACGTTCGTATCGAGGAAACCGAGCATCTCGCTCGACGTGTCATTTAAATGGTCGACGGAGTGGAGCACGGTCGTCGAGATGGCTTGAATCCGTTCGACGGTCGTCCGGCTCGTCTCGGCGAGTTTCCGAATCTCATCGGCGACGACGGCGAACCCGCGTCCCGCTTCACCGGCCCGAGCGGCTTCGATCGAGGCGTTCAAGGACAGGAGATTCGTCTGGGCGGCGATGTCGAGGATGTCATTCGTGAGTGTCGCGATTTCCCGGACGGCTTTGGCGTCCTGCATCGCTTTCTCTAAATTGACACGTGTCGATGACAGGACACTGAGTGCGGACGCTTTCGCCTCGACGGCATGGTCACGCAGGGCGACGGCACGGGCATCGACTTGTGCGGCCTCGGCTTTTCGCTCGGCGGCCATCGTCACGATGTGGTGAAGCGTCCGTTCCATGTCGGAGGCCGACGCGTTCATCTCTTGTGCACTCGCGGCCGTCTGTTGCATGCCGGCTGTCAAGTCCTCTGTCGTCGCGGCGGTCGTCGTCATGTACGTATCAAGCGCTTTCAATTCGTCGTACATGTGAGCGGATTGTTCGGTCACCCCGCGTGACACACCGTTCACTTGAAGGATCAATTGACGGAGGTTGGCGAGGAATTGGTTGAAGTCGCGGGCGAGTCCCGAGAACTCGTCGCGTCGCTTCACCGGGATGGCGGTCGTCAAATCGCCTTGACTCGTGGCGAGTTCGCGCATCTTCAGTTTGAACTCGTTGAGCGGTTCGAAGATCGAGCGGAAGATGAATACCATCATCAATACTGTAAAGACGACAGCCGCAGCCATGATGACCATGAGTGTGAACTGGACTTGCTCGAACAGCGCCGCACCGGATTCCGTGTCAGACCGAATCGCGTCGCGGTTCAAGTTGACGAGCAGACCGAGCGTGTTCGAGAGGGCGTCGGCGGCAGGTGTCGCCGTGTCCCGGATATAGGCATCGGCTGCGGCTTGACCGTCCGTGTTCGAGATGCGGACGAGCTCCTCGATATTCGTTTTAAATGTCGTCCATTGGTCCGTCGCTTGATCGAACAGATCCTGGTCGGCTTTCGTGATGATGGTCGACTCATAACCGCTCATCTGTTGCTCGAGAATCGTGATGCCCGTGTCGAGGTTCGTTTCGACATTTTGCTTCGTCACCTCGTCTTCGACCAAGGCGTGACGCATCATCTGTTGGCGAATCTCAAGCAGCTGTTTATCGACTTGATGAATTTGGTCCATCCCCGGCACCCACGAGACGTTCATATCTTGCTGGGCGGCCTTGGACGCGTTCAATGCATAGAATGAGTAGCCGCTCACCCCGAGCAACAACACGAGCAAGACGGTGAAGGCGACGATCAGTTTGTTACGGATTGACATAGGGATCCTCCTCGAAAAAAAGAATGCTTCTTTCTAAGCATAATGAGATTGAGGGACGGGCCGAATAGGGGTTTTGGGAAACGAGTCAATAGTGTAGGCGGATTTCCTAACTTTTCAAAAAAGACATCAAGATTGGCGAGATGGGATTTTCTTTTTTGTCTTTTAAAAAAGTGGTATGATAATGGACGATGTATTGAAAACTGTTGGAGGTGGAACCTTTGGCTCGAATCACAGAAGCTGAAGTTCGGCACGTCGCCGGACTCGCCCGACTTGCGATCACAGAAGATGAAGTGACGCACTTCACGGAGCAATTGACAAAAATCCTCGAGTTCGCTGAGCAACTCGATGAACTCGATACGACGGGCGTCATCCCGACGACCCATGCCCTAGATTTGAAAAACGTACTACGCAAAGACGAGGTTCGTCCTTCACTTCCACGCGAGGAAGTCGAACGGATGGCACCTGATTGGGAAAACGGCCAAGTTCGTGTCCCAGCGGTCTTTGAATAAGGAGGCCCTTCATGAGTTTATTTGATCACGGTGTAGCCAAGCTGCATACGCTTATAAAAGAAGGCGAAGTCACGGTATCCGACCTCGTCAAAGAATCATTTGACCGCATCGAGGCGACCGACGAGAAAATCGGTGCCTTCTTGACGCTCAACGAAGACGCGTTCGAACAAGCGAAACGGATGGACGAGCTCGCCAAGACCTCGGACAACCCGCTCTTCGGTTTGCCGATCGGCGTCAAAGACAACATCGTCACGAAAGGGACACGCACGACGTGTGCCTCGAAGTTCCTCGAGAACTTTGTCCCGGCCCATGACGCGACGGTCGTCGAGCGTCTCCACGACGCCGGTGCCGTCACAATCGGGAAGTTGAACATGGACGAGTTCGCGATGGGTTCATCGAACGAGAACTCGGCGTTCAAAGTCGTCCGTAACCCGTGGGACACAGACCGTGTACCAGGCGGTTCGTCAGGCGGTTCAGCGGCAACGGTCGCGGCCGGCCAAGTCCTGTTTAGCCTCGGCTCGGATACGGGTGGCTCGATTCGTCAACCGGCGGCCTATTGTGGCGTCGTCGGGATGAAACCGACGTACGGTCTCGTCTCACGTTACGGCCTCGTTGCATTCGCCTCGTCGCTCGACCAAATCGGTCCGCTCACACGTACGGTCGAAGATAACGCCTACTTGTTGAACGCGATTGCCGGTCATTGCGACATGGACTCGACGTCAGCGACGGTCGACCTTCCGGATTACACGAAATCGCTTCACGGCGACATCAAAGGCATGAAGCTCGCGCTTCCAAAAGAGTTCATGGCCGAAGGCGTGTCAGACGGTGTCCGCAAACAGATTGAAGAAGCGGTCGAGACGCTTAAGTCGCTCGGTGCGACGGTCGAGACGGTCTCGCTCCCGACGGTGAAATATGCGCTCCCGACATACTACTTGCTCGCGTCATCGGAAGCGTCTTCGAACCTCGCCCGGTTTGACGGCATCCGTTACGGACGCCGCGCCGAGGCCGATGCGCTCGAAGAAGTGTTCACGTACTCGCGCGAACAAGGTTTCGGGGAAGAAGTGAAACGCCGCATCATGCTCGGTACTTATGCACTCAGCTCGGGTTATTACGATGCGTTCTACAAAAAGTCACAACAGGTCCGCACGCTCATGAAGCAAGACTTTGCGAACGTATTCGCCGACTACGATGCAATCATCGGACCGACTGCGCCGACGGTCGCGTTCAAACTCGGTGACCAGCTCGAAGACCCACTCACGATGTATGCCAACGATATTATGACGATTCCGGTCAACTTGGCGGGCATCCCGGCCATCTCGGTACCGGCCGGCTTGTCAGAAGGCCTCCCGGTCGGTTTACAGATCATCGGGAATCATTTCAGTGAACCAACACTCTACCGCGTGGCCCATGCTTTTGAACAAGCAAACGGCGGTTTCAAGATGCCACAGCTCTAAGGAGGACGTACGATGAACTTTGAAACGATCATCGGGATCGAGGTGCACGCCGAGCTGAGCACGAAGTCGAAGATTTGGTGTGGCTGCTCGCGCACATACGGTGCCGAAACGAATACACAGACGTGTCCGATTTGTCTCGGACACCCGGGCGTCTTGCCTAAATTGAACGAAGAGGCGGTCAATCTCGCCATCAAGGCCGCGATGGCACTCAACTGCGAAATAGCGACCGACACGAAGTTCGACCGCAAGAACTATTTCTATCCGGATACGCCAAAAGCGTACCAAATCTCGCAGTTCGACCAGCCGATTGGTTTCAACGGTCACGTCGACGTCGAAGTCGACGGTGAGATGAAGCGGTTCCGCATCGAACGCGTCCATCTCGAGGAAGATGCCGGGAAGATGAACCACACGGGCGAGAAACACTCGGTCGTCGACTTCAACCGGACCGGGTCACCACTCATCGAGATCGTCAGTGAGGCCGACATGCGCTCACCGAAAGATGCTGTCGCTTACCTCGAGCGCTTGAAAGAAGTGCTCTCGTTCGCGGGCGTCTCGGACGTCAAGATGGAAGAAGGGTCGCTTCGTTGCGACTGTAACATCTCGGTCCGTCCGTTCGGTCAAGAGCCGTTCGGCACGAAGACGGAGCTTAAAAACTTGAACTCGTTCTCGAACGTCTTGAAGGCGCTCGAGTATGAGGAAGACCGTCACCGCAAACTCCTCATCACGGGCGGCGTCATGCGTCAAGAGACGCTCCGTTTTGATGAGGCGGCGAAGAAGACGATCCTCATGCGTGTCAAAGAAGGAGCGGCCGATTACCGCTACTTCCCAGAGCCGGACCTCGTCCGTCTCGAGATCGATGAGGAATGGAAAGAACGCATCCGCGCCACGCTTCCGGAACTTCCGGTCGCACGTCGCGAACGTTATATGAACAACTACGGGCTGTCGGCGTATGACGCCAAGGCGCTCACGTCGACGCGAGAGTTCTCGGACTTCTTCGAAGCGACGACTGCTGCCGGTGCCGAACCGAAAGCGGCCGCGAACTGGCTCATGGGCGAAGTGCTCGGTCACTTGAACAAATCGGACGATACGATCGAGACGATGAAATTGACGCCGAGCTCGCTCGCGGAGTTGATTCGTTTGATTGGAGAAGGTACAATTTCTTCGAAGATCGCCAAACGCGTGTTCACAGCCATGATCGAAGAAGGCGCCGAGCCGAAGGCGTACGTCGAAGCGAACGGTCTCGCCCAAATCTCGGACGAGAACTTGCTCCGCGGCTACATCCTCGACTTGTTCGAAGCGCATCCGCAGATGATTGAAGACTTTAAGAACGGGAAAGACCGTGCCAAAGGCTTTATCATCGGGCAGATCATGAAGCAGACGAAAGGGATGGCGAACCCGGCACTCCTCGATGGCTTGTTCCACGAAGAGATCGCCAAACGCTAAACAAGCGGCGAGGCACTTGTGTCTCGCTTTTCGCTCGACTTGAGCATGGGGAGAGAACATTATGCAACGAAAACGCGCACGGGTCATCTATAACCCGACATCTGGAAAAGAAGTGATCAAACGGGAACTCCCGTACATTTTGAACCGCCTCGAAGATGCGGGTTATGAGACGTCGACGTACGCGACGAAAGCAATCGGCGACGCGACGCTCGAAGCCGTTCGAGCCGCGGAGGCCGAGTTCGACTTGATTATCGCGGCCGGTGGGGACGGGACGCTGAACGAGGTCATCTCGGGACTCGCCCCGCTCGACACGCGTCCGACAATCGGGCTCATCCCAGTCGGAACGACGAACGACTTTGCCCGAGCGATGCGGATTCCGCTCAACGTCGTCGGTGCCCTCGACGTCATCTGTGACGGATTCGAGATGCCGGTCGACCTCGGTGAGATTGAAGGGGAGACAGGGGATATCCACTACTTCATCAATATCGCCGGTGGCGGCATCATGACGGAGCTGTCGTACGAGGTGCCGTCGAAACTGAAGACGGCGCTCGGTCAGCTCGCCTATTACGTCAAAGGGATGGAGAAACTTCCACTCATCAAGCCGACGTATATCGAGCTTGAGCACGACGAGGGCACGTTCAGTGGCGAGGTCATGATTTTCCTCACGTCGAACTCGAACTCGGTCGGTGGCTTCGAGAAGATTTCACCACACGCCTCACTGAACGACGGACTGTTCGACTTGTTCATCTTGCGCAAGTGTAACTTGTTCGAGTTCATCCACGTCGTCCGTTTGTTGCTCCGTGGCGAGCACTTGTCGAGTCCGCTCGTCGAGCACGTCAAGACGGGACGCGTCAAGATGAAGACGACGACGGAACGGATGAGTCTCAACATCGACGGTGAATACGGCGGCGAATGCACGGGCGAGATGCGAAACTTGTTCCGTCACTTGACGGTGCTCGCACCGAACGCGCGCATCCGTGAGATGGAAGACTTGAACGCCCAGTATGAACGCGAACAGATGATCAAACAGCTGTTCAACGTGTCAAACGAGAAAGCAGAATGATTCGGCTCGGCGTGGCGCACACGCCGAGCTTTTCGTTCGCTTGGAACGGGTATGAACCAATACACACTATTTTTTGAATCGGGAAAGGAGAGACTCATGTTACCAGTCCAAAAAAATGACCGTCTCGACGTCCACATCCACGACCTCACACACGAAGGCGCGGGCGTGGCACGCGTCGACGGTTACACGTTGTTCGTCCCGAACGCACTTCCGGGAGAGACCGTGGAGATCGTCGTGACGAAGACGAATAAACAGTACGGGTTCGCCCGCTTGATCGATGTGAAGCAAGCGAGTGCGGACCGCGTCGAGCCACCGTGCCCGATTTTCTATCAGTGCGGGGGCTGTCAGCTCCAACACTTCAGTTACGACGGCCAGCTCCGTCAAAAACGGGACCGTGTCGTCGATGCGTTGAAGCGACTCGGTCAGTTCGACGTGCCCGTCCACGAGACGATCGGCATGCCGGAACCATGGCGTTACCGCAACAAGGCACAAGTGCCGTTCAAAGACGAGGCCGGTCGCCTCGTCGCCGGTTTCTATCGTCCACGTTCGCACGATATCGTCGAGATGAAGGAATGTCTCATCCAAGACGAGCGCAACGATGAGGCCGTCCAAGTCGTCCGTGACGTGCTCGCGGCGCACGGTGTGCCGGCATACGATGAGAAGACCGGGCGCGGCGTCATCCGCCACGTCATGGCCCGTTACGGCTACCATTCGGGTGAATTGATGATCGTCCTCATCACGAAGACGACGAAAATCAAAGGCGTGAATGAGATTGTCGCCGACATCTTGAAACGTCTGCCGAACGTGACGTCAATCATGCAAAACGTCAACCCGGACAAGACGAACGTCATCTTAGGGTCGACGAACAAACTGCTCTACGGACATGAGACGATTGAGGACAAAATCGGCGGACTGACGTTCACGATTTCCCCGCACTCGTTCTTCCAAGTCAACCCGGTCCAGACAGAAAAACTGTACGGCAAGGCACTCGAGTACGCACAACTCACCGGGACCGAACAAGTCGTCGACGCCTATTGCGGCATCGGGACGATCAGTCTGTTCCTCGCTCGGAAGGCGGCGCACGTATACGGTGTCGAAGTCGTACCGGAAGCGATCGAGGACGCGAAACAGAACGCGCTCGTCAATGAGATCGACAACGTGACGTACGCGTGTGGCGCAGCAGAAGATGTATTGCCGCAGTGGAAGAAAGATGGCATCAATCCGGACGTCATCGTCGTCGACCCGCCGCGTAAAGGCTGTGCCGAGTCGTTCCTCGAGACGATGGTCGAGATGGCACCGAAGCGGATCGTCTACGTGTCGTGTAACGTCGCGACGCAGGCGCGCGATATGCGCTATCTTGCGGACCGTGGCTACAAATTAGTCGAAGTCACACCGGTCGACATGTTCCCGCATACGGCGCATGTGGAGACGGTGGCGTGGTTAGAGAAACAAACTATGTAAGTTAAAAAGCGAGAAAGTTGACCCCTAAACAGGTGTTGATTTTCTCGCTTTTTTGATTCTTATTAATATTAAGTGGTGATTAATCATATATATCAAAAAGAGGATTTATTGCAAAAAGAATAAACGACAAAAAACTATTTATTCAATGTGATAAATTAGATTTCAAAATTTGTGGATTGAACGTAGTATAAAAAGAACAAGATGAAGATTTTTAATTGTACTAATGTCAAATAAAGTCTTGAAATAAAACATAAATATATTCAAAAAATGGTAATACAGGTTTTGTAAAGTATAATGAAATAATAAATAAAATTGTTTTATCGATGGGAATAAAACTTTCAAGCTAAGAACTATTTAGGAAGTGAATCTATAAGCCTAAAAAATTATAGGTGAGTGGGGTCGCCAAATAGTACTAAAACAAGCTAGATTATAGAAATATCAAAAAAATGAAAATAAAGGAAAAAATAATATAATAAATATTTGAAATGAGAAAGAAGGTAAAAAAATGAATAAAAATGATAAGAACGAATTATCAGTATTAGAAAGTGATTTTCATAATAAGGTTTCTGATTTAATGTTAAATTCTCAACAAAATTATAAAATGATGAGTCGTGTAGACGGTACTACTTTAGCTCAAACAGTAAAAAAAGAACTGGAAATAGACATGAAAGCTTTGAATATATCAGCAAATGAAATGATTGCGGAGAACGAAGAAGCATCGGATGAAGAGATTGCAATTAAATTGCTAAAAGAGTTTTCAAAAGATAACACTAACAGACTTCTAAAGAAGATATCGACAGAAATGATTAAAGAAGAATGGTGGAAAAAATAATGTTTAATCTGTTTCAAGTCATTTTAAAATTTGTAAAAGGCTTCTTGTTAAATAATAAAGAGCATATAAAAGAAATACTATGGGAACTTCTAATAGATGTGATTAAATATGCAAGAGAAAATCGTAATGATGAAAAAAGCGACGCTCAATCAGTTAATCGGGCAAGCAATAAATAAAAGTTAAGAATGCTGAAAATCATTTTAGGTAATCTATTAAGTAATTAAATGAAATAGTAGCATGTAGCCTGGTAGAGGATATTCAAGAAAGTTCACTAATTCTTTTGTGCATCCATATCACAAATCAACATCCGAGAACTGAACAGTTCATTGATTTTAATAAGAATCCCATCGTCCTCTTCAAAATAATTGCTTTAAATGTATTGTATCCGATCTGTTGGGTGAAACAGTTGATACATTCCCGCGTCCATAATAAGATAGATAAAGTGATTTTATTGGATTAACTACGAAAGGGAATGATTTGACATGAAAGAAAACTTCTGGCGCGACTTGCCGCGTCCATTCTTTATACTTGCCCCGATGGAAGACGTGACCGATGTCGTCTTCCGCCACGTCGTCGCCCATGCCGGCCGACCTGACGTGTTTTTCACCGAGTTCGCCAACTCGGACAGCTATTGCCATCCAGAAGGGAAAGGCAGCTTGCGTGGACGCTTGACGTTCACCGAGGACGAACAGCCGATGGTCGCCCACATTTGGGGTGACAACCCGGATTACTTCCGTGAGATGAGCATCGGCATGGCCGAGATGGGCTATAAAGGCCTCGACATCAATATGGGTTGCCCGGTCCCGAACGTGGCCAAGCGTGGGAAAGGGAGCGGCCTCATCCTCCGTCCTGACGTCGCAGCCGAACTCATTCAAGCGGCGAAAGCCGGCGGCATCCCGGTCAGCGTCAAGACGCGTCTCGGTTTCGCGAAGCTCGACGAGTGGCGTGACTGGTTGACGCATCTTTTGAAGCAAGACATCGCCAACTTGTCGATTCACTTGCGCACACGCAATGAGATGAGTAAAGTCGACGCGCACTGGGAGATGATCCCGGATATCGTCAAACTGCGTGACGAGATTGCACCGGACACGCTCATCACGATTAACGGTGACATCCTTGACCGTCAAATGGGATTAGAACTCGTCGAGAAATATGGCGTCGACGGCGTCATGATCGGCCGCGGGATTTTCAAGAACCCGTTCGCGTTCGAGAAAGAGCCGCGTGAGCACTCGATGGAAGAGTACCTCGACTTGCTTCGTCTCCAACTCGATTTGCAAGACAAGTTCCAAGAAGAGGTGCCGCGTTCAATCTCGAACTTGCACCGCTTCTTCAAGATTTACGTGAAAGGGTTCCGCGGGGCGAGCGACCTCCGTGTGAAGCTCATGGACACGAAATCGACAGACGAAGTGCGGGCGCACCTTGATGCGTTCGTCGAGAACTATCATAAAGAAGAAGCTGCGCTTGCCGAGGCGGCGTCGACAGTTGAATAAGTTTTTGAAGGGATTCAGTGTATACTGGGTCCCTTTTTTTCTTGTAGTCATCCACCAATTTTTAGGATATACTAATTATATCGGAAGTCGATATATCGTTAGACGAAGTAAAGGGGACAACTATGGCACAATCAGCTGGAAGCATCGCCTTGACGGAAGCGGTTTATTACATTTTACTGTCGCTACAAATTCCTAGACACGGATACGGCATCATGCAGTTTGTACAAGAATTGAGCCACGATCGCGTTCAATTGGCGGCGGGGACCTTGTATGGGGCACTCAGCAGCCTGGTAGAAAAGGGATGGATTGAGGCGGTCGAAGGAGCAAGCGGACGAAAGAAGGAGTATGTCATCACCATAGATGGACAATCAGTGCTCGAAGCCGAACTTGTTCGCCTTGAAGAGCTCGTCGCAAACGGGAAACAGTGGATTGGAGCAAACCGATCATGAAAACAAAAACAGTTTATCGTGTATATGTCGATTATGAAAAAGAAGAGAAATGGTTGAATAAAATGGCGGCACAAGGATGGTTTCTCGAACAATTTAAGTTAGGTCGTTATGAGTTTAGGCGGGGGAATCCGAATGAGTACACGTATCGGATTGAGTTACTTGAAGAATTGCCTAACAGCCCGAAGTCAGATGCTTACTTTGAGTTATTAGAGGAGATGGGAATTACGATTGTGGCGACCTCGTATCGTTGGATTTACTTAAAAAGACGAACCGAGGAAGGTCCGTTCCAGCTCTATTCGGATATTGATTCGAAAATTCGTCATGAAAAACGTATCTATCAACTATATAGTTTTGTGCTGTATCTCAACTTATTTGTGACATTTCTTAATATAGCGAACGATGCCGTCCCGTTCATATGGATTTTGAATTTCACTGTAAGTGTACTGTTTATTGTATTCGTGGTGAAACAATATCGAAAACTAGTAAAGTTGAAAGAAAAACGACAGCTGGTCGAGCGTGATGTATAAATTAAAACATGAGGAGGTTTTTTCATGAGTGAATTCCAATTTATAACGAGCGACCGGCTGCTGAAAGAAGTCGAAAATCCCTACATCAAGTTCTTATCCATCAACGAGGCCATCAAAAAAGGTGTCATCTTGCCTGACATGCTCACAGACGACGAAGACCTCGATCGTGACGAAAAGATATTGATGAACGTCGAGTCGGAAGAGCAGCTCGACGAGATCGAGATCAAGCGAGACTTGTACTATGACGTGGAGAACGTTAAGGCGTACTCGGAAAAACCGCACGTCGTGGAGTTGCGTTGGCGCTATTCCGATGCGAGAGCCGAACAGCTCGTTAAGTATATCGTCGATCATCTCGAGACCGCGGATGAGGTCGAAATCTGGAAAGTGTGGGTCGATGAACAGACGAAACCAAGCGTCAAGACGATCGCGCGCGACGAGTTGACAATTGATGCGCTGCGATTTTTAGGAGACGTCGGATTCGAACGACCGGAGTGTCTTCGGGTGACAAAAGCATAATCTGACCGAACGAGTCCTTTCGTTCGGTTTTTTGTTTTGTCTCCTCACTTGAAAAAGACTGATATATTATGAGAAGAAGGGTCAGGAGGGAATACCATGCATATTTTAATCGTCGAAGACGACCGGACGATCGCATCCGGTCTCCAATATTCGCTCGAACAAGAACAATTCACGACGACGTTGTGCCATAATGTGACCGACGCCACACGTTTGATCGAACAGCAGTTACATACGATCGACCTGTGTCTATTCGACTTGTCGTTGCCGGACGGGAGCGGCTATGACTTATGTCGGCTCGTGAAGCAAAAACAGGATACGCCCGTCATCTTTTTGACGGCGTTCGATGATGAAGTGAACGTCGTCATGGGACTCGATATGGGAGCGGACGATTACATCACGAAACCGTTCCGGGTCCGTGAACTTATCTCGCGGATTCATTCGGTGTTGCGCCGCTACCATAAACAGGTCAGCTCGCCCGTTTTGACAATCGGGTCGGTCGAAATCAACACGCAAGACGCGAAAGTCAAAAAAGATGGAAGCGAGATCCTGTTGACAGCGCTCGAGTATCGTTTACTGCTCATCTTCGGGAAACATACGGGCCAAGTGTTATCACGGACCCAGCTGCTCGACCAGATTTGGGACATGGGCGGGGATTTCGTGAATGACAATACGTTGACCGTCTACATCAAACGGTTACGCGAGAAGCTCGAGGATGACCCGCAGCGGCCGACGTTGATTAAGACGGTTCGCGGGATTGGCTATAAGGTGGAACGCTGATATGTTGCGCAATCGAGAAATCCGTATCTATTTAGTCAGTCTGTTGCTGCTGATTGGGGTGGCTTCTATCGTCGCAGCTTTGTTCCTATCGATGGAGGCCGTCATTCTCGTCCTCCTTTTGTCGGTTGCGTTCTTGATCGTGACATATCGGTTCACGGCGTGGCGCTATCGGGAGATCGATCAGCTGTCGAGCTACCTGCAAGAAATCAGCAACGGTAACTATAAACTCGATTTCCGCGACAATCGTGAAGGCGAGCTCAGTCTATTGAAGAGCCAAATCTATAAAGTGACGAAGATGCTGTCCGAGCAAGGGACGCATCTCGAAGAAGACAAGCAGAAGCTGACGGATGCTATCTCCGACATTTCCCATCAGCTGAAGACCCCGCTCACCTCGATGACCGTCATGGCGGATTTGCTCAGTGACCCACGGCTGTCAGATGACAAGCGGCAAGAGTTCACGCATAACGTACAGGTGCAGCTCGAGCGGATGGAGTGGCTCGTCTCGTCACTGCTCAAGCTGTCTAAAATCGATGCCGGGACGATTCAGTTCAAACGGGAACCGGTGTCCGTCCCCGCACTCGTTCAAGCCGTGACGGAACCGATGCTCGTGCCGATTGATATTAAAATGCAACGGCTTCAGATCGCGGGTGAGGATGATGTCATGTTCGAAGGCGACTTGAAGTGGACGACCGAGGCGCTCATCAACATCTTAAAGAATTGCGTCGAACATTCACCGGAACAAGGCGAGCTGTTCATCGATTACAGCGAGAACACACTGTACACGGAAATCGTCATTCGCGACACGGGGAGCGGCATCCCCAAGCAAGACATCCCGTATATTTTCCAACGTTTTTATAAGGGTATGAATGCGAGTGACGACAGCGTCGGCATCGGGCTCGCCATGGCCCACAGCATCATCACAAGCCAACAAGGTGAACTGACCGTACGTAGTGAACGCGGAGCTGGGACTGCGTTTCAAATTCGATTCTACAAAGCAATCGTCTAAGTGACGAAACAGTCACTTTCGAGTCACGGACGTGTCACACTCGCTCGGTACACTCAAAGTAGATCAAGTACTGGAGGGTGCAACCATGAATATATTAGAAGTGCAAAATTTATCAAAAGTATACGGGAAAGACGAGATGGAAGTGCGGGCGCTCGATGACGTGTCGTTCACGGTCAAAAAAGGCGAGTTCGTCTGTATCGTCGGACCGTCGGGCTCGGGAAAGTCGACGTTGTTACATTTGCTCGGCGGTGTCGACGTGCCGACGAGTGGACAGGTGTTCATCGATAACACGGATATTTACAAGTTGGACGAGACACAGCTCGCCATCTTCCGGCGTCGCCAAATCGGGTTGATTTATCAGTTTTACAACTTGATTCCGATTTTGACGGTCGAGGAGAACATTACGTTGCCGATGTTGTTGGACGAACAAAAAGTCGACGCCGCCCATTTGGAGCGCATCATCGGCATCCTTGGACTGTCGAACCGGTTGACGCATCTGCCGAACCAACTGTCTGGCGGGCAGCAACAACGCGTCTCCATCGGTCGGGCGCTCATCAGCAACCCGGCCATCATCTTGGCCGATGAGCCGACGGGGAACTTGGACAGTCAAAACAGTGAAGAGATTATGAGCCTCCTGAAACTGTTCAACAAGAAGTTCAATCAGACGCTCATCATCATCACGCACGACGAACGAATCGCCTTGCAGGCCGACCGGATCATCTCGATCGAGGATGGGAAAATTGCGAAGAACGAGGTCGTCCGCTCATGAACATCATCAATAAAATGACGCTTCGCCACTTGCGCGAGAACAAGCGGCGCTCGCTCGTCACCATCATCGGGGTCATCATCTCGGTGGCGATGATCACGGCCGTGACGACACTGGGTTCATCGTTCCTGGACTTGATGATCCGTCAAGACATCGCGGATAACGGGGAATGGCACGTCCAATACATCAACACGAATGAGGAGCAGGTCGAGGCGATTCGGAATGATGCATCGACGAAGGACGTCATCCTATCGAGTGACGGCTATGCGACATTAACGGATTCGCAGAATGCGTATAAACCGTACTTATACGTCCGGAACTATAACACGTCGGGGCTGAAAAACTTCCCCGTCGAGTTGACGGAGGGACGCTTGCCGAACAAAGAAGGCGAAGTCGTCATTTCCGAGGCCATCCGTCAAAATGCGCAAGTCACGTACAACATCGGGGACGAGTTGACGCTCGAGATCGGCGAGCGCATGGACGAATCGTCGGGTCGTGTATTGACGCAAAACGACGGCTTGATTCGTGACGGGGAGACGATTCTAGAACAGTTGACCGTCGAGGACACGGTGACGTTGACCGTCGTCGGCACAATGACGCGCCCGGCCTGGGAGCCGACTTGGTCGCCAGGGTATACGGTCGTCGGATACATTGACGACAAAGCGTTGAACGGTGCGACCGTCGATACGTTCGTTGCCTTGAACGATGTCGATAACTCGATTTACTCGGATACGGAACGAGTGATGAACGAACAGAAAATTGAAGGGGTCGCCTATAACTCATCGTTGCTTCGCTATTACGGAGTGACAGACGACGGCGGATTGCGTAAGACGTTGTATGGTTTCGTCGGGATCATCATGACGGTCATCGTCATCGGCTCGATTTCGCTCATCTATAACGCGTTCGCCATCAGCGTATCTGAGCGCTCCCGTTATCTCGGGATGCTCGCGAGTGTCGGGGCGACGAAACGGCAAAAACGAAACTCGGTCTTCTTTGAAGGACTGATTATCGGAGGGATTAGCATCCCGCTCGGTATCCTTGCCGGGGTGACCGGGATCGGGGTCACGTTCCTGTTCATTAACGCCTTTGCTGAGAAAGCGCTCAATGTGACGGAGAAGTTTGAGGTCGTCTTCACACCAATCACGCTCCTGTTGACGGTGCTCATTTCGAGCGTGACGATTTTCATCTCGTGTTATCTGCCGGCACGCCGCGCTTCGAAGATTTCTGCGATTGACGCGATTCGTCAGACCCAGGACGTGCGACTGACGTCGAAGAACGTGAAGACGTCGAAACTCGTGCGACGAATCTTCGGATTGGAAGCGGAGATTGGGCTGAAAAACACAAAACGCAACCGGAAACGGTATTTAGCGACGGTGTTCTCGCTCGTCATCAGTATCGTGCTCTTTTTAGTCGTCAGTTACTTCACAGATCGACTCGAACAGTCACTCGAGATGTCACAAGGCACGTATGAGTTCGATATTCTCGTGAACGGGTCGAATCTCAGTAAAGATGACTTACGTCGCTATGAGACGTTGGACCATGTGACGAGCGGGACGTACTTCGAGAATACGACCGTCCAGACGATGGTCGACGAAGCACGGTTACCGAGCGCGGTCATCGAGAACGAAGACTTGGCATTCAACTTCGATGATGGGAAATTCATGTATTATGTCTCCCTCTATCAATTAGATAATGAAAGTTTCGATGCGTACTTGAAACAGATCGGGGCAGCCGCCAGCAATTTTGAAGAAGGAGAGATACCGGGTGCCGTCTTGATTGATGAAGTATCGTATCAAGACGTCGACAAGAAGAAATTTGTGAACTCGAAGACAATTGAGACCGAAATCGGCGATACGCTTGAACTCCGGGACGAGAACGCAACGGACGAGACGGCACCGCTCAAAACAATCAAAATCGGCGCCATGACCCACGTCCCCCCGACTGGTGTGATGACGAGCTCACTTGGATGGCTTGATGTGATCGTTCGGGAAGGGACGTTTGAAGAGGATGCGATTGGTCAATTGATGAAACAATCAAGTCCATCAATCGCCTTGAACACGAGTAATCCTGAGGCGACGCAACAAGTGATTGAGGCGGAACAAAATATGGACCAATACATCTTCAACGTGTCGGAGCAGCGTGAACAACAAGAGCAGGTGTTGTTGCTGTTATCGATTTTCGTCTATGGATTCATCGTCTTGATCTCGCTCATCTCGGTGGCGAACATCTTCAACACAATCTCGACGAGCGTCTCACTCCGACGCCGCGAATTCGCGATGCTACGGTCGGTCGGGATGACACCGAAAGGGTTCAACAAGATGGTGTACTATGAGAGCATTTTTTACGGCCTGAAAGCATTGGCGTATGGGGTGCCCGTCAGTGTTCTGATCATGTATCTGATTTACCGGGCGCAAATCAACACGTTCGAAGCACCGTTCTCATTGCCATGGGGCGACATCTTGTTCGTCACGGTCGTGATTTTCCTCATCGTCGGTTCTTCGATGCTATATGCCATCTCGAAAGTGAAGTCGGATAATATCATCGACCGGTTGAAGCAAGAGAATAACTAATATGCATGCAAAGGGATTCAGTGTCTACTGAGTCCCTTTTTTTGTAAACTAAGAATGAGAAAAGAGGTGGGAGAATGGACATCCGAGAAGTATTGAGTGGCGGAGATTTGCGCTCGGTCGGCCACGTCGATGAGGTCGTCGCCTACGTCGGGAACGACCCGGACCGATTCAACGAATTGATGACCGGCTTGACCGATGACCGTCCCGTCGTTCGGATGCGGAGCGCAGACGCGATGGAGAAAGTGACACGCCGTCATCCAAAGTTGCTTCAAGCGCATCAAGCGTCCTTGTTCCAGCAGCTACATATCACCACTCAACCAGAAGTGAGATGGCACTTGGCGCAACTCATGCCACGGCTGATGTGGACGGAAGACGAGGCGGCCGACGTCGTTCATATGCTCACCGATTGGATTGCTACGGAGACTAGCGCCATCGTCATCGTCAACTCCTTGCAGGCGATCTTCGACTTGAGCGCCATGCATCCGCGCTTCCGTGACGAGCTGAAAGCCTTGCTCGAGTCGCAATGCGAGACGGGAAGCCCGGCCGTGAAGAGCCGATCTAAAAAACTTTTACAGAAGTTGTGACCGATGGACTTCATTTCCGGTCTATAAAGATGTAAGTACATCGAAAGGGGGATTCGATTGGACGATCAAGCGATTATCGATTTGTATTGGCAACGTTCCGAGCGGGCGATTGAGGCGACGGCGCAAAAGTACGGCGGCTATTGTCATACGATTTCCTATAACATTTTGCATAGCCGAGAGGACGCGGACGAGTGCGTCAATGACACGTACATGAAAGCGTGGCAAGCGATTCCGCCGACACGTCCAGCACGACTCGCCGCCTATTTGGCAAAGCTAGTCCGGAACGTCTCGCTCCATAAGTATGAGAAGGCGAACGCCAAGAAGCGCGGAGCCGGGCAAGTCCCGTTCATCGTCAGTGAGCTCGAACACTGTCTCGCCTCCTCCGTCGCGACCGATTCAGAAGTCGTCGAGTTGTTGAACGACTTTTTGGCCCATTTGTCGCAAGAGACCCGGCAGATTTTCATGGGACGTTACTTTCACTTTCAATCAATCAAAGACATCGCGAAGATGCGCCAGGTGAGCGAGAGCAAGGTCAAGATGGTGCTGCTGCGGACCCGTAATGACTTGAAGCAAGCGCTCGAAGCGGAAGGGGTGGCGCTATGAATGGAGATCGGCTTACACGTTTGATGGGGGACGTCGATGACCGTTTCGTCGAGGAATCGATGGAAGTCCAGGATAAGAAAAGAAGACATTGGCGTTGGATGGGTGGTCTTGTGGCAGCAGCCGCTATCACACTCTTCGCCTTGACATGGGACGGTTTCAAAGAATTGATTCCGCTGTCGGACAACTCGAGCAATATGTCGGTCGCTTATATCGATGAAGGGGAGATCGATGTCGGGATGTCGTCGGCAAACCTTGCCGAGATGAGTGAAGACGAGCTGTTCTCGAAATGGAATCCCACCGTGGTGAGAGGCGTCGTAAAGCAGATTGACCATATCGAGCTCGACTTCAACGGACAAGCGGAATATCAGTCGATCATGACGATTGGCGTGACAGACGTCTATCGAGGTGAGGTTGAGCCTGGGAGTGAGATGAAAGTACTCACCGTTGCAGGTGTCGGTTCTGAAGTGCTTCAGTCGGATGCGGACGTCATCTCTGAACTTCGCCTCGGCATGGAAGGGATTTTTATGCCGATTCCATACGATGCGTCACACATCTGGTCACAAAACGGGGCCACGCTTCAAGTGATGGACGTGACTGATTACGGATTTCCGGACGGTAATCGGTACATGTTCTTGAACACGGACGAAGGACTCGTCTTCAGTCGAGACGCCTATCCGTCGCTACGTGGCGCTGAAACACTCGATGACGTAGAAGCGTTCATGATGGAACGGTTCCGTTAACGGGAAGAAGATATGGAAGAGAGGGGGGGACTACGATGACAGAGCAGAATTGGCAAGCGTCGGGTGTAGGACTCGGACTGGTGTTTGGAGCTGGGATTGGCATCATCAGTTCGCTCCTATTTGGATTTGAATTGGTGTACGGAATCGCGGCAGGTACTGCATTCGGCTATCTCATCGGACTCGTGGTGTCATTGACAGGAAAGACATGATTGAAGGGAAGGCTGACTCAAAGTGATTACAAAGAAAATCATGCAGTGGGTGAAGAAGCAAGGAAGTCTTGGGGTTAAGGAAAACTTGCTCGAAATCATGTTTCGGGTAGGTGGGTTCGGGATTTCTTGAATCAGAAGGAGGACATCATATGGATCGCACCATCACTGTCAAAGGAACGGGAAAAGTATTGGCTAAACCAGATTTGATTGTCGTGAAAATGGAGTTGACCTCGAAGGCTGTCCGTTACGAAGAGACGATGAACGGGGCGGCAATCGCCGTCACACGTCTGCAAAAAGCGATTGAACAGGCCGGCTTTGCGAAGACGGATTTAAAGACGACCGACTTCTCGATCGACACCGACTATGAGAGCTATCGGGACAAACAAGGCAACTATAAATCCCGTTTCCGGGGTTACGTCTGTCAGCAGAAGACGAAACTCGAGTTTCCGCTCGATACGAAACAATTGTCAGCGGTCATCGAACATGTCAGCAACTCGCTAGCCGAGCCGAAGCTGTCCATCTCGTTCACGATCAAAGACGCGGATTCGATTCAAGACGAATTGCTCGCGAGCGCGGCGGCGAACGCGCGTCATCGGGCCGAACTGTTGGCGAAAGGGGCCGGGGCGACGCTCGGTGACTTGCTTCAAATCGACTACACATGGGGCGAGCTTCATCTTTATTCGCCGACTCGTCTCACGCTCCATGACGAGGTTCTCTTCTCGGAGGCGGCGATGCCGGAACTTGAGCCGGATGAGATTGATCTGAGTGACTCGGCGACGTTCGTGTGGGCGATTCGATGAGACGCGTCATCGGATTAGTATTGCTCCTTCTGTCTGTCTCTTTGTCGGCTCAAGCTTTGTCGTGGGCGTATGCGTTCGTCGTGTTGGACGGACGGGTGTATGAAGTGATGGATGTCGCCGTATTGGAGGCTGACTTGGGAGAAGTCGTCGGCGAGGTCAAGACGATGGCCGACGATATGGATGGCAGCTATTATGGGGACGCC
Source organism: Exiguobacterium mexicanum (assembly GCF_005960665.1). Taxonomy (GTDB): domain Bacteria; phylum Bacillota; class Bacilli; order Exiguobacteriales; family Exiguobacteriaceae; genus Exiguobacterium; species Exiguobacterium mexicanum_A. Next base: position 637,715 of record NZ_CP040676.1, read on the forward strand.
TCGAACATGTATCCGGTTGGGACAACATATCGGAAAGTGAACGGGGAAGCGATGGAGGACGTCCTTGCGGTCGAGGGTGGGTCTGGGTGGAAGCGGGCCGAGTATCGGCATGACGCCCCGTTCAGCATGCGTGACCATCTGGATAAGGTTGCGTATGCGGTGTTTGGAATTGGTGCTGTCCTTTTTGTGTCTACACGAGTGAAGAAAAGACATAAAAATTAACTGAATCCATGATGAGGCCTCGTTCATTAAGGGAAGAGTCATATATAGATACGTAGAGCTTTCGCACAATGGAGGGAGATTGTATGAAAATTCTCATCATCTTTGACTCGATGTACGGGTGTACCGAAAAAGTCGCATATGCCATCAAGGACGGATTCAGCGACTTACACCGCGTCGACATCATGCAAATCAGCCACGTCGGATACGGCGACCTCGCCAACCTTGATTTGTTCATCGTTGGTTCGCCGACTCACGGAGGGCGCGAGACCGAGGACGTGAAGACGTTTCTCGATGGCTTGTCGGACCATGCGCTGCGTGGTACGCGAGCTGCAGCCTTCGATACGAGTATGGCCGAAGAAGATCAAGGCTTTTTCGTCGGGAAAATCGTCAAATGGTTCGGTCACGCCTCGACCCGCATGGAGCAGTTACTGCTCGAAAAAGGAGCGGAACCGGTGCTGAAAGAGTCGTTCATCGTCCTTGATAAAGAAGGACCACTCAAAGACGGAGAGCTCAAGCGGGCGACCGAATGGGCCCGTCACTTGATGGACAAATAATCTGGCGTGTTCCTTATGGGACGCGTCTTTTTTGACGCAGAATTGTCCGAAGTGTTCGCAAAACGGGTAAATATAAGGGTAGCTCTTTTGTGTGGAACGGAGGGAGAATGATGAAAAAATGGGAACATGACGTCCTCATGGGTTGGATTGTCGTCTTATTGGTGCTCGTTGCGCATTATGTGATCACGGTATCACTCGGCAACACGTATTTTGCCGAGTCCACGATGAACCGGATGCTTTGGCTCAGTAGCTTCCCGGCCTTTTTGATCGCCTTTCTCGCGGCCCTCTTCCAAAAAACGAACACGCTCACGCTCGCTGTTCGTCGTAGTGTCATTTGGACGGCCGAACTCGTCGTCGGCTTCTCGCTCGTTGCCTGGTTTTTCCGGGCGTTCGAGATGTTTTTTGTGAGCCCGGGCGCGTATTGGGTGTTCGGCGCCGTTCTGCTCGCTCCGCTCGTCTACTTGTTCGAGTTCCGGCGTCAAAACCGTGGGACGAAAGCCGGGGCCCACTAAATTTAGAAAACGTCTCCGCCATGGAGGCGTTTTTAGTCTGGTCTGGAATGGGAATGGGGTACAGAAGACAAGAATGGAGGGAATCACCATGAGTCATTATTTTTCATCATCATACGAAGAGTCGCGTGAGAAGTTTCTCGCCTTACTCGACAACGTTAAAACCTATTATCCGACGGCCCGCGTGATGTCCCACTCGATCGGCGAGGACACGATCGACTTGATCATCGGTGAGCCGGCGGGGTCACGCGAGGCGGTGCTCCTCATGACAATCGGCGAGCATGGCATCGAAGGGTATGCCGGTGCCGCTGTGACGCATCAGTTCGTCGAGACGCAACTCGAAAACCTTCGGCACGAGTCGACAGGGATCTGTCTCATCCATGCGGTCAATCCGTGGGGGATGAAGCACTTCCGCCGCGTCAATGAACATAACGTCGACTTGAACCGGAACTACGTCATCGACCGGGAATCACTCCCGCGTAACGTCAATAAAGAGTTTGAAGTCATGCGGCACTTGTTCGTCCCGGACGGCGTCATCGATGACTACCATGAATCGCGCGAACATATCTACTCGTTCCTCGGTTCTGGTATCAAGCTCGACGGCTTCGAGGCGATGACCGAGGCGAAAGGGATGGGACAATATCAGTTCCCGAAAGGCGTCTATTATGGCGGTGAGTCGGATGAGCCGTCCGCCATCTTTTTGAAGGAGATTCAACATGACCTGCTCGATCGCTATGACCGCGTCGTCCACATGGATTGGCATACGGCGCTCGGTCCGACGAACGAAGTGACGATGGTCATCAGTGAACGGGACGGGCGTGATGCGGACGAACTGAAGCGGACATACGGACTGAAAAATATCCAGACGTATGACCCGACCGACGTCCTCGGAGACTCGACGAACCATTTCTATTACGTACGGGACACGCACTATCCGGACAAACAACTCGTCTCGGCGTTGTTCGAGTTCGGGACATTCGGGACGTCGACGAAAGCGACGATTCGCGAGTTCTTGACAATTATTCTCGAGAACCGGCTCTACTTTGAAGGAACGAAAGACCCGGAAGCCCGCAACGGCATTCAAAAAGAATTCATGGCCATGTTTTATCCGGAAGATGAGTCGTGGCGGACGTCCGTATTACGCGAAGGAGCGGCGGCGATTGAGCATGTCTTGAAAGCCGAATCGCTCTGGCGCGACAGTTGACAGGTTTCCACTTCGGTCAAACGGGAAAAAGTGGGTTGTGGGCAAACACGCACGCCGCTCAACAATCCAACTGGGGGTTTTGACCAATGGGGAACTATATTACAGCACATGATGGAACGAGTATTTACGTGGAAGACGTCGGGACAGGCGATGCCGTCGTATTCTTGCACGGCTGGCCGGCAAACAACAACATGTTCGAGTATCAAAAGAATGCGTTGCTCGAAGCAGGCTATCGCTACGTCGGGATCGACTATCGTGGCTACGGCAAGTCCGATGCACCGGCGACAGGTTATGACTATGCGACGATGGCGTCGGACGTGCACATGGTCGTTGACGGGCTTGGCATCAAAGATTTCACGCTCGTCGGCTTCTCGATGGGCGGGGCCATCGCCATCCGTTACGCCGTCGATTTCCCGGATGACGGGTTGAAGAAACTCGTCCTCTCAGGCGCAGCGGCACCAGTGTTCACGCAACGTCCGGACTATCCGTACGGGATGACGCAAGCCGAGGTCGACGCGTTGATTGAGGATACGCTGAAAGACCGTCCGAAGATGCTCGAAGGGTTCGGTGAGATTTTCTTCGAGAAAGAACATTCGAAACCGATGCAAAACTGGTTCCATCATCTGTCGCTCGTCGCGTCGAGTCACGGGACGATTGCTTCGGCGAAAGCACTCCGTGATGAGGATTTGCGCGAGGACTTGTCGAAAGTCAATGTCGAGACGCTTATCATCCATGGCGTCCATGACAAGATTTGTCCGTTCGAGTTCGCGCTCGAAATGGAAAAAGGGATCCCGAACGCTCGTATCGAACGGTTCGAGGAGAGCGGTCACGGTACCGTCCTCGACGAGATGGACAAGTTCAACAAGACGTTGCTCGGATTTATTTGAGTGTGTGACAAGCCTAGGACGTTCCTAGGCTTTTTTTGATGGCCATCTGTAGCATGTTTGTTACGGATTTTGAGGCTAGAACGACTTGTACACGGGTATAGCTAAAATGAAGCACTTTGTTCGAGTTGAGATTGAACAAGTTTGCTGTATGTCGAGGTTTTGACGTAGGGTCGTTGGTGTTCGTCACACGGTCAAGGATGGCTATGGAAAAGCCGCTCGGGACCGTGCCTATTTTTGTGTTCTCACACAATTCGAACAGCTCGTCTGGAAACGCTTCACAAGAAAAAAGAAATAAGCCTCCTTTTGCTAGAACGGATGACATTTAGATGGTCAATTTGTGCTGACTAGACCTTAATACATGGTACAATGGAGAGGTGGATTTTTAGATTGAGGAGAGATTGTACATGAATATCGCTTTCTTTTTATATCCGAAAGAAGACGTCAAATATTTAGACCCGGAATCGACGGTGCGTCAAGCGCTCGAGAAGATGAAACATCATCGCTTCACCTCGGTGCCGCTCGTATCCGAGAACGGCTTTTACGCCGGGACGATGACAGAAGGGGATTTGCTCTGGGCACTCGCCGAACAGCTTCGCGGGGAAGAAGACTACGAAAAAGTGCTCCGGACACGGTTGAAAGATATTAAGCAACGCGTACGGTATAAGCCGGTCGCCATCACGGCGCAAATCGAGGAGCTCGTCGATGCGATCACGGATCAAAACTTCGTGCCGGTCGTCGATGACGGGAAGTATTTCATCGGCATCATCCGGCGCCGCGACATCATCGAGTACTACTCGACGAAGTTGAAACAGCTCGAGAATAAAGTGAACTGAACGAACGGACCAACCTGTGAAAGCGGGTTGGTTTTTGTATGTGCGAATACAAGCAACGGGGAGGCGAACTATAGATGGAAGCACGAGTCATTGAATCGATTGAACTATGGTTTCAAGAGGCAGGGTCTGAGGAATCAGTGAACTTCATCGATTTCATGTTGTTTATGAATGAATCGGCGCATTCTTTGCTTCACCGAGACACGTTACACGGCATCTTCACCTATCAGGTCCGCTACCAAGACGGGACCACTCAGTCCGTTTCGTACGATAAAGACGAGTGGGTCGCCTATGAACGGAATGAATGGCAAACCGGTATGAACGGCGGTGAGTGGGTATGGTGGCTCGTCGAGCGATGGCGTTTTGTCGTGGAGTGGTGGAGCGGTCGGGACTTCCGGACGGGTGACGAGATCGAGGAAAACTTCTATGGAATAATCCCATACGGTGAAGTTCAACCACTTGACGTTCTGTTGTATTCAATCATTGAAAATGATGCCCACAACACAGAAGCGTTAATCGAAGCGGGGTATTACCATGACCCGCTGCTGCATGAATGGATGGCGATTCCCGATTCGACGGAGAGCCTACGACCGCTCGTCTTGGCCGTCTGTTACAACGAAGGAATCATCGAGACACCCCGAACCATCGAGCGAATTGAAGTGACGTTCACCAATCTGACGACAGGAGCTGTCCAATCGCTTGCGAGTGCACTCGAAGCGTATGAGAAGCCGGCCGACCTTGATTTAGATGATATGGAGTATCGCGATGACATGTTTTATCGCGACGAGTCCATCCAAGGGACGATTCGTTATGAGGTGACGTATAAAGGCGGAAGGGTCCAATATGTCGAACATGACAAATCAGAGATATTCATGGACTGGGACATGGCGATGATCAATTGGTTTTTCGAACATTGGAAGAAACTGTACGAAGCATATGCCGAAAAATCGTTTCCATCCGGTCAACCGTTGCAACGCTTTGAATCGGGCTATGATTATTGGAAAGCCAGACTGTCGCCTGAAGCGTGGGACGAGCTCATTCAATCGACAGACCCTTTCGACCAGCGGCTTTTGACGGATAGGGGACCACATGATGAGATTCGAGACGCAAAAGAGCAGTTTGAGATAATGTTCGATCAAGCAGCGGAGCTCTACCTTGAAGATTTGCGTCACGGATTCTATGTTGATCAACTGTTGGAACAACGAATCGACGTCGAAAGCTCGTTCGATGCCGTGATTGCGCTTTACAAAGAAATATCCGAGGCACAACAGAAAAGGCGAACGAGGGAGCAACTGCTTTATGGGGAAAAGGATGAAGGCAACCTTGATTGATTGAATAGAGGCTATGGAAAAATAGGGACATTCTTTATACTTGTATGTATAGAGTCAAGACATACAAGAAAGGAGTGACAATGGATGGCGATGCCCGATTTACATATGTTGCGTGAATCGCTCAAACCGGATTGTGCGAATTGTTTCGGTCTCTGTTGTGTGGCGTTCCACTACTTGAAATCTGAGGATTTCCCGATGGACAAACCGGCAGGACAGCCGTGTGTCCATTTGGCAGATTCGTATGCCTGCAACATCCATTCCGAACTGCGCGAGCGGGGCTTCAAAGGATGTACGGTGTATGACTGTCTCGGGGCAGGGCAGTTCGTGTCACAAGTGACGTTTCACGGACGAAGCTGGCGAGAGGGGAAGGTCGATGGGCCGCGCATGTTCGCGATAGTGCCAATCATGAGCCAAGTCCACGAGTTGCTGCTCTACATCACTGACATCCTGAGCCGGGACATCCCAGAGCACGATGCTCGGTTACTCGAGACATTATTGGAAGAACTGCTGTCATTCCGTGAGTTAGCGCCTGAACAGTTGACCGGGACGGCGCTGATGGCATTCCGACAACAGGCCCGCCCGTTGTTCGTCCGACTCAGTCAGCACATACGTGCGGAAGGACTGAAACTGGGCGGCCTGACGTTGACGTCACGACACGAGCAAGACCGTGCCGATTTGATTGGTCGAAACGTGACCAAGCATGACGTGAGAGGAACGTGTTACCGAGGCGCCTTGTTGATTGGTGCTAACTTACGTGGGCAAGACCTGTCCTATGTCGATTTCATGGGGGCCGACGTACGAGATCTCGACGTGCGAGGAGCGGTGTTAACCGACAGTCTGTTTTTGACACAGATGCAAGTGAACGCGATGAACGGGGACCAGCATACGAGACTGGCGCCCGTTTTCACGCGGCCGAGCCATTGGCTGTAACGCAAGTGACGACTTCCACAATGGAAAGTGTCTTTTTGATGTGCTTGTGTTACGAGAGCGGCGAGAAATGATTCACCGAGCTCCTCGATGACCTCGTCTGGGTCATACCCCAAATTGAAATTGAGTCTGACCTGAATCGTGCCAATCACTGAGCACTTGTTGCTGGGAAAATGGGGACTGGGATAATACTTCCAACCGATTTTGAATATGATGTGTGCCTGGGGAAGACGTGATTTCCTGACGAAACGGTTGCTCGTGCCGAGCAGCCGTTTTTTGTTGCCTCATGTCGGGTACAGTCACAAGAGACAAAGGAGGGGACAACCATGGATGTGAAAACATACCGATTTGAAGATGATGGGTCAATCCCGAACAATCCAGATTTTCCGGTGCTGTTGTACCGGGGCGTATTTGATGAGACGGACGGCATGCAGGCGACGTTCGAACATAACGGTTGGGGCAACAGCTGGGTCAACGGGGTGTTCGATTATCACCATTACCATAGCAATACGCATGAAGTGCTCGGCGTGAAGTCGGGCCGGGCGACCGTCCAACTTGGCGGTGCGACCGGGGACCTCGTCTCGCTTCAAGCAGGAGACGTCTTGATTTTGCCGGCCGGGACGGGACATCGCCGTCTCGAGGCGAGTGAAGACTTTGCCATCGTCGGTGCCTATCCGGAAGGACGCGATTATGACACGTTGACAGGGAAACCGGAAGAACGACCGGACAGTGTGCAACGGATCGAACGAGTCGACAAACCGGCGACTGATCCCGTCTTTGGGACGACCGGACCGTTACATGAACAATGGACGAAGGAGGAGATGGCATGAACCGCATTCCACATACATTAATTTTGGCGGCACTGAAACAACACGTGGCTGAATTGCCAGACGGGCGTGAGATGAGGGCCCTCGGGCAAGGCACATGGCGCATGGGAGAAGACGAATCGAAACGGGAAGCCGAGATCGAGGCACTCCGGACGGGACTCGACTGCGGGTTGCACGTCATCGATACTGCGGAGATGTACGGGGAAGGGAAATCGGAGTCGCTCGTCGGTGAAGCGATTCAAGACCGGCGGGAAGACGTGTTCCTCGTCTCGAAAGTGTATCCGCATAACGCCGGGGGCGACAAACTCGTCCAAGCTTGTGACGCGACGCTCGAACGGCTCGGTACGGACTACCTCGACTTATATCTCCTGCATTGGCGCGGGAACATCCCGCTCGAGGAGACGGTCGACGGGCTCGAACAGTTGAAGGCGGACGGTAAGATCCGAGCGTGGGGTGTCTCGAACTTTGATGTCGACGACATGAAAGAACTGCTCGCCTTGCCGAAGGGGAAACATTGCGCGGTCAACCAAGTGCTCTATCATCTCGGCAGCCGCGGCGTCGAATACGACTTGTTGCCATTTTTACAGGAGCAAGGAATCCCGATGATGGCTTACGCCCCGCTCGCGGAAGGCAGCGACGTGAAAGAGAAAGTCTTCAACGACGAGACGGTGAACCGGATCGCCGAGGCGTACAGTGCGACGCCGGCCCAAATTTTGCTTGCGTGGACGGTGCGGAGCGGAAACGTCATCGCCATCCCGAAAGCGGGGCAGAAAGCGCACGTCGAAGAGAACGGCGCGGCGTTGCTCCTCAACTTGACCGAGGACGACTTCAACGCGCTCGACGAGGCGTTCCCGCCACCGAGCCAAAAAGAACCATTAGATGTGATTTGAAGACACAGGTGGGCTCACGGGCTCACCTGTTGTTGCGTCTTGACCTCGGAGAAGATGAAATGTGTGACGGTCTGGGCGTAAGGGATGGCCGCATCGATGAACTGCTCGGCCTCGGCGAACGTCGCAAATTGCATCTTCAGCATATAGCAGGCGCTCCCGGAGATGCGATAACAGAATGACACGTTCGACTGCTGACCCAAAAACTGAGTGAACGCCTCATAGTTCCCGTTCTTCACGGTCGCCTCGATGAGACATTGAATCGGTCGACCAAGCAATTCATGATCGATATTAATCGTGTAGCCTTTGATGACGCCAAATGACTCGAGTCGGCGGACGCGTTCGCCGACGGACGGAGCCGATAAATTGATGCGGCGCCCGAGTTCGCTCATCGAGAGGCGGCTGTCGTTTGTTAGTTCATGTAAGAGGAGACGGTCGATATCGTCGATTTTTAGCATGAAATGAATTCTCCTTTTTTTCGTATTATATGGCATGTATTGTACCTGGATTCCGTTATGAATGAAATGGGAAACACTGTAATCACCTTCTATACTTATATACAGGAGGTGTTGAAATGAGTCGAATCCAACCAGCTGTCATCGGAAAGACGCCGTTCGAACGATTGCTCGGGCATGACGAGGGTGTGATGCGACAGTGGTCAGCGCTCGGAGACACGTTAACGGGCGAGGGGAGACTGTCCGCCGAGTTGAAAGAACAGGTACGACGGACGCTCGCCCAACAAAACGGCTGTGACTACTGCCAGGCGAAAGGAAAGCCTGAACCGCATATGTTCGACGAACGGACGGCACTCGCCGTTGGGTTCGCCGATGTATTTTTACAACTGAAAGGCGACATGCCGGCCTCATCAATTCGTGTGCTCCAAGACGTCTTCACGGATGCCGAGATCAGTGAACTTTGCGCTTTTATCGCCTTCATGACGGCCTCGCAATACGTCGGTGCCATGCTCGGGCTGGAACGCGAAAACCCACTCACGCTGACGTGAGTGGGTTCGTTTTAGTTCGCTAATGGGTGTTTCAATAGATAGTCTTCAATCTGTCCGACCGTCTGTTTCAACACGCCGTCCTCGAACGGCGACTTGAGACCGGCCAATTCGACGAGCTCGAGGAACGAGCGGCTGCCGCCGGCTTGGCAGAGCGTGAGGTAATCGCTCCACGCCGCCTCACGGTCCTCATGCATGCGCACCCAGAATTGGAAGGCGCACACTTGCGCGAGCGTGTAGTCGATGTAGTAGAACGGGCTCTGGAAGATGTGTCCTTGTTGGTGCCACCAAGCGCCTGTCTCGAGGTAGTCGTTCGTCTCATAGTCACGGTGCGGCAAGTACACCTTCTCAAGGTCACGCCATGCCTGGCGACGCTCAGCGACCGTCATGTCAGGGTTGCGGTAGACGACGTGCTGGAACTCGTCGACGAGGACGCCGTACGGGAGGAACGTGATGCTTCCTGCCAAGTGATTGAACTTGTATTTGTCGACTTGGTCGCCGAAGAACAGTTCCATCCATGGCCAGCAGAAGAACTCCATCGACATCGAGTGGATCTCACACGCCTCGTATGTCGGGAATGCGTATTCCGGCGTCGTCAAATGACGGCTCTCGTACACTTGGAAGGCGTGACCGACCTCGTGCGTGAGCACGTCGATATCGCCGGCCGTCCCGTTGAAGTTCGAGAAGATGAATGGCAGACCTTCCGACGGGAGGTACGTGCAGTAACCGCCGCCGGCCTTGCCCGGTTTCGCCGTCAAGTCGAGGGCGCCGCGCTGTTGCATGAACTGGAAGAACTCGTCCGTCTCTTTTGAGAGTTCACGATACATCGTGTTCCCGCCTTCGATGATGAACGCCTCGTCGCCCTGTGGCGTCGCGTTGCCGTCTGGGAAGACGAACGACTCGTCGTAGTACGTGAGCGAATCGACGCCGATCCGTTTCGCCTGCTTCTCTTTTAACGTCGTCGCGAGCGGGACGATGACGTCGCGCACTTGTTTGCGGAAGTTGTCGACGTTCGACTCGTCATAGCCGACACGTTGCATCCGGACGTAACCGAGCTCGACGAACGACGGGAAGCCGAGCGCGTGCGCGATGTCGGTCCGGACGCGGACGAGTTCGCCGTAGATGCGGTCGAGTTCGTCTCCGTTGTCGGCCAGATATGTATAACGGGCCTCGGATGCCGCTTTTCGTACCGAGCGGTCAGGAGACTGAAGATACGGGCCGAACTGGGACAAGTTGAGCGTCTTGCCGTCGAATTCGATTTGGGCCGCCGACATGACTTTCTGATAGGCGGTCGCCAATCGGTTCTCTTCCTGCAGTTTCGGGATGAGCGACTCCTCGAACGTTTTGAGTGCGCGCTCGGCGAGTTCGAACAACTGGCTGCCCCATTCCTGTTCGAGTTGGCTGCGCAGGTCGTGCTCGGTCAAGACGCGGTAATACGCTTGGACCTCTTTCTCGTAAACCGGTAACGCATCGTCAAAAAATGTCTGCTCGGCCTCGTAGAACGCATCACGCGTATCGATCGAGTGGCGGATTGCGACGAGTTGACTTTGCGTCTCGAACGCGTTCCGTTCCTGGTTGATTTGGCGAATCAATTCGTTCGCCTCTTCGAGTGTGCTCGCTTGTTGCAATTCGACTGAATAGTCCGACAATCGGCTGTTCAAAACGTCCAAATCGGGCCGTTCATATGACAATTTTGTGAAAGTCGTCATTGTAAGCGCCTCCATCATGTGAAATTTTTATAAAGTGTAAAAAGGGCTTGCAAAAGCGATTGCACACTCGTATTCTTACGATGTGTAAACGAATTCGCACTACCTTATTACAACTATACCGTTTATAGGGTAGGGATTGAAGAGGAAGCTTTTCGGGTATAAAAGCTAAGACTTTGATTAACAGAACATGTTGGAGGGATTAAGCTATGGGATTCTTTAAAAAACTATTTGGTGGTAAAGAAGAACAACTTAACGCGGTTTCACCGCTTACAGGGAAGGTCATTGACATCACGAACGTTCCTGACCAAGTGTTCTCGCAAAAAATGATGGGTGACGGCATCGCAGTCGAACCGACAGACGGCAAAGTCGTCTCGCCGGTCAACGGTACAATCGCGACTGTCTTCCCGACAAAACACGCAATTGGAATCAACGCTGACAACGGTGCAGAGTACTTGATTCACATCGGTCTCGATACGGTCAATCTTAAAGGTGAAGGCTTCGAAACGCACGTGACAGAAGGTCAGGCCGTCAAAGCTGGCGACACGCTCGTCACGTTCGACCTCGACTTCATCAAAGCGAACGCGCCGTCGACGATCACACCGGTGATCATCACGAACCACGACAGCTTCGGCGTGAACAAACTCGTTGCTGAAGGCGACACGGTCACAGCCGGTTCTACAGAAGTCGTCGAATTGACGAAAAAATAAGTTGAACATTTTACTCGGAGGCGTATGCTTCCGAGTATTTTTTTATGGATTCGGGAACTATACTAAAAAGAGAGGGGGAGAGAGACATGGATGGAAAAAACGCACCGTACCGGGGTTATGGGAATCGGATTCGAATATTACGTGAGCGGGCCGGCATCTCGGTCGAGGCACTCGCCGACCGCATCGGCGTCGCCCCGTACTTTATTCGCCGGACCGAACTGAGTGAAGTCTACCCGACGATGCCTTACATAGAGGCGCTCGCCGAGGCGCTCAAGATCGACGCGAACTATTTGGCCCGCCATATTTGGACGGGCGAGTCGCTCAAAGTGCTCATGAAAGGGACGGTCCCAGAACTTGAACAAATGAAGCTCGCCTACGATGAGGCGATGCACGGCAAGTCGACCGAGGACATGCAGCGGCAGCTGGAGGCACGCATGCGCATCTTCGACCTCATGCATGAGGAAGAACTCCGTCGCATCTTCGCCGAAGACGAGGAACCGACGACACATCATGCGCTCGAGGCGCTCGTCGATGCCGTGCTCGACCTGGGACGCTCGCACGAACCGACGCATCGGATCGTGCCGTTCGCCCGCTATATCGAGCAGCTCGTACCGGACCAGTTCGTCGACAACTCGTTCCAATATACAGAGTTCGGGGTCGTCGATAAATCGTATAAATTGCAGTGAGGGCCGTGGGGGACCACGGTTTTTCATTATGGATGAAAGGAACAATGTGATGATTGCTGTTCAAGTACTGAAACGACGGTTGGTGAACAACCGGCTCGATGTCCAGTTAGAAGAAGGATACGTGAATCAACTGACATTCTCCTTCAACGGTCCAGCTACTGCGACGGAGTTAGAGCGGTTGCCGAAAGAAACACCGGTAGCGGTCCGTTCATGGTTAACCGAACAGAACGGTGCCAAACTGTTCGAAGACCCGGAATACGGCGGAGCAATCGAATTGTTCTCGATCGAGGACATCCTTGAGCACCAACAATTATGGGACTGTCCGGCGCGTTTTCTACCGATAGGGGCGGGGCGTGACGGAGAATGGATGGTTTGTGAATACATAAGTGAGACGGACAATCGGATGTGGATTGGAGAATTTTTGAGCTTTGATGAAGAGGGCGCTAAATTGAACCGCTTGCCGTTCAACTTTTCACAATGGTTGGACTATGTGATTGTGGCACAAGGTGCTTCATTTTGGGATTGGTATCGAGCATAAAAAAGAACGGCCGCCCATTTGGGTGGCCGTTCTGTCGTTCAGCGCACAGAACGTGCGTCATATCTTACTTTCGGTCGTGTCCCGGCAAGTAGGAAGCCGAGCACGATGTTGAGAATCGTGAGCACCCAACCGACGTAACCGAACGTGTAGGCGAGGCTCGCGAGCATCGTCTGCCAGTCGAGTAAGGACGCGGCGTCACCTCTGATGGTGAAGCGGATCGCGGTGAATCCGATGAGCGTCGTCGTCGTGATCAAGATGCCGATCCACGCGCCGCCGAACCGCGACGTCTCTGGACGCCGGCTGACCGGATACCAAAAAGCGAGCGTCCCGAGGAACGTGCTTCCCGCGTATGCGAGCAAGATTTGCCACAGCGCATCGGCGTCCAAGAAGACGGTATAACAGATGAACGTCGTGAGCGTCGTCATGAAAGTAAAGATTAAAGCTGCGAGTAATCGTGATCGCATTGTTCGTTTCCTCCTCATTTTGCACATTCTTTAGAGTATACGAAAACGAAAATGCTGTAAACGTTATTGTCGATTCTGTAATATTTGTCGCCATTGTTTAATCGCGTTGTTGCCGTAGAATAGGACGCCGCCGCGATAAAATTTCGAGCCGACCCACAAAATCACACCGATCGTGGCAATCATGATGCCGATTGACAACGCGACTTCCCATACCGGCACATCGACGAGCATGACACGAAGGAACATGAGCATCGGCGTGAAGAACGGTACGTACGACAAAATCGTGACGATCGGTGCTTCCGGGTTGTTCAAGCCGAACATGGCGGCGAGGAACCCGGCGACAAGCAGCATGATGACCGGCATCGTCATCTGTTGCGATTCTTCGACCCGGCTGACGAGTGAGCCGAGTACGGCGAACATGGCCGCATAGAGGAGGTAGCCGAGCGTGAAGAACGTCAACAGGTAGACGACGGCCCGGACGTTGCCGGCGTTATCGATGACCGACTGGGCCATCTCGTTACTGCGGGCGCTGAAGTACCCGAAGCCGAGGAAAATCGCGATTTGAAGCAACGCGAGCGTCCCGATGGCCGAGATTTTGGCGAGCATGTGCGTCACCGGATGCGTCGTCGAGATGATCAGCTCCATGACGCGTGACGACTTCTCGGTCGTGACCTCGGTCGAAATCATCGAGCCGTACGTGATGATTGAGACGTAGAGCAACATGAGCATGACGTAGACGAACGCGAATGACGAGAACAGTTCGTCCGAGTTCTCTCCGCCGCGGCCGAGATACGACTCTTCGACCGTGACAGGTTCATTCAACGCCGCGAGGACGGCCGGATCGATGTTCGACGTCTCGATCAGTTCGGCGTTCCGGATTTCGCGGAGCGCCGTCTGGAGGACCGTCGTGAAGTCCGGTTCTGGCCGTTCCGATAGAACGCGGGCCGAATCGCCCTCGATGAAGGCGACAATCTCATAATCCCCATTGTCGAGGCCAGCACGCGCCTCGGACTCGGAGATTGCGGCCGATTCGATGTCTTCATAACCGAGCGACTGCATGAGCGTCGTCAGTTCGTTGTTTTCAGTGACGAGGATGGCTTGGGCCTGGTCGGTATCCTCGAAGTTCGCGAGCAATCGGTCGATGTTCGTGAAACCGAAGATGAACAGGATCGTCAACAACGTCGAGATGAGGAACGCCTTCGAGCGCAGTTTCGAGCGTAACGTGAACGAGTAAAGTGGTCCGAAGTTATGAAACATGTTGGCCGACCTCCTTGATGAAGATGTCGTTTAATGAGACGGGCTGGCGCATGAACGTCGTGATGGCGGCCCCGTTCGCCACGAGGGCACCGAGCACCGCATCGCTGTCGTCGAACGAGTCGAGCCGGACGAAGTGGCCATCCTTATGTGGTTCGACCGCCCGGACGACCGGGAGGGCTTGGAGCACGTCAGGTCGGTCCGTCTCGATAAAGAGCACCGGTTCAGCGTAACGTTCCTTGATCGTCGGCACGTCGCCGCTGACGACCGCGCGGCCGCCTTTCAAGATGCCGATGTGTTGGCACAGCTCCTCGACGTGCTCCATCCGGTGGCTCGAGAAGACGATCGTCGTCCCGGCGTCGCGGAGGGCGAGCACTTCACGTTTCAAGATCTCGACGTTGACCGGGTCGAGCCCACTGAACGGTTCATCGAGGATGAGCAGCTCCGGGTTGTGGAGCAGGGCGGCCACGAGTTGAATCTTCTGCTGGTTCCCTTTGGACAGTTGTTCGACGCGCATCGTCTCATACTGCGGGATTTCGAGTCGTTCGAGCCATGACTTGACCGCCCGTTTCGCCTCGGCTTGGCGCATTCCTTTCAAGCTTGCTAAAAAGACGAGCTGGTCCCGGACGGGTGACTTCGGATAGAGGCCCCGTTCTTCCGGCAGATAGCCGACGATGCGGTGGTCGACTTTTCGGCCGTCCCAGAGAATCGTCCCGTCACTCGGTTTTAGAATGTCGAGAATCATGCGGAACGTCGTCGTCTTCCCAGCCCCGTTCGCCCCGAGCAGGCCAAACATCTCGCCTTTCGGGACGTGGAAGCTCAAGTCGTCGACAGCGGTGAAGTCACCGAACTGTTTTGACACACGATCGATTTGTAACGTCATATATGTACCTCCTTATAGGTGTCTACTATTAGCGTACGCCATATTGAGCAAAAAGTTTCACATTTCTTCGAAAATGATTTATCTTGAAATCAAGATAATAAAAGGAGGACATGAGATGACGAAGCAATCAGCGGGTATCCATCACATCTCGGCGATGGTGAAAGACCCACAACGCACATTAGACTTTTACGGGAATGTCCTCGGACTCCGGTTCGTCAAACAGACGGTCAACTTCGATGACCCGGGCACGTACCATTTCTATTTTGGGGACGAGCAAGGGTCACCGGGGACGGTCATCACGTTCTTCCCGATTCCAGGGATCGGCAAAGGCAGCGTCGGCAGTGGACAAGTCGGGGTCACGGCTTATCTCGTCCCGGAAGGCAGTCTCTTATTTTGGGAGAAACGATTGAACGACCATGGCGTCGGCACGGTCGCAACTGAACGGTTCGGCGAGCCGTCGCTCTTGTTTGAAGACCCGGACGGACTCGTCGTCGAGCTCGTCGCCCGGGCGAGTTCGAAACAGACGAGTTGGGTCGTGCCGGGCGTGACATCAGCTGAAGCAATCACCGGTTTTGCCGGAGCGACGCTGTTGTCGAAAGACCCTGAGGCGACGGTCCGCTTGTTGACGGGACTGTTTGGCTTTGAGACGGTAGGGGAAGATTCAGAATGGATTCGCCTACAAGCCTCGGCCGACTACGGCAACGTCATCGACGTGAAAAAGACCATCTTGCCGAACGGGGTGCCCGGTTCGGGGACGGTCCATCATATCGCGTGGCGCGTCAATGACGGGGAAGACTACACGACGTGGCAAGACGCCATCTTCGAGCTCGGGCTCCGTCCGACCGAAGTGAAAGAGCGCCACTACTTCCGCTCGGTCTACTTCCATGACGCCGGCCGAATTCTTCATGAACTGGCGACCGATGCGCCCGGCTTTTTGATCGATGAGAGTTTGGAGGGCCTCGGCTCGACGCTCCAGCTCCCGGCATGGTTCGAACAAGACCGTGACGCGATCACCCGTACGTTACCGACAATTACAATCCCGAGAGGAGACATGACATGATACATCAATTCATTCAAGGCACGACCGAGACGACACTCGTTTTATTGCACGGCACAGGGGGGACGGAGCAGGACTTGATTCCGCTTGCACGAAGACTCGCTCCCGAGGCGAACATTTTGACGCTCCGTGGGGACGTGCTCGAGAACGGCATGTCTCGCTTCTTCCGCCGTCACGCGGAAGGGGTCCTTGACCTCGAGGACTTGAAGCAGCAGACGGAACGGTTCTTGACGTTCTTGGATGATGCGGCGGCGGAATATGGCATCGACCGCGACCAGATGATCCCGCTCGGCTATTCGAACGGGGCCAACTTGATCGGATCGGCGCTTTACCGGAAGAATGCGTTCCACGCATCCCTTTTGTTCCACCCGATGGTGCCCGACCGTTCACTCACGTTGCCAGACCTTACGGGGGCGAACGTGTTCATCTCGGCCGGGGAGCGTGACCCGATTTGCCCGAAAACAGAAACAGAAGAGCTCACATCGACGCTCCGAAATGCCGGAGCGGACGTTGAACTCTTCTATCACGAAGGCGGGCACGAGCTGCGTATGGAAGAAGTCGAGGCAGCACAGACCTGGCTGGCGCCGTATCTCGGTTAAGCCATCTTCTTCGGTTTCGATGGTCTCGAGTAGACGACAAGCACACCACGATCAATCAAATAGGCGGCGAACAGACGCTTCGCCTCTTCAGAGCGGACAGTTCGGTCGATTTGGATATACAATCGGCCGAGCTTTTTTTGTGACGTGCGGGTCAATAACCAGATGGAGTCGAGCGTGTACTGCCAGCTACGGAGCGTGTCGGCCCCGATGTACATGTATCGGTTCGATGTGCGTTCGAGCAGGTAGTTGAGCCACCAGACGTCACGCGCGAGTTTCATGGCGACGCCGATGAAGAACGAAAGGAACACAAAGGACAGCACGGACAGAATCGGATGGATGGCAGTGAATCGTTCCCAGATCGGTTCGAAGGCGACGATGAGCAGTCCGACGGAAAAGGCGCCGGTGAACCACCAAAATCCGAAGTTAGAGAATGAACGTTTCGGGTCATGTACCATGTGGTGACGGTTACGAATGACGGAAGCCATTCTCCACACCTCCTTTTATTAGAATATTCTGATTATTTGGTAAGACTACTATACTATACTGTACCCACTCTCGTCTATTTGAATACGCTTGAAACATGCTGTCGGATGAAGATTTCTTGACGTTTCGGCTTGCGAAGGGCAAATCCGGGGAATGATGACAGTGACGTCATCATTTTTTTGTGGAAACGTAATTTCATCAGTTCAAAAAAACGGCTATGATGAATGAGGCAAAAAAAGAGAGTACAATCAGAAAACTAACAGAGAACTAGAGGGAAAGACATGCGAAATCATTGGTACGATAATATTAAAGGCGTGCTCGTCTTGCTCGTCGTGTTCGGTCACTTGTTGACGGACGTGCGCGGTGCTTACGACGACATCTTGCCGAAATGGGTCTATTTATTCTTATACACGTTCCACATGCCATTATTCATTATGCTGAGCGGTTACTTCTTCCGGGAGAACCGCTATTTGCGCGTCATCCAGCTGTTCGTCGTCTACGTCATCTGGCAAGTAATCCTCGGCTCATGGTTTGCCTTCACCGAGGGCATCCCGCTCTTGTCGCTCGAGAACCCGGGACTGATTCTATTGAAGCCGTATTGGGCGCTCTGGTACTTGATGGCGATCATCATCTGGTACGTCATCACCCCGTATGTGACCCAGTTGAAAGGATACGTGCTGTACGCGCTCCTATTCGCGCTCTTGTTCGGCTTCCAAGCTGAATCGACCGGCTTCTTCGCCCTGCGGAAAGTCATCATGTTCTATCCGTTCTTCTTGATCGGGAACTGGATGAGCGCGCGGAACACGATGAACTTCTTCGAACTGCCGAAGCGGGCCGAGCAACGGAACCGGTATCGGATCGGCGGATTTGCCGTCTTCACGGCGCTCACGCTCGGGCTGCTCGCCTCGATGAGTCTTCAGAACGAGAGCGCGTTCTATCATATCGGCAACTTGTTCAAGTTCCGGTTCGCCTATGAGACGGCGGTGCCGGAGGCGATCTGGAGCGGGCCGTTCGCCTTCTTGATCGTCTATACGGTATCGATCCTCATGGCGATCAGTTTCGCACTCATCATCCCGGGGCGCGAGCTACCGGTCATCACTCGGGCCGGAAAGTACAGTCTCTACATTTATTTGGTGCACGTCTTCCTCGTCGTCGCCTGGAAGGCGTTCGTGCCGGCTGGGTTCATGCCGACGTCATGGCTCCAATTGCTCGTCTTGTTCGGTGTCGCCTTCTTGATTGTCCTATTGATCATCAGCCCGCCGGTCGTCAAGCTATTGAAGCCGCTCGTCGAGATCGACGTCCGCCGTGCCCAAGATGTGAAAGATGCAAAACCGTAAACCCTTTTCTAAACGGACGTTTTCCGCTACACTTTATAAAGGGAAGCGAAACTAGAGTTAAGGAAGTGACACCATGCCATACGAAAATGGAATGCATAGCACAGAAGGAGACGTCAACGTCTCACGTCACGTCGTCGAAATGATCGCCGCAGTCGCGGTCAAAGAGACGAAACACGTGTCGTTCACGCAAGAAGATACGAAACTGTCGGAGCGTGCGCTCATGAAGCACGTCAAAGTCGACGAATCGTCAGAAGGCGTCACGATCAACTTGTCGCTCTACATCGCTTACGGTCAATCGATCGTCAAGACGGTGACAGCCGTACAAGAACGCATCACGCAAGACATGGATACGATGCTCGCGATGACACCGCTATCGGTCAACGTGAAAGTCGTCGGCATCCAGTTGTAAGCAGTGGGAGAGGCGAATGCTTCTCCTGCTTTTTTATTTTTTTGCGAAAGCGGTTGCATGATGATGGCTTTTTCATTTATAATAGAAATCGAACAAGTGCAACCGTTTGCATCAATGACCAATCGTGCAACGGGTACTTGTCAAGTTCCCTTAATGTAGTCTGACGACAGAAACATTAGAAGGAAAGGCGGAAAGCATGTATGTCGACGATTGAAGCAGTCATTTTTGATTTGGACGGTGTCATCACTGACACCGCGGAGTACCATTACCTCGCTTGGAAACAACTCGGAGAAGAGCTCGATATTCCGTTTGACCGCGAGTTCAATGAGACGTTAAAAGGCGTGAGTCGGACGGACTCGCTCGAGCGCATCCTCGCGCTCGGTGGGAGACAGGACGATTTCACACCGGATGAGAAAGCGGAACTCGCACAGAAGAAGAACGAGCATTACGTTGAACTCATTCAACACATCTCTTCAGACGATTTGTTGCCGGGCATCATTTCATTCCTCGATGAAATCAAAGAGGCTGGTCTCAAAATCGGAATGGCCTCGGCTTCTAAAAACGCATTCGCGGTCGTAGACGCACTTGGTGTCCGTCATTACTTCGATCACATTGTCGATGCAGCAACTGTCGCCGAATCGAAACCACATCCCGAAGTGTTTTTGAAGGCTGCCTCTGCCCTTGGCGTGAAACCCGAACATGCCATCGGTGTTGAAGACGCAGCCGCAGGCGTGACTGCAATCAAAGCGGCAAACATGTTTGCTGTCGCCGTCGGGGAAGAATCGATGCTTGGTCATGCAGACCTCATCGTCGCTTCGACCGACGAACTCTCGCTCGCACGCATCCTCGAACGCGTCGGCGCGTAAAGACTACGATCATCTTCCGTGAGATGACGACTGCCCCGAACAGTCGTCATCTTTTTGTGTTGGGTCAAAAGGCCTAAATGGATAAAAGTGCCTAAAAACAGATGACAAGCACATTACAAAAACGTTACACTTTTAATTGGGAATAAGTAATAACTGGCAATAATTGATGAAATTGGGTAATGGGGAACATCAATTAAGTGTAGAGGAGGACTTGTGCATGGAATCTACGGACGTCAATGAGAATATCTATCGGGAACTGATGGAAATCGAAGAGTCGTATCGTCAGTTGCAGCGTCGGGCGGAATACTTGATTTCAGAGTTGAACCGAAACAAGCGCGAAGAGGAATCACTCCTCGATCCGGCGAAACGACTGCGCCCGCGTCGCGTCAATCAACGTTATCCGCTCGAGGTCTACGTCCATCAGGTAACAGACCTGTTGAAAGAACGGAAGACGATGAGCGTGCGGGACATCCAGATGGAGCTCGAATTGCGCTATCGGCATCACATTAGCAATATTTACCAATTGATGGTGAAAATCGAATCGGTCAATCCTGACATCAAAAAGATTGGCCGCGGCTTGTATACATACGAGGCCACGGATGAAGTGACGACGCATCCGGCCCACGCCTGAACGTGACCCGACGAGACGACCTCGTCGGGATTTTTTCGTTGTAACATTTCTGATACGTCTCGCCTCAAGGGAAATATGCTATAATTCGCCAGAGTCTATTTTTTTATGAGAGAGGAACGTTGGCCCATGCTATGGATTGCCATGTTGGTCAGTTTTGTGATGGCCATCTTGATCACGCCGCTCGTTCGCCGGTTTGCTTTTCTGATCGGAGCGGTCGATCACCCGAACGCCCGAAAAGTACATTTACGGACGATGCCACGGATCGGCGGCCTCGCCATCTTCATCGCTTTTTTCATCGGCTACGCCTTGTTGCTGCCGACGAGTCGATATAACGATGCCATCTTGATCGGGGCGGTCGTCATCATCTTGACCGGCTTCATCGATGACCGGTTCCAGTTGACGGCCCGCGTCAAGCTGATGGGGCAGATGATCGCGACGGTCATCGTCTTGAACGCCGGTATGCGCATCGAATTGATTAACCTCCCGTTCGACCAGCAACTCTATCTCGGTTCATGGAGCATCCCGGTGACGGTGCTCTGGCTGATCGGGATCACGAACGCGATCAACTTGATTGATGGGCTCGACGGGCTCGCTGCGGGCGTCTCAAGCATCGCCCTCGGGACGATTTCCCTGCTCGCCATCATCCAAGGCAACGTCTATTTGACGATGATGGCCTTGTTGCTCCTGGCGAGCACGCTCGGTTTTCTCGTCCATAACTTCTATCCGGCGAAGATCTTCATGGGAGACACCGGGGCGCTCTTCCTCGGTTATATGCTCGCCGTGTTCTCGCTCATCGGGTTCAAGAACGTAACGCTGTTCTCGCTCGTCGTGCCGGTGCTCTTGCTCGGACTGCCGATCTCGGACACGATCTTCGCGATCGTCCGCCGGCTCGTGCAAGGCCGTCCGCCGATGTCGCCTGATAAGTCGCACATGCATCACCAGTTGATCGACATGGGCTTCACGACACGGCAGGCCGTTCTGCTCATGTACGGGATGACATTCTTCTTCGGTATCGCCTCGATTCTGTTCGCCAAGACGACGATGCTCGGGGCGGTCATCACGTTCGTCATCGTGCTCATCGTCATCGAGCTGATCGTCGAATCGACCGAGTTGATCCATCCGAACTATAAGCCGATCATCCAGACATCACGACGCCTGCTCGGCCGGCCGAAGGCCTGATTTGACCATATGAAAACGACCGGGGACACGCGTCCCCGGTCGTTTTTTGGTATCAGTACGTCGTCGTCTCGCTGAAACCGTCTTCCGTTTCATTCAAGCCGTCGCCGGTTCCGTTGTCACTGTCTTCCTCCGTCACCGGCAGGCCGAGCTCGCTCTTCAAGAGCGTGCGTTTCTCGCTCAAATCGGCCGGGTCGAGTTCGTAGTAATACACACCGCCGAGCGTCAAGTCACCGCCTGCGAGCGTCTCTTGGTTGAACGAGCGGAGCGACTTCGTATACGGCTGCAGCTGTGACGCCTCGGACAAGGACATATTCGTTCGGATGTTATCGCCGACCGCATTCATGATCCGGTTGAGCTTCGTGAACGAATTGATCGTCGTCGCCTCGTTGATGATGGCCTCGAGCACCTGCTGTTGACGTTTCGCCCGTCCGACGTCACCCTCGGGGTCGTCCTTGCGCATGCGCGCGTAGGCGAGTGCTTCTTTTCCATCTAACATTTGGACGCCGGGTTCGAGCTCGACGTTACCGGTCGCCCGGCCCGAGATCGGGACGAGCACATCGACCTCGACGCCGCCGACCGCATCGACGAGATCCTCGATGCCGTCAAAGTTGATCGTCGCGTAGTAGTCGATTGGGATGTCGAACAGCTTCTCGACCGTCGCGATCGTCGTGTCGATGCCGCCGTAGGCGTAGGCGTGGTTGATCTTGTCTTTGAACTCGCCGTCCGTCGTCATGATGTCTACGTATGAGTCGCGCGGGATGCTGACGAGCGTCACTTGGCGCGATTCCTTGTTGAACGTCGCCACCATGAGCGAGTCGGTCCGTCCTTCCTCGAGCGAGGCGCCGCCATCGACGCCGGCGAGTAGGACGGAGAAGTGATCTTTCGTCAGGTCGACCGCCTCTTCCCGACGGTCCGACTTGTCACCTCGTGTCAGCTCGCTGTTCGTGTTCTCCGCCGTCTCGTTCGCCTTAAAGACGAAGTAGCCGAAGGCCGACCCGCCAATCAACAGGACGAGGCCGAGCACGAGCAGGACGATCTTCCACACGGGGCGTTTCTTGCGGGAGTCTTGTTCCATGTCGTCTCCTCATTTCATTCGTTTCCTTTAGTATACGTGACCTACCGCACAAAATCACGTTCGATGATGCGTTGGTCCTGGGTCTCGAGTCCCCCTTGTCCGTTCGTCAAATCGACGAGCCATGCCATCGCGGCCTCGGTCTCTTCGACCGGCACCGAGATGTGGAACGTGACGGTGTCCGCGTAGACGATGTCGTCGAGGAGGTACGACGATTGCCGCAGTTCGTTCTCGACCTTGCCGATCCAACCGTAATCGACCGTGAGCGTCAAGCGTTGCATCGGGATGCGCTCGACGATGCCGACTGCGTCGAGCCCTTCGCTCACCGTGCCGCCGTATGCGCGAATCAGTCCGCCACCGCCGAGCTTGATGCCGCCGAAGTAGCGGGTGACGACGACGACCGTGTCTTTCAACTCGCGTTTTCGGAGCACCTCGAGCATTGGCAGCCCGGCCGTCCCGCTCGGCTCGCCGTCATCGTTCGCTTTTTGGAACTCGTTCCGCGCGCCGATGATATAGGCCGAACAGTTATGGTTGGCGCTCCAATGCGCTTTTTTGATGGCTTGGATGAACGCCTGCGCCTCTGCTTCAGACGTGACCCGTTTGAAGTGGGCGATAAATTTTGACTTTTGAATGACGACCTCGTATTCTCCGTCTTGTTTTATAGTATAATTTTGTTCAGTAGACATTTCTGAAAATTCTCCTTTCTATTTTTGAATATTTTTTTTAAAATTCAAGTAGGCGTCAACGCCTGGTGCGGCGAATGGGAAGGAGAGCCTCCATTTTTTACTGTAAACGAACGTTCCGCAGTCGATAATAGGAATAGATGAAGACTTACTACCGAATTATTAGGGGATGGCATCGTGAATCATATTACCGATCGTACAGCTTTAGAACATATCATAACAAATATGATTGATACGGTGACGGAAAGTAAAGAGGAGATCGTCCGGATTACCGAGAGTTCGGCCAACGAGTATTCGTTGATTCAAAACGAACTGAAAGAGTTGACGCAAAAGATCGAGTTTTATATCGAGGAGTCGGAACGGCTCGACCTGCTCGTGAAAGCGACGAAGAACAAACTCGTCCAAGTGAGCAAGAAGTTTCATATACATAGCGAGCAAGAGATTCGAGAGGCGTATGAACGCGCCAACCAAATGCAGCTCGAGCGCTTTCTCATCCAAAAAGAAGAGATGGCCGGCCAACAGCGTCGCAACGACCTCGAACGCCGCCTGCTCGTCCTCGAGGACACGATCGAACGGGCCGACAAACTAGTCAGCCGCGTCTCCGTCGTGCTGAACTTCCTTCGGGACGATCTGCAGCAAGAGTATTCGGACATGATGAAGAAGCAGGAGATGGCGATCAGCGTCTTCGAGGCGGCCGAACGGGAACGGCGCCACCTCGCCCGTGAGATGCACGACGGACCGGCGCAATCGCTTGCTCATATTTTGATTCGAGCCGATTTGATTGAGAAGACGTTCGACAAGCGCGGGAAAGACGAGGCGTTCGCCGAACTGCACGAGCTGAAACGCCTCATCCGCGGCGCGCTCGTCGACGTCCGGCGGCTCATCTACGACCTTCGTCCGATGTCACTTGACGACCTCGGCTTCTTGCCGACGCTCGAACGATACCTCCACCAGACCGAGGAATATACGACCATCAAGACACGGCTCAACTACCGGGGGTCTCGGGCCAGATTGCCTGAGAAACTGGAGATCAACGTGTTCCGGCTCGTCCAAGAGGCCGTCCAAAACGCGATCAAACACTCGAAGACAGCGGAGATCATCGTCAACGTCGAGCAAGCGCACGACGCGATACATATTCATGTACGGGACCATGGGGTCGGATTCGTGCCGAGCACGATTGGCGAGGAGTCGTTCGGGATCGTTGGAATGCGGGAACGGATCGAGCTTGTGAACGGAAGCATGACCATTGATTCGGAAGTCGGCAAAGGGACGGTCGTCCGCATGTCGATTCCAATCACGTAAGACAAGAACAAGGGGGAGTATCCAGATGGAACAATTACAAACACGCATCGCGATCGTGGATGACCATGAGCTGTTTCGAGAAGGCTTGAAACGGATCTTTGATTTAGAGGACGAATTCACGGTCGTCGCCGAAGGACGGACCGGCACCGAGGCGATTCGCATCGCCGCCGACCACAAACCAGAGATCTTGATTCTCGATATCAACATGCCTGAGCTGAACGGAATCGAGGCGACGAAACAGTTGTCGGTGCTGTCACCAGAGACGCGTGTCCTCATCCTGTCGATTCACGACGACGAGTCATACATCACGCACGCGCTCGAAGCGGGAGCATCTGGGTTCTTACTCAAAGAAGTCGCATCGACCGAGCTCATCTCGGCGGTCCGTTCGGTCGCGAAAGACGGGGCGTACCTGCACCCGAAAGTGACGACGAACGTCTTGAAGGAATACCGTCGCTTGCTCCAATTCAAAGGGGAGCAGGCCGGCCGTAACGTCGAGAACCGCACGGACGATCCGGTCTACCAATTGTTGTCGCGTCGTGAAGTCGAAGTGTTGCACTTGCTCGCCGAGGGCCGCTCGAACCGCGACATCAGCGACATGTTGTTCATCAGCGAGAAGACGGTCAAGAACCACGTCTCGTCGGTGCTTCGCAAGATGGAAGTGAACGACCGGACGCAAGCCGTCGTCGATGCCATCCGCCGCGGATGGGTTGAGATTTGACCTCTACCGATGCAATACATCGTTTTTATGCTACAATATGGAATGGAATCCACATTCAATTGGAAAATGAAACGATGTAAAGTGAGGATATAGCATGGGAAACATAGCCATTTTGACCGACAGTACCGCCTATTTGCCGGCCGAATTTTGTGAGCGCCACGACGTCCACGTCGCACCGCTCAGCGTGATTTTTGACGGGGGGTCGTTCCGCGAAGCCGTCGATATCACGACCGAGGCTTTTTATGACCGGATCGAGGCAGGGAACTTGCCGACGACGTCCCAGCCGAGCATCGGGGAAACGATTGAATTGATTGAACGTTTGCCGGACGAGGTAACGGATGTGATCGCGATCACCCTCTCGAGCGGGATCAGCGGCACGTACCAGTCGATGATCGCCTTGAACGGTATGGTCGACGTCAACGTCCACGCGTTCGATTCGGAGATCTCATGTATGCCTCAAGCGTTCCTCGTCGAAGAAGCGATCCATCTGCGCGACGCAGGTGCGTCGGCACAGGAGATCATGGCTCACCTTGAAAAGATGCGCGAGTTGATTCGTGCGTACTTTGTCGTCGATGACCTTGACCACCTCCAACGAGGCGGACGACTCAGCGCGGCACAGGCGCTCGTCGGATCGTTCCTTCAAATCAAGCCGGTGTTGCATTTCCAAGACCGGTTGATCGTCCCGTTCGAAAAGATTCGGACGTACAAGAAGGCGGTCCGCCGCATCGAAGAGATGATGGAACAATCGATCGAGGGCGACGGTGCAGGCTACTGTATCGGCATCATCCACGCCAATTGCCCGGACCGTCAGGCCGAGGAGATCGCATCGATGAAACAGAAGTTTCCACAGGCCCATGTCACGGGCGGTCATTTCGGACCGGTCATCGGGACACACCTTGGACCTGGTGCGATCGGCATCACGTGGTATCGCCGCGAGTGGTAAACAAAAGACGGCCATCCGGTCGTCTTTTTCGATAGAGAGGAGTGAGCCTGTGGCCAAATATCGTCAAATCTATGAGCGCCTCGCCGAGCGGATGAAGACCGGGGAATATGCGGCGGAGTCGAAGCTGCCATCCGAGACCGAGCTCATGCATGAGTATGAGGCGAGCCGAGGCACGGTCCGGAAAGCGCTCGACCTGCTCCAAGAGCACGGGTACGTCCGGAAGCATCACGGGAAAGGCGTCTTCGTGCTCCGGCGCGACCAAATCGAGTTCCAATTCAACGGCATCGTCAGCTTCTCGGAAGTGTACGCTTCCTTGCTCGGCCGCTCGATCCAGACGTCGATCGCTTCGTTTGAGGACATCGAGGCGCCGACTTGGCTCGCCGACCGGATGAACCTTGAGCCGGGGACGCGGATGTACCGGATCGAACGGGTCCGGAACTTCGACGGGGAGGACGTCATCCTAGACGTGAACTATTTCGTCAAAGACCTCGTTCCGGGACTGACGGAAGAGATCGCTGCCCGTTCGATCTATGAGTACGTCGAGCATGAGCTCGGGCTCCAGATCAGTTACGCCAAGCGGAAGATCGCGGCCGAGGATGTGACCGAGCTCGACCGGATGCGGCTCGACCTCCACGATTACGAGTACGTCATCGTCATCACGAACGACACGTTCCTCTATGAGGGCAGACAGTTCGAGTATACCGAGTCCCGCCACCGGCTCGACAAGTTTCAGTTCAGTGACGTGGCGCGCCGCTAGTGCCCCTTCTTTCGAAGGGGTCTTTTTTTTTCGTTTTGAATCGAGGGGAGAGGGAACAAAAATAGTGAACGCCTGTCACATAGTTGTCACGTATAACTTATATAGATAAGTTGTTGACAGAACTCGTCTATATAAGTTAAACTTTGTTTGTACTCATAAGTAACCGTTTTCAACAAACGCTTTCAAACAAAGGAGGCCTACAATATGAAGGCAGATTATCGTCAAATCGCCGCGGATATCCTTGAAGCCATCGGGGGCAAGGATAACGTCGACAAAGCGGCACACTGTGTCACGCGGCTCCGTCTTTCGTTGAAAGACCAGTCGCTCGTCAATGAAGCGAAAGTGAAAGAAGCCGATCTCGTCAAAGGCGCATTCGAAAACTCGGGTGTGTATCAGGTCGTCATCGGGGCCGGGGACGTCGAACGTGTCTATGCCGAGTTCATCAAACTCGCTGGGCTTGAAGCGGCGACGGTCGCCGAGGTCAAATCGTCGGGCGGTAAGAAGATGAACCCGCTCCAGAAGCTCGTCAAAGTGTTCTCGGACGTGTTCATGCCGATTATCCCGGCCATCATCGTTGCCGGTCTATTGATGGGGATTAACAACTTGCTCGCCTCAGAAGGACTGTTCGTCGAAGGTGCGACGCTGATTGAGGAATATCCGAACCTACAAGGGTTATGGGATCTCGTCAACATGATGGCGAACACGGCGTTCGTCTTCCTCCCGGCACTCGTCGGTTGGTCGGCGACGAAACGGTTCGGCGGCAGCGAAGTGCTCGGGATCGTCATGGGTCTCTTGCTCGTCCACCCGGATCTCTTGAATGCATGGGGTTACGGACAAGCAGCGCTGGAAGGCGACGTTCCGACGTTCAATATCCTCGGCTTGTTCGAGATCGAGAAAGTTGGCTACCAAGGTCAGATTCTTCCGATTTTGGCCGCGGCCTTCATTTTGAGCCATATTGAGATTTTCTTGAAAAAACATGTACCGAATGCGATTCAATTGCTCGTCGTGCCAATCACGACAATCGTCATCACTGGTTTCCTTGCGCTTTCGATTGTCGGACCGCTCACACGTGGCCTCGGTAACTTGATTGCAACGGGAATCGTCAACGTGTTTGAAGCGGTACCGGTCGTCGGGGCACTCCTGTTCGGTCTGCTCTACGCACCACTCGTCGTTACCGGGATGCACCACTTGTTCCTCGCCATCGACCTGCAGCTCATCGCGGAGACGAACGGGACGTTCCTCTGGCCGATGCTCGCTTTGTCGAACATCGCCCAAGGTGCAGCCGCACTTGCGATGTTCCTCGTGTTCAAACACGACGCCAAACAAAAGAGTATGGCTTCGACGTCATCGATCTCGGCATTCTTCGGGATTACCGAGCCGGCCATGTTCGGGGTGAACTTGCCGAACAAGTTCCCATTCTACTCGGCGATGATCGGGTCGGCCGTCGCGGCGGTGTTCATCACATTGAACGACGTCCAAGCGTTCGCTGTCGGGGTCGGGGGTCTTCCTGGATTCCTGTCAATCTTCACCGATAAGATTCTTATCTTCATCGTCGGGATGGTCATCGCCCTCGTCATACCGTTCGTGTTGACGATCGCTCTGTCGAAACGTTACATGAAAAAAGGCGAAATCGAGAAAAACAAAGTCGCATAAGAAGATGACTGACAAGGGGAGGGACGGAGGTTCTTCCCCTTTTCCTGTACAAATGAAAACTCTTACAAAAGGAGACTACACCTATGACACCATCAAACTGGCGCAAATCTGTCGTCTATCAAATTTATCCGAAAAGCTTCTATAGCCCGGAAGGCAATGCCACCGGCTCGATCAAAGGCGTGACGGCCAAGCTCGACTATTTGGCCGAGCTCGGCATCGAATACATCTGGATGACGCCGGTGTACAAGTCACCACAAAACGATAACGGCTATGACGTCAGCGACTATTACGCGATCGACCCGTCGTACGGGACGATGGACGATCTTGACGAGCTCGTCCGCGAGGCCGAGGCGCGCGGCATCGGGCTCATGATGGACATCGTCGTCAACCACTCGTCGACCGAGCATGAGTGGTTCCAGAAGTCGCTCGCCGGCGACGAGCGCTACCGCGACTATTACATCTGGCGCGACGAGCCGACGAACTGGGAGTCGAAGTTCGGCGGCAACGCCTGGAAGTACGATGAGAAGAGCGGCCAATATTATCTCCACTTGTTCGACGTGACCCAGGCCGACCTCAACTGGGAGAACGAGCAGATGCGCGAGGACGTATATGAAATGATGCGCTTTTGGCGTGACAAAGGCATCAAAGGGTTCCGCCTCGACGTCATCAACTTGATCTCGAAGCAGCAGGACTTCCCGGAAGACGACTCGGACGGCCGCAAGTTCTATACGGACGGGCCGCGCATCCATGAATATTTGAAAGAGATGAACCGCGAGGTGTTCGACGGCCACGACGTCATCACGGTCGGCGAGATGTCATCGACGACGCTCGACCACTGCGTCCGCTACTCGAGCCCGGACGAGCGCGAGCTCAGCATGACGTTCAGCTTCCATCACTTGAAAGTCGACTATCCGAACGGCGAGAAGTTCGTCGCCGCCCCGTTCGACTTCATCCAACTGAAAGACATCATGTCGACGTGGCAGGAAGGGATGCACGGCAAGGGCTGGAACGCCATCTTCTGGTGCAACCATGACCAGCCGCGCGTCGTCAGCCGGTTCGGCAACGACACCGACCATCGCGTCGAGAGCGCGAAGATGCTCGCGACCGTGCTCCATGGCCTCCAAGGGACACCGTACATCTATCAAGGCGAGGAGATCGGCATGACGAACCCAGGCTTCGACTCGCTCGACGAGTATCGTGACATCGAGACGCTCAACGCCTATAACTTGAAACGCGAACAGGGCGTGTCGCACGAGGACATGATGGCCGCCATCAAACAGAAGTCGCGCGACAACTCGCGGACGCCGATGCAGTGGGACGCGACGCCGCACGCCGGCTTCACGAGCGGGACGCCGTGGATCAACGTGGCGCCGAACTATACCGATGTCAACGTCGAGACGGCGCTCGACGACCCGAACTCGGTGTTCTACCACTACAAGAACTTGATCTCGCTCCGCAAAGAGTTCGACGTGTTGACGGACGGGGACTATACGCTCCTCACACCGGACGCGCTCGATGTCTG
Source organism: Exiguobacterium mexicanum (assembly GCF_005960665.1). Classification (GTDB taxonomy): domain Bacteria; phylum Bacillota; class Bacilli; order Exiguobacteriales; family Exiguobacteriaceae; genus Exiguobacterium; species Exiguobacterium mexicanum_A. The sequence goes on from NZ_CP040676.1 coordinate 668,345, forward strand.
GGCGTACACGCGGAAGACGGAAGACGAGGAAGTGCTCGTCGTCGCCAACTTCTACGGCCCTGAGACGACGTATGAGATCCCGGCAGGTTTCTCGCAGGCCGAGGTCGTCAGCCACAACTATGACGTGCCGCAGCTCGACGGGACGACGTTGTCGCTCCGGGCGTATGAGGCGATCATGTTCTACAAACGGAACGCATAACGCATAACGAGAAAAACTCGCCAGACGAAAAATCGTCTGACGAGTTTTTTGATTATACGTCGTTAGTCGAAGGCGTCGCGTCTGTCCAATGACCGTGAGACGTTCGCGACATCCCCGATATTGTCGTCCACGACGTCTCCGGCTCGAGTGACGCGCACCCACAACTCAGCTTCGGCATGGGACGGGGACGCGAACAAGACGTAATACTTCGCATCGTACAGGGATAAGTACGTCACGTCGGTCATGACGAGTTCCATCTCGGGATACGTCGTGTCGACATACGTTTCGGCTGCTCGGACGGCTCGTTGTTCGGCCGCCTCACTGCCGTTCAGCACATACCACACCCACCAACCGAGACAGAACACGGCCATCATTCCGAGTACGGTCAAGACGTTATGAAGCGGTCGTTTGTGCATCGGACACCTGCTTTCCAATTATTGGTCTACTCCTACTATAAAAGAGATGTTGCACCGTTCGCCTCGGTCGTAAGTCGCAAATGGCTCAGGTTCCGTACGGGAATGGTGACGCTACATGCTGACAACGCCTCATGTCCGTCGGCTTCTCACATGATATCCTCATTCAAAAAGGACTGATTGTATTGGGACAACTCATCATCCGCGACACCGGCACGCCCGCCATCCGCTTCGGCATCTGTCAACGCTGTCTGAGCGCGGACACCCGCTCGTTCACGTGCCACCACGGTGCGTGTCGCTATTGTCGGAATTGCCTCCATCTCGGCCGTGTCTGTCAGTGCGACCGTCTCGGGGAAGAAGACATCACGACACCGGTCGAACCGACAGAACTCGTCATGCCGTTCGAACTGTCGGGAGACCAGCAGCACGTCAGCCGGCAGTTGCTCACCTGGTGGAAAACTCAAACGAGCGGGCTTGTCCATGCCGTTTGTGGTGCCGGCAAGACGGAGATGACGTTCCCCGTCATCGCACGCGTCGTCAATGACGGGAAGCGTGTCCTCGTCGTCTCGCCGCGCCGTGACGTCGCCATCGAATGGGTCGACCGGCTCGAGGCCGCCTTCTCCGTCCCAATCACCCGGCGTTACGGGGGCGGGGACAAGGACACGATTGGGATGATCACTGTCGCGACGGCGCCGCTGCTCGTGAACTTACGACATGTGTTCGATTACGTCCTCGTCGATGAGTCTGATGCCTTCCCGTTCGCCTTCGATTTGGCACTTTGGTGGACGCTCCGCCGAGCCGGGAAAGGCCTATTCTTGTTCGTGACGGCGACGCCGACCGTATGGCAGCGCCAGTTCCCGACCGTGCATCTATCGCGCCGCTATCACGGCCACGACTTGCCGGTGCCGCGACTCGTCCGTGAGACGGGGCAGGCCATCCTCGACTTCTGTCGGCAATACGAGGGGTCCCCACGTTTGCTGTTCATCCCGACGAAGCCGGACCTTGCCCGATACAGGGAGCTGCTTGAGACAAACGGCTTCCCCTGCAAAGCCGTCTCGGCCGATACGGACGAGCGGACGGATACACTCGAATGGCTCGAGGCGACGAACGGGATCGTGCTCGCGACGTCGATTTGGGAGCGGGGCATGACCGTGACCGGGGTCAACGTCGCCGTCCTCGACAGCAGCCACGCCTTGTTCTCGTCCCGCGCCCTCGTCCAGATGGCAGGGCGGGCCGGTCGGAAACCGACCGCGCCGACCGGGGATGTCGTCTTCTTCTACCACGAGCGCACGTTCCGGCAAGACCGGGCCATCCGCGAAATCGAGGAGGCGAACCGGAGATGAACTGTCTCGTCTGCCGAAAACCGTTCGCTATTCCGTGGAGCCCGGCGACGCTCTTAAAACGGGACTGGGTCTGCCCGGACTGCGAGGGGAGATTGACCCCGATCATCTCGGGCTGCCCGCGCTGCGGCCATCCGACCGAGGACGGGGCGACATGCGACGATTGCGTCCGGTGGCTTGCCCTCGGTCTCGATTTGACCGTGCGCTCGCTCTACCTATATGACGAGGCGGGTGTGAACTGGCTCCACCGCTACAAGTTCGGCGGTGACGTCGTCCTGGCCAATCAGATGCGCCCGGTACTAAGGCAGCTGCGAGAACCGGATGTCGTCTACGTGCCGATCCCGCTCAGCGAGGAGCGGTTACGGACGCGGCGTTTCAATCAGGCCGAGGTGCTCGCCCGATTGATCGGACCGACGGAACGGACGCTCGTGAAAGCCGAGGTTTCAAGTCAGCGCGAACTTGGGAAAGAAGAAAGGCGGCACCGTGCGAACCCGTTCACTGTACAGCGGTTACCGCGCTGTGGCAAAATTGTCCTCGTCGATGACGTCTATACGACCGGGACGACGTTGCATCAAGCGGCGCTCACCCTGCGCCGGGCCGGGGTGGAACAAGTTTCTGCCGTTTGCCTGTTCCGGACGCTAAACAAATTAAAAATGCGTCCGATATAAAGGGCAGAGGTGAATGACTGTGGAAGCAACAACTTGTCAAACATGCGGACGGCTGTTCATGAAACAAAGCCGCTCGCCTTACTGCCCATCCTGCGCGGAAGTCGATTTCCAAAACTTCTTGAAAGTCCGGGACTTCATCCGCGAACCCGCCAACAAACAGACGACGATCGGGGCCCTTGTCGAAGCGACAGGAGTCTCCGAACTTGATATCACGCGATATATCCATGAAGGACGCTTGATCATCAAGGACAACCCGTCTCTGAACATCGCCTGCGTGCGCTGCGGCAATCCGACGAACCAAGGAAAGGTATGCGCGGGTTGTCAGACCGACATGCAGCAAGAACTGAAAGGGCTACAAGCCACCGTCACGAAACAAAGCGTTCGCGCTTATCGTTTGGACTAACAACTGAGAAGAGGGGGGACACGTATGCGCATCGATTCTGCAAAGTGGGTACACTTACCGAACACTTATGAGAAGAAAACGCAACCTGAGACGAAGCCCGAGCTGACACGCCAAACGGACCAACTATCGATATCGGCCGAAGCCCGCGCCCGGTTTGAAGAACCGGTGAAACATCCGGAGCGCCTGGAGAAGATTAACGCCTTGAAGGCGGAAATCAACGCTGGGACGTATTCACGGGACGCGCGCGAGATCGCCAAACGCTTTCTACAAGGATGAATGAAAGCGAGGTCCGAGGGAGACCTTCGCATAAATATGATGGCACGGAAGCTGACTAAACAAGGGACACCCTTTCTTTAGTCGGCTCTTTTTTTGGACAAAGGAGAGACTTATGCTCACATTACATACACGTTTGCTCGAAATCGCTTATGAAAAAGAACGACTGCTCGTCAACGGAGATATGCCCGCTTTTAGCGCGCTCGTCAAGGAAGAGGCGACGCTCGTCCGACAAATCAAACAAAAAGAGGCGGAACGACTTCAAGGAACGTACGTTTTGGACGATGAAGAGAAAGAAGCGTTACGACCGGTCGTCCTCGAGCTGAAACGACAAAATGAATTAAACGCCGTCTTGCTCGAACAGTCGCTCCGGTATATCGAATGGCATTTGGACATGCTCCTGCCAGAGGCAGATGATTTCACGTACGGTCAACAGGCGCTCGAGACGCGCTCGTTCAGCCGAGATGTATAAGGAGGAAGTTTAATGGGCTCAACATTTATGGGATTAGAGACGGCGCGTCGCAGTTTGACGACGCACCAGTGGGCGCTCCAGGCGACAGGGAACAACGTCGCCAACGCCTCGAACCCGGGTTACTCACGCCAGCGCCTATCGCTCGGCATGACCGAACAGCTCAGCGTCAACTTCGGCGGAACGAAGGCCGGGCAGTTCGGGACAGGTGTCCGCGGGGAGACGCTCGCTCGGATCCGTGACTTGATGATCGACCAGCAATATCGTGACGAATCGGTCAAGAACGCCTACTACGCCACGAAAGAGGCAGCGTTCGGCCGCATGGAGGACATCGTCAACGAGCCGTCCGAGACGGGCCTCGCCAAATCGCTCGACTTATTCTGGGCCTCGCTCCAAGACTTGTCGGTCAACCCGGATGACGCCGGCGCGCGCAGCGTCGTGCGCCAACGGGCGATGACGCTCGCGGAGACGTTCAACTACATGTCGTCCTCGCTCCAAAAAGTACAGGCCGACCTAGCCTCAGAAGGCGACGTCGTCGTCAAGAAAGTGAACGACTTGATGACGAAGATCAGTGAGGTCAACCGTCAAATCGGTGACGCGGAGCCGCTCGGCGTGCTCCCGAACGAGCTGTATGACGAGCGTGACCGCTACATGGACGAGCTTGCCCAATATATGGACTTCAAACGCGTCCCGGTCGACTATACGAACGGGGAATCGCGCGGGAACTCACAGAAAGTCGCCGAGGGCCGGATCGACATCGTCGTCACGATCGGTGGCGTCGACCATAAGCTCGTCGATGGGATCAACGGCACGGTCGGCTCGTTCGACGGTCTCGACATGACCGATGCGACCGGAGCGGACGTGGCCCTCACGCATGCATCGATGCCAAACGGTAAATGGAAAGCGCTCGTCGAGATGTACGGTACGGACACGCCCGAATCAGGCAGCGTGAACGGCGCGTACGCGACGATGTTGAAAGACTTGGACGAGATGGCCGGCCAGTTCGCCTCGGCGTTCAATACGGCCCACAGCAACAACATGGACGCCAAAGGCAACGCCGGGACGGCGAACTTCTTCGAAGGGACGGCGAGCGCCGCGACGATCAAAGTGAGCGACGCCGTCATGAACAACCTCGATTTGATCGCCGCGTCTCAAGACGGCAACATCGGGGACGGCAGCGGGGCACTTGCGTTGGCGAACTTGAAGTCGGCCACGCTCAGCTTCGACGGATCGGTCCAGACAGAGACGTCGATCGGGAAGTACTATCAGAACGTCATCGGGAACATGGCTGTCGCCGCCGACCAGAGCGGACGACTCGCGACCAGCACGTTCGCCCTCATGGCGAGCTCGGACCAGCGCCGCCAGGCAGTGAGCGCCGTCTCGCTCGACGAAGAGATGACGATGATGATTCAATATCAACACGCTTATAACGCGGCGGCCCGCAACATCACGGCCGTCGACGAGATGCTCGACAAAATCATCAACGGCATGGGTGTCGTAGGGAGGTAATGCTTGATGCGAGTCACACAGACGATGCTCACACAGACGAACTTGAAACACTTATCGAGCAGCTATAACAAGCTCGCCCAAGTGCAAGAACAGCTCATCAGCGGGAAACGGATTCAACGGGCTTCGGAAGACCCGGTCGTCGCCATGCAAGGCATGCGCTACCGGACCGAGGTGCGCGAGGTCGACCAGTTCCGCCGCAACGTCAGCGAAGCGACGAGCTGGATGGACTTGACCGACTCGACGTTGAACGAAGTGACGGAAGCCGTCAAACGGATTCGCGAACTGACGACGCAGGCGGCGAACGACACGTACGAGTCGTCGCAACGTCAAATTATCCAAAGTGAGGTCAATCAGTTGATCGAACATATCGGCTCACTCGCGAACGCGAAGTCGGGCGAGAAATATATTTACAACGGCACGAAGACGGACCAACCACTCGTCGACATGGACGCCTTGAAGGCGTTCCTTGCCGACCCGAACGGGGACGTCAACAGCATCTATCCGGACGGGGCGCCGGCAGCGAGCGGGAAAGTCGCCTTTGAAGTGTCGAAAGGCATCACCGTCCAAGTGAACATGCAGCCGGAGACGGTGTTCGGCAGCGACGTGTTCGCCGGACTCCACGACCTCGTCTCGAAACTGGCCGACCCGAACACGACCGGTGAGGTTCTTTCGAACGAGCTCGCCGACCTCGACGTGATCGCCCAAAACTTGATCACGGAACGGGCCGAGCTCGGGGCGCGCGCCAACCGGTTGGAACTCGTCGACAACCGCCTGCAAGAACATGAGATCATCGCCAAGACGATCATGTCCGATAACGAAGACATCGACATCGAAAAAGTCATCATGGAGCTCAAGTCTCACGAGACGGTGCACCGGGCCGCGCTATCGGCCGGCGCCCGAATCATTCAACCGACGCTCCTCGACTTCCTCCGGTAAACGATGAACATCGCCCGGCTTGAGATGCGGCAGACGCAGGCCGCGATTCAAATCACGTCGAACCGGCCCCACCTCGAGATGAGGCAAGGCCGGGCCGATGTGTCGATGACGCAAGGCAAGGTCGAGATGACCCAACAGACGACAAGTGGTACGCTCGAGGTCGACTCGTCGGTCGCGCGCAGTGAAAGCAACTTGAAGGCGGCGCTCGAGCTCGGGCGCCATTTCGGTCAGCTCGGGGAGCAGGCGGCCCGGGAAGCGATCTCGACTACGGCCCGGGACGGGGACCGGCTCATGCGCATCGAGAACGGCAACCCGATCGCCGCGATGGCCGCTGAGAAGACGAGCGCCCCGTACCCGGTCGTCGACATGGACTTCATGCCGAAATCGCTCGACCGCGTGAAGTTGACGTATACGCCGGCGGATGTCAAAATCGAGTGGAACCTGACGCCGGCACAGATTGATGTATCACTCACCCCAGCCGACATCTCGTTCACGCCATGGACGACGGACATCTCGCTCCGTCAGCAGGCGTCGCTCGAGATGTGGCCGGTCGGTGGCATGTATGATGAGACGCGTTGAAAGTGAGGACAACCCATGTTCATTGAGACAGACTATTTTGGCAAAATCGAAGTAAATGAAGAAGAGACGATCTCGTTCGTCAGCGAGATTCCCGGATTCCCGGACTCGAAGACGTTCACCCTCATCCCGTACGGCGACGAGCTCCCGTTTTGGTCGCTCCAGTCGCTCGAGGACCCGGCCTGCGCCTTCGTCGTGACGAACCCGTTCTGGCACAAGCCGGACTATGCGTTCGAATTGACCGACGGCGCGAAAGAGCAACTTGGCATCGATGAGGCGGAACACGTCTCGGTGTATGCCATCGTGACGCTCCGCGAACCGTTCGACGCCTCGACGCTCAACTTGAAGGCCCCAATCGTCATCGAGACGAAAGAGCGCCGCGGGAAGCAAGTCATCTTGGATGACGTCTACCCGGCCCGGTTCCCGCTCGGCGGTCAGAAAGAAGAGGTGCGCTGATGCTCGTATTGAAACGAAAACAAGGCGAGGCCATCCATATCGGGGACGATGTGACGCTCACCGTGCTCGCCATCGAAGGCGACCAGGTCAAGCTCGGCATCGACGCCCCGCGCCATATCGACATCCATCGTCATGAGGTGTACGTCCAGATGCAGGCCGAGAACGAATCGGCCCGCGACAGCGCCAACTTGATGAAACAGATGATGCAAAACAAGTCGGAAGCGTGAGCTTCCGGCTTTTTAGCTGTCCTAAAATTTGGATAGGGTGACATGCGTCACTTTTGTACGATAGGATAGGAGGAAAGAAATGGCGGGAGAGGACAAGGCTTGGGTCAAGTCATCAACATCTTTTTCATCAATGTCAGTATCATCTATCTCGTTTTATCACTGGCCCTGTATCTCATGCGCCAGCTGTTGCCGATTCAGGCAGGTTCTCCTTATGCGGTCCGCATCTGGTTTGGTCTCGCCATGGGGCTCGCGGCCGTACTGTTGACGGTCAACTCGTTTCAAGTCGGAGAGGCAAGAGTCGACCTCCGGATTATCCCGCTCGCGCTCTCAGGCGCCTATGCCGGACCGGTCGGAGTCGCCGTCACGATGGGGTTGACTCTTCTCAGTCGCTTCGGTCTCGACGGCATGACCGACCAATTCATCCGCTCGTTCGGCACGCTCGGCTTGTTCTTCGTGTTGTCGCTCGTGTTAAATCGACTGGTGATGCGACGCGGTCACTTGTATTCGGCCTATCTCGTGTTCGGGGCCGTGCTCGTCTTGTTTCGAATTGCTAGCAACGTCCCGATTCAGGCGTTCACGACCGTGTTCTTGCCGTATTTCGTCATGACGTTCCTCGGTGGCTGGATGTGTTACTGGGTCGCGAAACAGATTGAGACGCACCTGCGCATGTTCCGGCTGCACGCGCAGCGGGCGACGATTGACGAGCTGACGGGTCTCCCGAACCGCTATATGATGCTCGAACGTTTGAACGAGGTCGAGATGTCGGGTCTCCCTTGGGCGCTGTTCGTCATCGATGTCGACCGGTTCAAGCAGTTGAACGATACATATGGTCATCGAGCCGGTGACGCAGCGCTTCACCACATCGGTCAAACGTTACAGGCGAACTGTCCGCCGGACGGCTTCGTCGGGCGCTACGGCGGGGAAGAGTTCTTGATGGTACTCGAGGACGTCGGAGACGTGAGGTCGATTGCCGACGACATCGTCACTGTCGTCCGGGATACACCATTCTCGTTCGAAGGGACAACAATCCCGATGACGGTGTCGATCGGAGCCACGCTTGCAGGAGCGGAGCCCGGCACGGTCGTATTCGAACGTGCCGACGCCGCGCTCTATCAGGCAAAGATGAACGGGCGCGATCAAGCGAAAATTGGATAAATAAAAAATCGGTCCCGCGGGGCCGATTTTTTTAGTGGATATTTTTCTTTTTGAACTGGCCGCCCCGGACGTCATGGATATTGCCGATGGCGAGGAACGCCTTCTCGTCATAGTCGTCGAGGATGTCTTTCAGTTTCGTCTCTTCAAGTCGGCTGATGACGGTGAAGACGACCTTCTTGCCGTCGCCCGTGTAGGCGCCTTCCCCGTGCAAATACGTCACACCCCGGCCGAGTCGGTCCATGATGGCTTGACCGACGTCATCGGGTGAGGTGGTGATGATCCACGCGGCCTTCGACTGATCGATTCCTTCGAGCACGATATCGATCGTCTTGAAGGCGATGAAATACGTGAGGAGCGAGTACATGGCCCGGTCCCAGCTGAAGACGAACCCGGCCATTCCGAGGATGAAGATGTTGAAGAACATGACGATCTCACCGACGGAGAACGGCAACCGGTCCGTGAACGATACGGCCAAAATCTCGGTCCCGTCGAGCGACCCACCGGCCCGGATGACGAGCCCGACCCCGGCGCCGAGCAAGAAGCCGCCGAACACGGTCGACAACAGCAAATCGTCAGTGAACGGCTCGACCGAATGGAGCAAGATCGTGAAGCCGGACATGAGCGTGATCGCCAACAACGTGACGACGGCGAACGTCTTCCCGATTTGGCGATAGCCGAAGAAGATGAACGGGATGTTGAACAAGACGAGCCAGATGGCGAGCTTCGTGTCGGTCAAATACGACGTGATGATCGAGACGCCGACGATGCCGCCGTCGATGATTTGGTTCGGGACGAGGAATGCCTCGAGCCCGACCGCGAAGATGAAGGCGCCGAGCAACAGGAGCAGCCCCTTGGCGAGAAGCTCGGTCGGTTTGATCGGGTTATGGACACGTTTCAAGCGGAGCATTTCCTCCGGAGTCGGGGAAGGCATCGGTGGACGCTGCATCGGGGGTCACTCCCTTTTTCTTTTTAGTATAGCAAACCTCACACGAGATGAAGCAGAAGCGGCAGACAATCTGACACAAGTTTTTGTCGATATCGTATATGCTATTTTACTATTATTTTATGCTAGACTAGGAAAGTTGATTTATAAAGGAGGACATGATTCATGAAACGTGACAATCGAGCCTGGCTGATGGGCTTTCAAATCATTATGAATATCATCGGCGGGATGATCGCGGCGTACGGCCTCGAGTCGGTGTTGATCCCGAATAGCGTGTCGGACGGCGGCATCACCGGCATCAGCATCGTCGTCTCCCAACTGACGGGCGTGCCGCTCGGGGTGTTCCTCGGAATTCTGAACATCCCGTTCGTCTATCTCGGCTATAAGCAGATCGGGAAGAGCTTCGCCATCCTATCGGTCACGGGCATCGCCTCGCTCTCAATCGGGACGCTCATCATGCACCGCGTCCCGACGATTATCGATGGGGACACGCTGCTCGTCACGGTCGTCGGCGGAATCATTCTCGGACTCGGGATGGGGCTATCGCTCCGGAACGGAGGCGCCCTCGACGGCATCGACATGCTGGCCGTCCTGTTATCACGGAAGTTGCCGTTCGGGACGAGCGACTTGATTCTGTTCTTGAACGTGTTCGTCTTCATCGTCGTCTCGACGGTGTTCGGCCTGCAAGGAGCGGTGCTGTCGGCCATCGCCTACTTCATCGCCTCGAAAGTGATTCATATCGTTGAGGAGGGACTGAGCGGTGCGAAGACGTTCAAGATCATCACGGGCGCGCCTGAGGTCATGGTCGAGACGATTCGCGACCGGCTCGGTCGGAGCGCGACGCTCAACCAGATTCAAGGTGCCTACTCGAAAGAGTGCTATTACGAGATCACGTGCGTCATCAACCGGCTCGAGGAGCGGAAGATGAAAGAAATCATCAACCAGGTCGACCCAGAGGCGTTCGTCGTCGTGTACGAGGTGTCCGAGGTCAAAGGCGGGAATTTCCGAAAACGCGATATCCATTGATTCACATCGAGCAGCCGCGGCTGCTTGATTTTTTTTGTAGAAGCAGGGAAATGCGGGACGGATAGGGAACAAGTGGGGATTCAGAAAGGAGAGACCGTATGCGTCCGCTGTTATTAGGTGTACTCGCCGCCTTGTTTTTCGCGAGCACGTTCGTCTTGAATGAATCGATGCAGGTCGGCGGAGGCAGTTGGGCGTATAGCGCCTCGCTCCGCTTCCTGTTCATGATCCCGCTGCTCATGGTCGTCGTGGCCGTCCGGGGTGGCATGACCCGGGTGCGCCACGCCATCGTCGACGAGCCGTGGCCGTGGCTCGTCTGGGGGACGGTCGGCTTCGGTCTGTTTTACGTCCCGATCTGTCTCGCCGCCGAGGTCGCCCCGCCTTGGCTCATCGCCGGCACGTGGCAAGTGACGATTATCGCCGGGGCGCTGTTGTCGCCCCTCTTCCGTCGTGGTGACGGGACGCGGGAACGGATTCCGTGGACGGCGCTCCGCTTCTCGGGGCTTATCCTGTTCGGCGTCGTCTTGATGCAAGTCGAGTTCCTCGCCGACTTCGAGCCACGTTTCTTGGCGGTGGGTGTGCTTCCGGTACTGATTGCTGCGTTCGCCTATCCGCTCGGTAACCGGAAGATGATGGCCCACACCGACCTCGACGTGTTCGAGCGCATCCTCGGTATGTGTATCGGTTCGCTCCCGGTCTGGCTCCTCTTGTTCGGTTACGGGTTGACGACCGGTGCGCCCACGGGTTCGCAACTGACGCAGACGCTCCTCGTCGCACTCTTGTCGGGCGTCGTCGCGACGGTACTCTTCTTCAAGGCGACCGACCTCGTCAAACACGATATGGGGAGACTGGCGACGGTCGAGGCGACCCAGGCGCTCGAGGTGTTGTTCGCGCTTATCGGCGAATTGTTTTTCCTCGGGGCACATCTGCCGTCCGGGCTGTCGCTCGTCGGCATCTCGCTCGTCATGATTGGGGTCGTCTTGCACAGCCGTAGCCAGTTTCGTGTAAAGGAGAAGACGGTGCCGGCGGCGAATCGATACGACAAGGAGGGATGAAGATGAAACCGTATGGATTGTTCGGCAAATTGACGGCCGTTCCGGGCGAGCACGAGATGCTTCTCGCCATCTTGCTCGAGGCGGCCGAGGCGATGGAACGAGAGGCGACGTGTTGCGTGTATCAAGTCGCGGCGTCGCTCGACGACGAGTCGATCGTCGTCTATGAGGTGTGGGAAAGTATGGAGGCGCATCAACAATCGCTGTCGCTTGAGACGACACAGACGTTGATTGGGAAGGCACGGCCGATTCTGGCCAATATCGAGCGCTTGGCGGTGTTCGAGCCGCGGGACGGTCATTAAAAAAATCCACGTCCGTGGACGTGGATGAAAGGTCATGCTTTCGTCAAGCTGCCTTTGACTTGCTCATAAAACTCGTCCATCATCCCAGTCCGGCTACCGAGCTGGCAGATGAGTTCGAGCGTCTCTTTATAGAACTTTTTGACGAGTCCTTTGTTTTTGATGTTGTCCATCGACGCCATCGTCTTGTCGAGGTTTTGGAGAATCTCTTCAATCTGGTCGTCCGAGTCCGGTTTCACGACCGTCATATTGTCCGGAATTTTGACGACTTTGTCTTGCTCCTGATGACGGAACGACGCGCCGAAGCCGAGATTCTCGATGAACAAGTGCGGCATCACTTTCTGACCGAAGAACTGCTTATGCCATTCCGTCGCTTTCATCGTGTCCATGTCCTGCTTGAACGTGGACGCTGTCGAGACGTACTTTTTGAACAGGTCGGTCATGAACTTCTCGATGACCGGGATTTGAAGGGCGAAGACGTTTTTTAAGAGCGCGTCGAGCTGTGCGCGTGACAATTGTTGTTCGTTTGACATATCAGTTCCTCTTTTCTATAATACGATATCTTCATCGTATGGGATTGACGGACGTGCGTCAACGCATCCTAAAACATTTTTTCAGAATATTTAGTGTACGCTCGATGAGATATGAGATAATCAGGTCATGACAGACTTCACAGAAGGAGTGGTTCAGATGAATAAAACAATGAAATGGGCGGTCGCGCTTGGCGTGACGGGTGCCCTCGTCGCAACGGTCGGTGTCGTCTCGTCCCGGGGACGGACTGACGATACGACGCAGACGATCCGTGACCGTGAGCTCGGTTATGAGATCATTCTCCCGTCGAAAATCGTCGAGGCGATTGAGCGTGGGGACGTCTATATCGAGAAGGCGCAGGACGTCGTCGATGTCGGCGATCAGAACAGCTACGGCACGTTCGACCTCTACTATAACGTCGAGGACGGTGACGACCAGTTGTTGTTCCATTTGGACTTGATTGACCGTGAACTATCGGAAGCGGCGTTCGCCCAGGAAGTCGGCTACGGCAACTACCTCGGTGCGAGCGACAAGACGTTCTTCTGGGTCGAACCGACCGAGGCCGTCCCGGGTGCCGAGGCGCACACGGATGAGATCGCGGAGCTGCTTGAGACGCTCCCAGAGCTCGAGTTCCGTACGTTATGAGCCTGCCCGCTATGATATGCTCCCCAATAAGTAGACAGATGAAATAACAAATCTGTTTATCTGATTGGGGAGTGTTTTTTTATGACGAGAAGTCGACATACGATCGAACAAAAACTGAGCGCGCTGCGCATGATGAATCAAGGCACATATACCTGGAAGGAAATCAGGGAGGCACATGACGTCTCTATGGACACCCTTCAGTTATGGAAAGTAAAATTCGATACCGGCGGTATTGACGCGTTGAAGCAATCGAGGACATGGAAGCCCTACACCAAGGAACAGAAGATTGCGGCGGTCCGTGACTATCTCGGTGGTCTCACTAAACTAGAGACACTCTCCAAACATCAAATCAGTCACTGGTCTGTTCTTCACAGATGGATTAGGAAGTATACTAGTCATAGCGAGTTAACAGATTCGAGAAAAGGGATGGGTCTAGCTATGACAAAAGGAAGAAAAACTACATTTGAAGAGCGCTTTGAGATCGTGAAATACTGTTTGGAGAATGGTCGCAACTACCAGCAGACCGCGGAACAATATCAGGTATCCTATGCCCAGGTCTATGGCTGGGTCAAGAAGTATGACACGACCGGGGCCGAAGCGCTCCTAGACCGCCGTGGGCGTACGAAGCCAGAGGATGAACTAAGTGAAGAAGAGAAGCTGAAACGTCGTATCCAGCAAATGGAGCTTGAGAACGAACTTCTTCGTGCGGACAACCTGTTCCTAAAAAAGTTAGAGGAGATCGAGAGGAGGTCGTGATCAGCCAGGTACGGCTACAGCAAAGATATATCGCCATCAAAGAATTGAACGAAGAGGAAGCCCTCTCGATTGTGCTCCTCTGCCGGGTCGCCGGCATCTCACGGGCGGCCTATTACAAATGGTTGAATCGCACCATATCGGTGCGTCAAGAAGAGAACGAGAAGCTCCTGGAGGACATCCGTCTACTCTATGATCAGGCGAACGGGACATACGGGTACCGTCGGATCACGATGACCATCAATCGGTTACGCCGGCAACAAAGCTTGTCCCCGTTCAATGAAAAGCGAATCTATCGTTTGATGCATAGCCATGGGATTCAATCGATCATCCGCCGGAAGCGGAGGAAACATAAGAAGTCAACGCCACAGCATGTGGCCGAGAACTTGATGAACCGAGAGTTCAGCGCGGCCCGGCCGGACGAGAAATGGTGCACCGACGTCACCGAGTTCAAATACGGTGCCGGAAAGAAGGCGTACCTTAGCGCGATTATCGACCTGTACGACGGCTCAATCGTCGCCTATCGTGTCGGGAAGTCCAACAACAACGGGCTCGTCTTTAAAACGATGATGCCAGCCATCGCGCGTCTACGTACAGGAGCGAGTCTGATGATCCATAGCGACCGAGGGTTCCAATACACCTCGAGAGGGTTCAAACGCATGGTAGAGGACGCGGGACTGACCCACAGCATGTCCCGCGTGGGACGCTGTATCGACAACGCCCCAATCGAGAGTTTCTGGGGCACCCTGAAAGTGGAGATGTACTATTTGCGTGAGTTCCAGGCCTATAGCGAACTGACGAAGGCAATCGAGAACTACATAGCGTTCTACAACCACGACCGTTTCCAGAAACGACTAAACGGCCTGAGTCCTGTCGAATACAGGTCTCAAGCCGCCTAGGTTGGTTTTCATTATTTACACTGTCTACTTGACGGGGAGCAGTTCACTACGGCGGGCTTTTTCGATTATGCTACAATATGACGTGAGGTGATTTCATGAATTGGACAGTAGAAGAAGTGAGACAAGCAGAACAGGTTGGCGCGCTCGAGGCAGCGGTCAACGCATATGACAAGATTGACGTGAAACTCGGGCACGTGGCGGTCGGTCAGAACGACTACGCCGTCTATGATGACGAAACGCTCGTCGGCTATATGGTGCTCTTCCCGTATCTCCCGAACGAGTATGAAGTGAACGCGCTCGTTCATCCGGACTATCGCAAACAAGGCGTCTTCACGGCGCTTTTGGAGGCGGCAAAGCAAGACGCGAAACAGAACGGCTGTGAGGCGTTCACGTTCGTCATCGACCGCAAGTCGAAGGACGGCAAGGCGGTCATCGACCATCTCGGCGCGGCGTACCAATTCTCAGAATACAACTTGGTGCTCAAAAAAGCCGAGCTGTTCTTGAAGCCGAACGAAGTATCGCTCCGCGAGGCGACGGACGCCGACCGTCCGCTTATCATCGAGACGCTCAGTGAGGCGTTCGGCGACCCGCTCGACGTGACGGAGAACATCTATCAACAGATTGACACGCCGGACCGCGTGACCTATATCGGTGAGGTCGATGGTCGTCCGGTGGGGGTCATTCGTGCCCTCCTTTCGGGCGAAGATGCCGGCAGCATCCATGCGTTCGGCGTCAAGGCGGACGAGCAAGGCAAGGGCTACGGCACGAAGATGTTGAAGCAGATGGTCCAGCAGCTGTTCCGCATGGGCCGGACGAAGCTTGAGCTCGACGTCGAGACGGAGAACAAGGCCGCGCTCGAGATTTACAAGCGGGCCGGATTTGCGGAAAACGGCGGCTATGAGTTCTATTTATTAGAACTGTGAGGTGAGATAAATGGTTCGGAATTTGAAATGGCTCGGGGCCGCCTTTGAGGCGTTCCTCGGTATACCGGCACTCGGTGGGCTGTTCATCATCAGCATGGGCTACACACCGCTCGGGTTCATGCTCGTGTTCCATATCGTCTTGCTCGTCGTGTCGCTGTCGCGGCTGAAACGAATTTCGGTCGGGGCACTCGTCGGGATTACGGCATCGGTGCTCGGGTTCATCCCGTTCCTCGGCATGATGCTACACTGGGCGGCTGCGATCGCACTCGCAATCGACGCACTCATGACCCCGCGCGAACAGGTGCACATGACAAAAGAAGATGACCGTTTTTAATGAAGACGCTCTCGGTGACGAGGGCGTTTTTTCATTGACCAAAACTTCAACTGAAAACGCTATACAAAAGCTGGGGTTAGGACGATATAAAAGGTGATGAAGACATAAGAGGAGGAACTCATAGTGAAGCTATTCAAAAACTTTACGACCCAACTGCTCGCTTGGATTTTGGTCACATCCTTTATCACGGGCGGAGCGGTCGGCTGGATCACGCTTTTGCTGCTCACCGAGCTTGAGATGGAGAAAGGGCAGGTCATGCTCGTCGGGACGGCCGTGGCCTTGCTCATTTCAGGAATCGGCGGTGCCGTCATCTACTTGATCGCCCGTCGCCCGCTCAAGGCAATCGAATTGGCGTCGGACAAGGCGGTCGAAGTCGGCAACGGCGACTTGACGGTCGTGTTCGCGGACGAGACGACGACAGACCGTTCAGAGATGGGCCGTCTGCTCCTCTCGATGGACAACATGGTCGGACACCTTCGTGAACAAGGGACGAACATGCGCTACACAGCGGACCAGCTCACCGGTTCGGCGCAAGAGATTGCGGCAGCGGTCCAAGAAGGCAATATCGCCGGCGACAACATCCGTCAAGCGATGGACGCCTTGAACAAGATGCTCGAGGACAACGTCAGCGCGACGTATAGCTCTATGGACTTGCTCGGTGCTGTCGCTCGGACGATGGAGAACATCCGTCAAGAGATGGGCTCGGCGCTCGAATCAGCGAGTGAGATGCAACAAGAAGCGGAGAGTGGCAAAGGCCTTGCCTCGTCGTCGGTCGATGCGATGCATGCGATTGCTGGAAAAGTCGAGCAGTCGTCGACGCTCAACAGCAAGTTGACAGAGATGACGGGCGAGATCTCACGCATTACGGACGTTATCAGCGACATCTCGGCGCAGACGAACTTACTTGCCTTGAACGCATCGATTGAAGCGGCTCGGGCCGGTGAACACGGACGCGGCTTCGCGGTCGTCGCGGCCGAAGTCAAGAAGCTCGCCGAACAGACGGCGAACTCGACGCAAGAGATCACGGATTTGATTGTCGACGTGAAACGTCTCGTCGGTGACACGTCGTCATCGATGGCGAACGTGAAAGCGGAAGTGGAGACGGGCGTAGGTCTCGTTGAGAAGGCGGGTGGTGCGTTCGCATCAATCCACAACTCGGCGAACGAAGTGTACAGCCACGTCCATTCGGTCGATGCGCTCATAGATGAGTCGCGTGGCCAGATCGACTCGGTCGTCACGAACTCGGCTGGGATCGTCGGTATGGTCGAAGAGGCGTCACGCTACGCGACGGAAGTCACGTCAGCGGCAAGCCAACAGGCGGCGAGTCTCGGTGAAGTGAATGGCGCGATGACGGAGCTCGTCCGGGTCGCGGAGAGTTTGCAGAATGAGACGGAAATGGTCAAAGTATCAAATAATTGATTTAGTAATAGCCTATTTAAATCAATTATTCGTAAAATGAATTATGAGAATGGTAAAAACAGAGGACTGTTACCCGACCGGGCGATAACAATCCTCTGTTTTTGTTTGTCTTATCATGGGTATCAAAAAAGAAGGAGCTGATAAACTCTCCTTCTTTAAACGTTCAAGTTGTTTTAATAAATAAAGCGTGGAATATCAAACTCAACTGTATATTCTTCAAGCTGTTTATAAATCTCATGAATTTTAAAGGTTTGCTTATAGGCCCACTCGATATCGGTAGCGTATTGATACGTACCAGGTTTTGCTGGGTTAAAGCGCATTTTGTAAAGTGTATTCTGTTGTCGCGTATTGTTCACGTATCGTTTACTGATCCATTCTCCACCGCCATAAATAGAAGCTGCGGGAGTAAACCAGCCATTATCAAATGCGTGCTTGGCACCACCAGCTGTCGGATTGGCATCGGTCGCACCGATTCCGTACATGTTATAGACGAGTTTGTGACGAGTGCTCGTAGAAGTACTCAAGTTCCCATTCGTATCTACCCAAACACCAGAAGCAAGAGTGGATGTCCCGTTTCCTGTTTCAAGGAAAGCGTGTGACATTAAATAAATTTCGTTAATATTAAATGCCTTACCAGCGTCGATGAAAGCCTGTGCTTGACCAGATAAGATACCTTTACCTTGTAGTGCTTTATTCAAAATGGTTGCAGAGACACTGGATGATTTAGACAAATCTAAATACTGGAATGACTCGCGAGGTGAATCAAGCGCAGCCTCGAATTTAACGAGACGAGGATCAACTTGATTTAAAATATCAGACTCCATCGCTAACCGCCATGCGTTATCGAAGACTCGTTCAGATTCTCCTGCTTTCCGCTTATAAGAGATGATATAGAAGTTGTCTTTTTCTCCAAGAATCGAGACCACACTGTTACTGTTCAAAACTCCATAGATGTGGGAATTTGTTGTGGCATCGGCACGTACGTTCAAAGTGCTCGCCGAAACTCTTCCGCTTTGAGTGCCTTCAATCAATTGGATGAACTCTTTAGATACATAAGCAGCAGATCCACGGTATTTATCTGTCTGTGCATTAACATTCTTTTGAATTTGAACCATATCAGTTAATTTCAATTCATAATCGCTATAGTTTAAAACGACGTTTTTCGTGCCTGGGATTGTCTCTGGAACAGTCGGGCCCGTATATGGTTTGATGTAAGCGCTACTGACATAAGCAGGAATCAATTTATCACCAAGTTCAAATTCGATCTTAACCCACGAGTCATTTACATGTTCGATGACTCCGATAATTTGGTTGAACAATACAGTGCCGATTTCGTTTGAAGCTGTGACTTGTGGAGTACTACGAACCTTTAAACTCGGCATTGCTGTGACGATAGCCTCGTATTCAATTGAATAGTCCTCTTCTGTTTCAACCGGTTTACTTGTCGACGCGGGTGATTTCTCAGTTAAATATTTTTTAGAGACGTAACCGACTTTCCCATCATATTTAACCTTATACCAATCACCATGAGCAGATACAAACTCGACCTGTTTGTCGGTTAAGATAGTAGTCATTACTTTCCCGCTCAATGAATTTTTATCGCGCAAATTCAGATTAGCGGTTGTATAATAGTATTTTTTAGCAGTCGGAGCTACGGGTTTTGAAGAGGTTGGCTTGACTTCTGTCAAATAGCTACTCGCAACATAACCGGTTTTTCCGTTGTAAGTTACACGATACCAACTACCAGATTTCGATACATAGGTCACTTCTTTATTTTTCGGAATCGTGAGCAGAATTTTACCGGACCAAGAGGCCGCACTTCGTAAGTTAAGGTTTTCTTTTGTTTTATACGTAACTTTTTTAACGGGTGTGGATGCAGGCGGTTTAGGGGTTGGTTTTGGTGCTACAGGGCTAACCGTTTTGGTAGTTACCGCAACATAACTAGCAGACACATAACCTGTCTTTGATCCATATTTTACGCGATACCAATTCCCGGATTTCGAGATGTATTGGACCTCTTTGTTTTTTGGGATAGTGACGAGCACTTTACCCGAAAGTGATGCCGAACTACGTAAATTAAGATTTTCTTTGGTCTTATATACATTTGTTTTTGTTGTCGTTGAGGCGGGTGGCTTCGGTGTTGGCTTTGGAGCAGTAGGCTTTACGGTAACAGGATTAACGCTTTTATTGGTTACCTTAATATAGCTAGCAGACACAAAACCGGTTTTGGAGCCGTATTTCACCTTAAACCAATTGCCAGACTTCGCAATGTATTGGACTTCTTTGTTTTTCGGAATCGTAACGAGTACTTTGCCTTTCGTCGAGGCCGTGCTACGTAAATTCAAATTCACGGTTGTGGCATACACTTGTTTCGTCGTGCTAGATGAAGCGTTGTTTTTTGTGACTGTAGTAGGCTTCGGTGCAGCCGCGGTAGCATTTTTGACGACTGTGTTTTGTACCTTGACGTATTTGGCTGCGACATACCCAGTCTTTGATCCGTACTTTACGCGATACCAAGTTCCTGTTTTTGAAAGGTATTGCACCTCTTTATTCTTAGGGATGGTGACAAGGACTCGCGCTTTCAGGCTGGCCGATTGACGCAAATTCAAGTTATCGGTGACAGTATATGTCTGCTTGACCTTACTTGTCGGTGCAGGTGTTGCTGTTGTCATTTTTAAATAGGCGGAAGAAACGTAGCGTTTCGCCCCTTTATAGTCAATCTCAGCCCAAGACCCTTTGACGTTCAAGACAGAGACTTTGTTTCCTTTTGTCAACTTTCCAACGATTGGAGATGATGTAGAGGAAGATTGTCGAACATTTAAGATAGATGTATCGACAGTAGCTGTTTTCGATGCGGCATTTACGTCTTGAGTATACATCGTGGCAAACAGCACACCGGATAAAAAGATGGCTGTACTCAAGCGTTTACTTCGTTTGTTCAATGGTTTCCCTCCTTGATTTGAAAACGATAAATAATGAATGTTCGAACCAAGTATAGAGAAAATTGGGAATGGATTGAAAGGAAGAATTTATAAAATAGGTAAACGCTTGTGTGTTAATTGGAACTTTTATGGTGTCATTTAATGTGTATTTTAAGAAAGGAATATTAAGTTGAGCCTGTTTCTTAGTATATAAAGATAGGTGTTATCTGTTTATGTATCAGCCATAAGGTGTGTGGGAATTAAGGTCGTCATATCACTTTTGATTTGATACGTCAGGAATCATTACCAAAGTGAATTGTAGAGGATTAGTGCAATCACTCGGCCAGACTTTCGAATTATCAATCTATAAAGAAATGCACGATTTGAATTATTTTTCCGAAAATGCTAAACAGAATCGCGATGACTCCGATATAGAGTATGGAAACGATAAAACGTTCCAACTAATACAAGGTGAGGGGCCGGCCTAAGCCTTGTATGCTCGGACAAATGGATTTGGAAGAGCGGAAAAAACTCAAACCTATGGAGGGAAATTACAATGATTATCAATAACAACTTAAACGCAATGAACGCACATCGTAATATGTCATTCAACACTTCGAACACTGGTAAAGCGATGGAGAAATTGTCTTCAGGTCTTCGCATCAACCGTGCAGGTGACGATGCTGCTGGTCTTGCAATCTCTGAAAAAATGCGTGGTCAAATTCGCGGTTTAGACCAAGCGACACGTAACTCACAAGATGGTATTTCTATGATTCAAACAGCTGAAGGTGCATTGAATGAGACGCACTCAATCCTTCAACGTATGCGTGAACTTGGAGTTCAAGGTGCCAACGATACTAACGTTGCTCAAGATCGTGATGCTATCCAAGAAGAACTCACTGCTTTAAAGAGTGAAATCGATCGCATCGGCAATACAACAGAATTTAACAAACAAACATTATTAAACGGCGGTCTTGGTGGAACTGTTGATCAAGATGCTGCTACTACTACAGTACTTGCTGTTACAGGTGTAGCTAGTGCTTCAACTAATGGAGCGGCAGCAGGTACTTACGCAATTACTGCCGCTGCTGGTGAGTTAACTATGACTTTCGGTGGTAAAACGCAAACAATCGCCAATGCTGACGGAGCTCAAGAGTTGAACTTCTCTGAATTCGGCATTTCGATTAAAACAAATGCAGGTTACACAGCTGATGATGCTGTAGGTAACGTTGTAGTTGACCCTGGATCAGTTACTTTCCAAATCGGAGCTAACGAAGATCAAAACTTAAGCCTTAACATTCGTAACATGAAAACGGATGGTGTCTTAAACCTTGCTACTGCTGGTCGTGTAGATGTTTCTACGCACGATGCAGCTAAAGCTTCTGTAACAAATATCGAGAGCGCAATCACTGAAGTTTCGAAAGAACGTTCAAAATTAGGTGCATACCAAAACCGTCTCGAGCACACAATCAACAACCTTAAAACATCTTCTGAAAACCTAACAGCGGCTGAATCACGCGTTCGTGACGTTGACATGGCGAAAGAAATGATGAACTTTACGAAAAACAACATCCTCAACCAAGCTTCGCAAGCAATGTTAGCTCAATCGAAATCTCAACCAGAAGCGGTTCTTCAACTTCTTCGGTAAGATTTACGGGCGTCTTATCTGGTAACGGATAAGAGTACCACTGGGTGAATTGCTGGGACTCCTGAGAGCCCTCCTTACGACAACGTGACTGGAAACGGTGAGCGTGAGCGTTATGAAAAAAGGAAGGGATTGGACAATCAGCAGCCAAGCATCTGTCAGGAAACTGTGATGAAGGTTCAACGACTAGGATGAACGACCTACCGACTTCAGGTCCATGGTTATGAGATCCGTACCTCAACAACGGTGAGGGAAGTGCCCAGCCCCTATTTTACAATAACATTTTATTTTATATTAAAATTGTAAAAGGGTGAAGATATAGTCTGGTCTATATTGAAAAATATGGTGAACTGCAAGCAAATCAACAGCCGCAAGCTGTACTTCAATTGCTCCGTTAATATAGCAATTGACTATCTAAACGTTATATTAAAAACCGTGGAGCTTATGCTTCACGGTTTTTCACGTCTTGCCATTTATAAACGACCGACCAGTATGTTCGATTCAATCGTCGGGCAATCTCTTTGTCCGTGACTCCTTGTTGTTTCCAATTGATGAGTAAAGCGATGTCTTCGTCACTATACGGTCTAGCGGGGATGGAGACGCGAATCTTGTAGTCCGGATGTGTTTGTTTATACGTCTCTACTTCGGTCTGTAGACGTGTTCCCCATGACAGTTTATATATGAAGTCAGGTAGTTCGGCAATGTAAGGCTCGAATAAATTTAAAATGTCGAACGTGTCAGTCACTTTTGTCGTTTTCAAATAGTAGCCGGTGCCGCTCGGCGTGCCTGATGTTCGAACGTTAATGTCGTAGCGCGCTTTCATCCAGGTGGCTAACTGTTCCAACTGGTGTCTTGAAAATGCTTGTAAGTAGAAAGCGATATGAGGAGTGAATTGAATTTCTTTCTTATCATGATTGAAACGCTTACTGAGGAGAAGGGAGCCATCGTCTAAGTAGAGTGTGAGCAGAAATGAAGGATGATGGATATCTTTAAGCAACTTGAATGGAACGTGTTTTTTGTTGTTCGGATAAAAAAGTGGGAAGAGTTTCGTCATCAGAGGAATTGAGCGCGACACGAGGTTGTTTCCCCGTAAGTACAATAAATTAGATAGCTTTTGTTGTTTCCATTGGCGGTAACTTAACTGTCCCATCCCGAAATGCTCCCGGTAACTGTTGTTCACCCGTCGATCATACGGATAGCACTTCGTGATTTCTCCATCCCCCAAAATACTAGCAACTAGAATCGCTACTTGTTCGTCGGATAATCCTTCCCAGTCCATCTCAATTCTCTCCTTTACATAGTAATCTTCTTATAGAAGTAATCCCCGATTTATCTTAATGACCTGATTCAATAATTTGTTAGCTCATCTCAAGTTTTTGATTGACAAGTCGATACATAGGAAGATAAAAGGTGCTTGAACGGTCAACGATTTGTTAAAGGAGCTCAAAGCTGTCTACACCGAACAAAAGCGATTGGACGAACTAGAAGAATTTTGATGATAATATGTGATCCATCGCGATTGAAGCAACGACTTGTGAAGCCGAGAAAAAGTACAGTTGCAGGAACAATTTCAAGATTTATAAGCCTAGGTCAACTATTTAGAAGTGAAGAAACATCAATCATTTCGCCAAAGCACTACAAACTGACCTGATTTCGACCGATATAATCCATGAGAACAATGAGTAGAGGAGTAGACGCATATGAACCCGACCATTTCTGAAGTCCGGCTTCACCTACCTTCTTCCGTCTTGCCGTATGAACAAACGAAAAACGTGTTCGTCGAAGCGAATCAAAAAGCCCTCGCTGACGAAGGCATCGTTATTCTCCCGACGCCTCAACACGTGACAAAATTAGAGGCGGCCGTCGAGAAGGCGAATCTGGTACTCGAGCAACAACGTACCGGTTTGAAGTTCATGAAACATGAAAAACTGAACGACTACTATATTCAAATCGTGGATACGAACAACGAAGTCATTCGCGAAATCCCAAGCAAGAAGTCACTCGACTTCTTCGCGGCGTTCATAGAATTTAATCAGCTCTTCGATGAACGTGTATAAAGGAGGTAAATCATGACGTCACCCATCCGATTTGGCGGACTCGCCAGTGGAATTGATACCGATACAATCATAAAGCAATTGATGCAAGTGGAACGAGTACCGGTCGACAAGCTTGAACAAAAGAAACAAACGACTGAATGGAAGCGAGACGCCTACCGCGAAATCAATCGCTCACTCATGACAATGCGGAACAGTGCGGTCGATCTCATGTTTAGTCGAAACTTTCTGGCTAAAACTGCATCGTCATCTGACACGTCTCGTGTAGAAGTCACTTCTTCACCATCGAGTGGGAATGCCGCGCTCGAGATTCGAAGTGTAGAGAATTTGGCAACTTCTGCGAGTCATATTGTTCAATTGAGAGATAAGAATAACAATTTGGTAACGCGAGAGACTGCTGCTAAGGATTTGGACTTAGAAATCAATACAAAAATACAAACGTTCACGGGTTCCCCAACTGAAGTTACTTTAGATTCAAAGATGAATGACGGCGGTAAACTGTTTATTAACAATGTAGAATTGTTGCCGACAGAATATACCTATGATTCAGCTACAGGAAAAGTGACATTCAATTCACAGATTGCTGAAGGGGCTGAATTAAAGTACGAATCCGGTTTTAAAATCGAATATATTAACAAGGACGGCGGTACTCCAGCAGAGCTGACGATTGGAGCAGATGCCAAGTTTAGTGATGTTATCACTCAATTGAGTTCGAAAGACACAAATTTCTCCGCATTCTTCAACGAAGCTTCTGGGGAGTTGGCACTAACTCATCGAAACACTGGAAGTGAATCGACGATTGCTTTCACTGGTGCAGCAGCAACGTTTTTTAACGCTAGTGTTGCAAGCGACATTAAAGGTGAAGATGCAGTTTTCAACGTAAATGGGATTCAGCTAACACGAAGTTCGAATACGGTGATAATCGACAATATGACAATCACACTTAAGTCTGAGTTTAAAGCTGCTGATAATCCGACGCCAGTTACGCTCTTGGCCGCAACCGACACCCAAAAGATTTTCGACAACATCAAAGGATTCGTCGACAAATATAATGAGACAATTGATCTTATGAATAAAAAAGTCCGTGAAGAACGTTTCCGTTCATTTACTCCGCTCACTCAGGCACAGCGCGATGAACTCTCTGAAGACGAAATCAAGAAGTGGGAAGACAAAGCAATGAGCGGGATGCTTCGTGGCGATACGATTGTTCGAAGTGCGATGGATACGATGCGTAGCAAATGGTCAAGTACATCGGTTTCAACGAATGATGATACGATGCAACAATTGTTCCAAATCGGACTTGCGACCGGTGCTGATTTCACAAGTGGCGGGAAAATCGAGTTGAATGAAGAGAAACTCAAAGCCGCTATCGAGAATGATCCAGAGCAGGTGTATCAACTGTTCACAAATGCAGAAAGTGGATTGCTTCCACAAATTCGTGATGCAGCGACTAACTCACGGTCATCCATCACACGGATTGCTGGTGCTGATGGTGCCGGTGCCCCGACGTATTCAATGGGACGTGAAATGAACGCAATAGATACTCGTATCCAGCGCTTAAACGATTTATTAGTCGATAAAGAAAACGCCTACTACCGTCGCTTCGCAGCGATGGAGACGGCGATGAACCAGGCGAACTCGCAAGCCGCCTCACTTCAACAGTTCTTAGGCGGAGGCATGTAAGAGGAGGAATTTAAATGGTAGCCAACCCATATGCAGCTTATCAAAATAATGCGGTCACGACCGCTAACCCGCAAGAACTGACGCTCATGCTGTATGACGGGGCACTCAAGTTCATACGCCTCGCCAAACTCGCCATCGAGCAAGGAAACCTGGACTTGAAGAACACGAACATCCAAAAAGCGCAAGCCATCTTCCAAGAGATGCGCTTGACGCTCAATAAGAACATCGCAATCTCGGCGAACCTTGACTTGCTGTACGAGTACATGTGGCGTCGTCTTTTGGACGCAAACATCAAGAACGACGCAATCATCCTCGACGAAGTGCTCGACTTTACGACAGAGCTCCGCGACACGTGGAAGGAAGCGATGAAACTCGCGAAGCAAGCATGAGACCGATTGATGAGATTATCTTCAAAACACAGCGATTAAAAGATTTACTAGCGAAAGTACCGGAAGAACCGACGTATGACACGTGGATGGATCAAATCCATGAGTTGCTTGACGACCGAGAGCAATTGCTCGCGGCGCACGGGCCAGACTTGAAGGACGCCGACCAGACGGTGATTCGTCAGCTCGTCGATGACAGTCAACAGATCGCGCGTTTGATTGAGGCGGAGCATCAACGTCTCGGAATGACGCTCGGGACGGCGCGACAAGAACGGAAGACGGTTAAGTCTTACGTTGATCCTTATGAAGACGTCGATTCTAACTTCTCAGGATTGTTCGATCAACAGACATAAAAACAACTCGAAGGCGCGCCTTCGAGCTGTTTTTATTTATGAGGTTTTGATTTGTTGTCGCACTTTCAAAAGCATTCTGGATACCGTGAACAAAACTAGCCCGCTCATATTAAACTTCAAGTAAGCCAATAGGGCATCATGTAACGACGTCACAGGTAGAAAACCGCTGAATATGACGAGCGGCAGAATCGTCACATGCATTGTTATCCAATGAATCAGAATATGTTTTGGAAACGACCAACAACTCACTTCATAGATGACACTCGTCAAACCAAGGAAGAATGCCATCCCACCATAAACGAGCATATTATGTACACCTTCCATATTTCCGCTCCACCATTGATACATCGCAAGCAACCCAAATAGCATGAACCACTTCACGCCACGAACCAATCCTGTTTTCAATAAACTCATCTATCTCGTCCCCTCATTCATGTGTTGTCTTTGTATACGATTTGATTTGGAAAAAGTTTTAATATGGATGTAAGGATGCAAAGACGCCTGTTTTCGTATAAAATCGGGTAAATACCACTGTAACCGTTGCTTCTGTTCTGGAAAGGGGAGGGAAACGAGATGAGTGAGAAAAAGGTAAAGCCTAAGTCATCGAAAGATCGTCGTTACTTCGTCTACGGTCCAGAAGGGGCGTACGATGAGTATGTGGAACGTGACCCTAAACTTGAAGCGTACATCGAAGACGATGCGCCAATCGAGGACGGGCCCGATCCGTATGAAGAAGAAGAGCTCAAATCACGAGGATAAATCAGTTGAAGTCAAGGTCCAATCGCGGACCTTGACTTTTATTTATTCAGGGTGATGACCCTATACGTTTTCTTACACCGGTCAGACTAGACAATCCAGTATGCTCATCTTATCAACCACCACTCATACAAAAAGGAGAGAACTAAGATGAACATGAAACGATATGGATTGATCCTCGCTTTACCTTTAACACTACTTGTAGGCTGTGGAGAGGCCGATGAACTGAAGACGACAGCGACCGATACGGAGGAAGTTGTAGAGGCAGAGAAAAAGGAAGAACCAGCGGCAGACACAAAAGAAGAAGCAGAAGTGCAGGAGAGTGAACTTGGTTCAAACCAAATCTTCATGAAGAACAAGGCGCTCGACATCAAAGAGACGATTGGCTCTGTCAACTTCGCCATCGATAAAGTGCAGACATCCCGACTCACTGTCAACGAAGCGTATCGCGACTCGTTTGACGGGCAAGAAGAAGTGACAGTAGTCGCGATGAATGTCATCGTCGAGAATACGATTGACGACACCATCAGTTTTCATCCAAACCAAGCGACGCTCGTGACGAACACGGGCGAACAAGTGTCAGCCGACTTGTGGTTCTCGGATGACGTCGGCGGCGAGTTCCTCGGGAAAGTGAAGAAGGAAGGGAACGTCCTCTTCTTCGTCAAAGCGATGCCGGAAGAGTTAGAGGACGTGAAAGTTGTCATCGACGGGCCGTCGGACGCGAACTATCAGTCGATTGGGGAATCCCGTTACGAATATACAATCAACGTCGAGAAATAACAAATGGCCGCACCAGTTTCTCTGGGGCGGCCATTTGTTATCCAATTGTTGTGGAGGGACCTTATAATGATCAGTTCCGTAAAATTGCCGAGGAGCGCTATGAATACACGATCGACGTCACCAAATAAGAGAACGCACATCGCGAAGATGCGCGTTCTCTTATTGTCGTTGATGCGGCAACGGAATCGTCAACACGTTCCAGTTCTCGTCGGCAAATACTTTCGCGAGAAAGACGATTTGTCCCACGTGATAGCTGTAGTGCGACACTTGTTTCTCAATCGCCCAGATGACGGTCTTCTCTTCACCGCGGATGAAGACGGTCTTGCCGAGGTCTTCCGGAGTGAGGCTCGAGAGCACGTCGTCCAACAGTTGCCAACGTTCGTCCCACGTCGCCATCAGTTCGGCACGAGACTGCTGTTGGTCCTCGAACTCGGCGTCACGGTTCCGGTCCAGCTTCTCGCCGTCCGTCGTCAGAAAGTCGGTCCAGCGTGACTTCATGTTGTTTGAGATGTGTTGCACGATAACCGTGAGCGAGAGCGTGTCTTTCGCGAGCACGCGATGCATATCCTCGTCGTTCACTTGCTTCAACGCGTCTTCGGCGAGCTGTTTCTGTTCCTGAAAAATCGAGCGTACCGTTTCGATGTATCTGGTTTCGAACATGGAATGACCTCCTTTGGATTCCTATTAACCATACACCAATCTGAACGTGATAAAAATAATAGTAAAATAGAGAAATCCGAATTATAATAAGAATGAACCGTGCAAGACGCCACCGCGCGATCGGTTCTTGGATGCCCTGTTTAGGTTTTGACATGATTCATGTCACGTATATCTCCTTTCGGTTTGGGGGTTCATCCGTGAAGAGAACCGACCGCGTTTGTCCGTGAGTGGATGAGCGCGGTTTTTTTGTATACGAAAAGGGAGAGCCGCGGCTCTCCCTTTTAGGCATGTTCGATTCTAAAGTCTTCCCAGTGTGATCGGGCCTGGGTCCGGATCCGCTCCGATACTTCCTTGCTGCCGAGCAAGATGCCGTACCAGCGCCGGGCATCCTCATACAGACCAAGCGCGGCCGACAAGTCGGCAATCCGCAACATGAGCTGGTCATAAGGGAGGCCGGTCCGGACTTGGTCCGTGTACGCCTCCTGTACCTCGTTGTACTTGTCGAGCGTCCGTTTCATCCATTCCTTCTCAGACGCCTCATTCCCCATCAGACGATACATCCAGACGAGTCGCATACCGAGCATGGCGACGACGGACGGTTTCTGTCCGCTCAGTTGGGCCGTTATGACGGCGAACTTGTATAGTCGGATGACGTGATCGGCCGAGCGGTCGCCCGTGAGCGCCTCGGCGTTCACCCGGTCGAAGTAGCCCGACTCGAGCGCCTCGCGATTCGTCTTCCGCACCTTGTCGAATGAGTCGTGAAAGACGAGGTGACAGTGACTACAGACGGTCGGCTCATAAAAATAAGGGTTGGCACCGTCGTACGTCGTGTATCCGTCCTTCGCGACTTCCTGTGGCCGGATGTGGCGCGACAGGACGCGTGGCGTCTCGCTCTGTTTCAAACAATACGGACATTTCACTTTTTTCGAAAAGATATGTTCTGCCATCATCTCACCTCACACGTATACGTTGACGAGCAGTCCGCGAATCTCACCGACTTGGTCGAGGAGCGACAAACGAGACGCCTCACCCGAGATGACTTGATCCGTCAGCGCTAGTAGCTTTTGGTCAACCTGTTCGACAATCTTATAAATCTTCGCCCGGCCGCGGCGGTTGAAGCCGCGTTTGTCCTCGAGGCGGAGCGCCGCGTCAACGGCGTCTTTCATAAAGTCTTTAATGAGCTGTTTATATTCAGCGAGCGACTCGACCGTTTGGCTCTCGGCGAGGAGCTCGCCTTTCTCGTGGATGGCCGCGATTTGGCGCTGGAAACGCTCGTGCTCGCGGTCCTCACGCTTTTGGCCGATGACGTTCTGGAAAGAGACGCCGGGCTCGGCCTCAGGGCGTTTCGCTTTGCCGGCGCCGTGAAGCGACTGCGTCTCCATGATACGACGAATATCCATAGAATCCGTCCTTCCTTAAGTTAGTTCAATAATTGTAGCACGCCTTGCGGCAATGCGTTCGATTGGGCAATCATCGCCATGCCGGATTGGTTCAAGATGTTGAGGCGGGCGAAGTCCATCATCTCGCGCGCCATGTCGGCGTCGCGGATGCGTGACTCGGAAGCCGTCAAGTTCTCAGACCCAATCGTGACGACGCTCACGTTCGCCTCGAGCCGGTTCTGGATGGCACCGAGTTTCGAGCGTTCGAGCGAGACCGTTTGGATGGCGGCGTCAAACTTGGCGATGGCGTCATTGGCGCCATCTTGCGTCGTCACATCCAGTCCGTCGATCCCGAGCGCGGCGGCACGCATGTCGTCGACGTTCAAGACGACGCCTTCGCCGCTTCCGGCCCCGAGTTGGAAGAAGAGTGTCTCATTGCCGGCGATATAGTCACCGTTCATGATCTTCTTCGAGTTGAATTCGGTCGACTCGGCAATCCGGGTCACTTCAGCCGTGAGGGCCGTGATCTCGTCTTGGATCGCTTTGGCGTCATCACCGCTGAGCGTCCCGTTCGAAGCTTGGACCGACAGCTCGCGCATCCGTTGCAGGAGGGAATGCGTCTCGCTCATCCCGCCTTCAAGCGTCTGTGTGAGCGAGATGCCGTCGAGGGTGTTGCGCTCGGCCATCGACAGCGAGTCGAGCCGGATGCGCATCTTCTCGGAGATGGCGAGCCCGGCCGCGTCGTCGGACGCCTTGTTGATGCGGATACCGCTCGAGAGGCGGTCCATCGTCTTCTTCATCGTCGCCTGGTTGACCGTGAGCGACGAGTAGGCTTTGAGCGCTTGCACGTTATTGGTAATTTTCATAACGGTTTCCTCCTGCCGGTACGGGTTGAAGTCGGGCGTTCTCAATCGCCTCGCCCCACGTCTTGTCGAGCTCACTTGCGAGGCCGTGAAGCTCCTCGATCTTGTCCATGTCTTGTTCGATCAATGCCTCGAGGCTCGATTTCGCCATATAGAGGTAAAGCTCGTCAAGTTGGGCCGAGATGATGCCGCCGCCGTCGTGAAGTCCTTGGTGGAGCTTCGCGAGCAGTTCGCGTGCTTGACGCAAGTGGCGGTTGCGTTCGGCGATCGTCGCCGTCCTGGCTTGTTCATAGTGGTAGACGAGCGCGTGGAGCATCGCTTGGGTCAGCTCTTGCGGGCTCATTTCGTATAGTCGGTTCGAATTCATGATGGGTCTCCTTTGATGGTATCGAGTTCTTCGATCAGTAATAGCACTTCGGCCATGACGTCATACAGCTGAGGGGGAATCGCATCCCCGAGGTCAAGGTCGAGCAGGTGGCCAAGGAGCGAGTGGTCGTGCTCGATGGCGACGCCGCGCGATCTTGCCTCATCTAAAATTTTATCGGCGACGGCGCCTGTTCCACGGGCGACGATGACCGGGGCCCGGTCGATCGTCTCGTCATAGCGGACGACGGCGGCCGTCTTGCGTTTCGTCAAATCCATACGTTGATACATAACAGCCTCCTAGATGCGGAAATCATAGCCGGTCGTCTCGAGCGTCGGACGCTCGATCTCCGGTCGGTCCGTCTTCGTCAATGGGCGGAACTGGGTGGTCACGCTCCGGTAACCGATCGCTTCGAGCGTCGTCTCGATTTTGCCGAGAAGCGGCTTGGCGAGCGTCTCGACGACAGGGTCATCGTGTTCGAGCGTGAGTCGCAGATTCCGGTCGATCGCCTCGAGTTTGACGCCGATCTCTCCGAGACGTGGTGTCTCAAGTCGGATATAGAGCACGCTGTTCTCCCAGTCGACGACGTCCCCGGCCTCACGGTTTTGGATATGGACGTGGATACCGGTGTCGATCTCTTGGACTTTCGCCGGCAAGGCGAGGATGAGCTGCTGGAGCTGCCCGCCGTCGAGCCGGTTCAACGTCTGTTGGACTTGGAAGAACGAGGCGAGCCGCTGCGCTTCAGGTGTCGCCGCGTCGGGTTTCAATGACAACGTCGACGCCTGGACGCGCTGCGCCGTCTCTTGGATGACGCGGCCGGATAAGTTCGGATCGACCTTGAATGGCGTGACGCGCGGCAGTTCGCCGGCGCGGGTCGCCTGGTGCGGGATGTATTCGAGCCGGACATGGTTCGGCACGTAGCGGAACTCGTTTAAGCTGGCGCGCACTTCTTTAATGAGCGCGGCGCTCTCGGCAGGTTTCGTCGACAGCAACCCGAGGGCGACGTCGAGCTTCGCCGTCATCGCGACGAGCGCCTTCTCTTGGGTCGCGCTCGTATGTAGCAAGGCGTCCGTCTTTTGGATGAGTTGCGTCAGCCGGGTCGACACCGTCTCGAGCGCGGGGCGCGCCTGATGCGGGTTCGTCTCGACGAGGGCGGCGACTTGGCCGAGCTGTTTTGTGACCGTCACTTGCTCGTTTCGGAACGTGTTCGTCACGGTTGCGAGATGTGTCGTCACTTCTTTGACGAGCACCGGTCGGCCGAGGACAGGCGGTAACGCCTCGCGCGGCTCGATTCGCGTCGGGCGAGGCTCCGGCAACTCGTTGATGAGTCGGTCGACCGTCTCCAGTGTCGGTGTCAAACGCTCGCTGACGGGACGCGACAAGTTGACGTGCTCGATGAAGCGTTCTTTCTGCGGGTAGGGGGCGTCGGGCGCCGGACGAGTCACCAGTTGTCTCGCTTCATCTAATGACGCGACGGCGATGTCGCGGGCGACGTCACGCGGGAGCGTCGGTGCCTCGATCGTCTTTAGCCAAAGGACCGCATCGCGCAGGTCACCTTTAAAGACGGTCTCGAGCAGTCGCACCGTGTCCTCGTTCATCGGTAACCGTCCTGATTGGAGCAGGCGGCTGACGGCGCTCCGCACCTCGGGCGGTAGCGACGCGAGCAACGCCTGAATCTTCGTATCGAGTTTCACCGGTTGGCCGCTCGAAGTGTCCGGCGTCTCCGGCTCAGGCTTGACGACGATCGTCCCGATTAGCTGGCCGTCTTGTTCGGCGAGCGTCAATTGGAACGGGTTCGTCTTCGGGAGCCCGCCCTCGAACGTGACCTCGACGTGCTCGCCGTTGATTTTAACGATGCCGGAGTCGGGTCCGGTCTGTTTGACGAGTTCGGCCTTATAGACCCGGTTCGTTTGGATACCGGCCGTGACCGCGACGGCCGCGGTCGATGGGGCTTGGATTTGCATAGTTGTCACCTCGACCAATATATCGACCTCTTTTTCAAAAAGTGAAGCGAAACCGACAGAAAAAAACCTCCCGTCGGACGACGGAAGGGTCAGGATTCGAGCAAGGCGTTCTGGTTCAATTGTTGAAACCGGGCGACGAGTTCGCCCGTCGCTTTCAGCTGGTTGCGGAGGACGTACGCGGTCGCGTTCGTTTGAATCCGGTGACCGTCCTGGGTGACGACCGAGCCGTTCGGCTCTAGCGAGTCACTCGAGATGTCACGGATGTGGGACCAGGCGTACCATTCGCAATCAGGGCGCTTCGGGGACTTCGTTGGGAAGAAGACGAGCCCGGACGTCGGTTCGATGACGACAGGCACTTTGCCTTTGACACCGGCGACGCGCTTGGCAACGAAGATGCGTTCCTCAATCGAACTGCTGTACTGGCGGCACGAGAGCTGCAACAGCTGGTAGGGCCGGAGCGGCGTCATGATCTCAGATCCGTCCTCGAGAATGATCCGCGATTGCATCGTCATGTCTCGACATGGCAAAATCGCCACCGTCCGTTTCGTGATCCGGTATTTCTCCTCGGAATGGTAGGGGCGCATACAGCTGCACCGTCCTTTTCGTATTGGATTTTCAGGCTCGGCCATAACAGATGGAACACAAACCTAAATCATCCCTTCCATGATATATCACAAAATATGTAAATTCAATAAGGCGATATGAAAAGTAGGGAAATACAATTCCAATGTAAGCCAAATGAGCATTCGTTTGCAAAAAATTGAGAAAGTGTTTGTCACGCCTGCAAGAAGGTGGTAAGATTACCGATAGAGGGAAAGCCTCTGTATTCTTCAATGGTGAAAGGAATGGATTTACACATGGTAGGTAAAGTAAAATGGTTTAACTCAGAAAAAGGTTTTGGATTCATCGAAGTAGAAGGCGGCAAAGACGTATTCGTACACTTCTCAGCAATCCAAACTGACGGCTACAAATCACTTGACGAAGGTCAAGAGGTAGAGTTTGAAATCGTTGATGGCGAGCGTGGCCCACAAGCGGCTAACGTTACAAAATTATAATTTCGAACCACGAGTCGGCTCCTAACGGGGCCGGCTTTTTTGTTTTTCTCACATAATGTCCTTCCCAATCAAAATCGCGTTTAAGAACGGGCAAAACGGGTAGTTTGTTTCTATACTACCGATTCACGTGGAAGACGGACCTGTCGGAACAAAATTGTCATTATTTTCTGATGATAACGTTTTCAAACGACTCGGATTCGGGGTATACTATATATGAGCCACCTGGTTCCACTTTCTTTTCAGAAATGAAGCAGGAGATTCGGTCCAATCTGACGAATCATTGGGTCAAGCGGTTATTTTAAGGAGGAGTTCAGATGATTTATAACATTCGCGGCGAAAACATTGAAGTCACACCAGCCATCCAAGACTATGTCGAGAAAAAGCTGGACAAATTGACTCGGTATTTCACAACTCCTACGGATGCACAGACGGCTTACGTCAACTTGAAAGTGTACAATGAGAAACAAAAAGTGGAAGTGACGATCCCGATGCCGAACTTGTTGCTCCGTGCTGAGGAGACCAACCTCGACATGTACGCGGCAATCGACCTCGTCGTCGACAAATTGGAACGTCAAATCCGTAAACACAAAACGAAACTCAACCGTAAATCACGTGCCAAAGATGGCGGTATCGGCGAGTACTTCAAATCACTTGAAGGTCCCGAAGACGTGGTCGTCTATGACGAGGACGAGGCAGAACTCGAACTCGTGCGGACGAAGCGTTTCACGCTCAAACCGATGGACACGGAAGAAGCGATTCTTCAGATGGACATGCTCGGTCACAGCTTCTTCGTCTTCTCAGACGCAGAGACGGGCAACACGAACGTCGTCTACCGTCGTAAAGACGGCAAATACGGCTTGATCGAACCTGAATAATTCAACCTTGAAACCACACGGCCCTCCGACTCGGAGGGCCGTTTCCTTTTGCCTTTCCTTGAAAGCAAGGGTCACTTCGGTTAAACTGTACATTAGGGAAAAAACATGCATTTTTCAGTGAATGCAGAGGAGATAAAGCGTATGGCGAACTTTTTGAAAGATTTATTTGCTCCACAGAAACGAGTATTGAAAAAAGCAGAAAAAGCGGCCGACCTCGTCGAGTCGTTCGCCGAACCGATCAAGGCATTGTCTGACGAAGCACTTCAGGCGAAGTCGATTGAGTTCCGGGAGCGTTTGGACAAGGGCGAGACGCTTGACGATATTTTGCCAGAAGCGTTCGCGGTCTGCCGCGAGGCGTCCGAGCGCGTGCTCGGCATGCGCCACTACCGTGTCCAGCTCATCGGGGGCTACGTGCTCCATAACGGCGACATCGCCGAGATGAAGACCGGGGAAGGGAAGACGCTCGTCGCGACCCTCCCGGTGTACTTGAACGCGCTCACGGGCCGCGGCGTCCACGTCGTGACGGTCAACGAATACTTGGCCCGCCGTGACAAAGAACTCATGGAACCGCTCTACTTCGCGCTCGGTCTCTCGGTCGGCCTCAACGTGTCGAACATGGACCGCGTCGAGAAGCAGGCGGCATACAACTGTGACATCACGTACTCGACGAACAACGAACTCGGTTTCGATTATTTGCGTGACAACATGGTCCTCTATAAAGAAGACCGTGTCCAACGCGAGCTCTACTTCACGATCGTCGATGAAGTCGACTCGATTCTCGTCGATGAGGCGCGGACCCCGCTCATCATCTCGGGATCGGCTCAAAAATCGACAGAGCTCTATACACGGGCCGACGCGTTCGTGCGGACGCTCAAGATCGAGGACGACTACACGGTCGACGTGAAAACGAAATCGGTCCTCTTGACGGACAAAGGGGTCGACCTCGCCGAGAAGTTCTTCGGCATCGACAACTTGTTCGCGATCGAGCACGTCTCGGTCAACCATCACGTCGGACTCGCCCTTCGTGCCAACGCCGTCATGCATCATGACGTCGACTATATGGTCCGCGACGGCCAAGTCATGATCATCGACCAGTTCACAGGTCGTGTCATGGACGGACGTCGCTACTCGGAAGGGTTGCACCAGGCGATCGAGGCGAAAGAAGGCGTCGAGATTCAACGCGAATCGATGACGCTCGCGACGATCACGTACCAGAACTACTTCCGCATGTATGAGAAGCTGGCCGGGATGACCGGGACGGCGAAGACGGAGGAAGAAGAGTTCCGTAACATCTACAACATGCAGGTCGTGACGATCCCGACGAACAAACCGATCCTTCGGGAAGACCGTTCGGACCTCATCTTCAAATCGATGGAAGGCAAGTTCAAAGCCGTCGTCGACGAAATCATGGCAGCCCACGCGACGGGACAACCGGTCCTCGTCGGGACGGTCGCCGTCGAGACGTCGGAGTATTTGAGCAAGCTCCTCTCGAAGAAGAAGGTCAAACACGAAGTGTTGAACGCGAAGAACCATGCTCGTGAGGCCGAAATCGTCGAGAACGCCGGTCAAAAAGGTGCGGTCACGATCGCGACGAACATGGCCGGACGCGGTACCGACATCAAGCTCGGCGAAGGCGTCATCGAGCTCGGCGGATTATACATCGTCGGGACCGAGCGCCACGAATCGCGCCGGATCGACAACCAGCTCCGTGGACGGGCCGGACGACAAGGGGACCCGGGTAAATCCCAGTTCTACTTGTCACTCGAAGACGAGCTTATGCGCCGCTTCGGTACCGACAGCCTCCAGAGCATGATGGAGCGCCTCGGCATGGACGACACGCAACCGATCGAGAGCCGCATGGTCTCGAAGGCGGTCGAGTCGGCTCAAAAACGTGTCGAAGGCAACAACTATGACGCACGGAAGCAGCTCCTCGGCTACGATAACGTCATGGCGGACCAACGGAAAGTCATGTACAAAGACCGGGCCAGCATCCTCGAGAACGAATCGGTCACGGACATCGTCCGTTCGATGATTCAAGAGACGGTCGAGACGGGCGTGGCGCAATATACGCCGCTCGAACTCGTGCCGGAAGAGTGGAACATCGAGGAACTCGCGCACTGGGCCAACCAGACGCTCGCCCTCGAGCAACCGGTCGAAGGCAAGGACTTCTTCGGCAAAGAGCGCGAAGAGATCATCGAGCTGTTGAGCGAACGTACGAACGCGCAGTATGAGGCGAAACGCCAACTCGCGCCGCCGGAACGCTTCAACGAGTTCGAGAAGATCATCGTTCTCCGGGCCGTCGATTCGCACTGGATGGCGCACATCGACCATATGGACCAGCTTCGTCAAGGGATTCACTTGCGCGCTTACGGGCAGAACGACCCGCTCCGTGAGTATCAGGCGGAAGGGATCAACATGTTCGATGCGATGAACGTGGCCATCTCCGAAGAAGTGACCGGCTTCGTGCTCCGTGCCGAAGTCGGCGACAACCTCCGACGCGAGAAAGTCGTCGAGGAGGAAGTGGCGGTGTCTGGCAAGGACGACACGCCGGTGAAGAAAAAGCCGGTCCGTCGCTCTGAAGACCAACGGCTCGGGCGCAACGACCCGTGCTGGTGTGGTTCAGGCAAGAAGTTCAAAAACTGCCACGGCAAACAACAGGCTTAATTTTGAAAGAGGCGAGCCCGCTCGCCTCTTTCCTACGGAAAGGTGACCTACACTATGGAAATTTCAGATATTCGCAACGAACTCGAGGCGATGGCGAAACGCCTCGAGAATTATCGCCAATCGCTCAACCTGACAGAGAAGCAGGCCCGCATCGCCGAGCTCGAGAACGAGATGACGTACCCGGACTTCTGGGACAGCCAAGAGAAGGCGCAAAAAGTCATCGACGAGTCGAACGCGCTCAAAGCGATGGTCGACAAGTATCAACAGCTTGCGGACGGCCATGAGGACGGCGAAGTCACGCTTGAACTCATCAAAGAAGAGCCGGACGCTGAGATGCAAGGCGAGTTAGGGGAGATGGTCACGGCGCTCAAGGCCGATTTCGACGCGTTCGAGCTCGAGATCCTTTTGAACGGACCGTACGATGCCAACAACGCCATCCTCGAGCTTCACCCGGGGGCGGGCGGTACCGAGTCACAAGATTGGGCATCGATGCTCCTCCGTATGTATCAACGTTTCGCGGACAAGCAAGGCTGGAAAGTCGAGACGGTCGACTATCTGCCAGGCGAAGAGGCCGGCGTCAAATCGGTCACGCTCCGCATCGTCGGGCATAACGCCTACGGCTATTTGAAGGCGGAGAAAGGGATTCACCGCTTGGTGCGCATCTCGCCGTTCGATTCATCGGGCCGCCGTCATACGTCGTTCGTCTCGTGTGACGTCATGCCGGAGTTCGATGACGACATCGAAGTTGACATCAAGACCGAAGACCTCCGAATCGATACGTACCGCGCGTCAGGCGCCGGCGGTCAGCACATCAACACGACCGACTCGGCCGTCCGGATCACACACGTGCCGACGGGCGTCGTCGTCTCGTGTCAGACGGAGCGTTCGCAAATCAAGAACCGTGAGTCGGCGATGAAGATGCTTAAGGCAAAACTGTATCAACGCGAACTCGACGAGCAGCAACGCAAGCTCGATGAGATCCGTGGCGAGAAGACAGACATCGGTTGGGGCAGCCAAATCCGCTCGTACGTCTTCCACCCGTACGCGATGGTCAAAGACCACCGCACGAGTTATGAGGTCGGGAACACGAGCGGCGTCATGGATGGAGACATCATGGGCTTCATCGACGCATACCTCCGCAAGACAAATATGTGATGCAAGTGGCTCAAGGACTCACGTCTTTGGGCCACGTTGTATGTAGAGGAGAAAACCTTTAATGAAGCAAATCGTCAAAGACTATATCTATTTACTGACCGGGTCCGTCTTCGTCGCCTCGGCGTTCAGTTTGTTCCTATTGCCGAACAACCTCGCCTCGGGCGGCGTCAGCGGGATCTCGATCATCACGTACGAGCTGTTCAACATCTCGCCAGGGGCGTTCCAGCTCGTGTCGAACGTGTTGCTCCTCCTCGTCGGCTGGATGATCCTCGGGCTCGGCTTCGGCGTCAAGTCGCTCGTCGGGTCAATCTTTTTGCCGGGCGTGATCTTATTTTATGAAGCGATCGAAGCGGGTGCCGCCGTCAATGACACGCTGCTCGCGGCCGTGTTCGGCGGGGCCGGTGTCGGCATCGGGCTCGGCCTCATCTTCCGGGGACGGGCCTCGACCGGAGGAATGGATTTGCTCGCGCAGATCTTACATAAATTCACCCATATCCCGCTCTACCTCTGTATCGCCATCCTCGACGGGGCGGTCGTCCTCGTCGCTGCGGTCACGTTCTCGTTCACGACGGGACTGTACGCACTGATCGCGCTGTTCATCACGATTAAGATGATCGACTTCGTCCAGCTCGGCTTCACGCAGGACAAGATGGCATACGTCATCTCGGAGCAGCGGGACGTCATCACGCGTGCCGTCTTCGATGAGCTCGACCGCGGCGCGACAGAGATCCAGGCGATCGGGGCGTATTCGCGTCTCGACCGCCCGGTGTTGCTCGTCGTCGTCCGTCAGAACGAGGTGAGTCGTTTGAAAGAGATCATTCGCCGTATCGATCCCGACGCGTTCCTCATCTTCAGTGAGGCGCATGAGGTGATGGGCCAAGGGTTCACGTCCGATAAGCGCTATATCAACGTTCCCTAACATGTGGAATCTTTGTGTATTTTTCGTGAGTTAGGTTAGAAAGCGGTTCATAACGGCTATAATGGTAAAAGTAGGTTATTTCTACGACATAGGAGGGGAACCTGATTATGAAGAAATGGATGATGGCGATTGGACTTGGCGCCATGCTCACGCTCGGTGCGTGCGGCGGTGGCGATGAAGAAGAGTCGACGAGCAACGGGGACGGCGCGAACACGGCGTCGGTCGACGCGGAAGCGGTCTACGCACAAAACTGTGCGGCCTGCCACGGTGCAAACCTAGAAGGCATGAGCGGTCCGAAACTTTCGGACGTCGGTTCACGTCTATCGGCGAGTGAAATCGAAGAAGTCATCAAGAACGGGAAAGGCGCCATGCCTGCGAACGTGATCGAGAAAGACGAAGAAATCACAGCGGTCGCGGCTTGGCTCGCTGAGAAAAAATAATCAGGGCACGGGAGACACTCGTGGTTTGACTCAGGCACTCGCGGACGCGAGTGCCTTTTTGAATGTGCGTTTCACCGTCTGTGTCGATCTCGTGAAGCCCATCTTCATTTCGACAATTTCCCACCGAACTCCATCCAACTGAAACAATCCTGTAATGGTTATTTAAAAGTTCGATTGTTATAATTGTAGGCGCTTGAACTATCGCCTCAGCGATGAATTGGATAGGGGTGACTGATACATGGTCGCTTGACAGGTTATCTGATTATCGTGTAAAACAGAGGCTAGGCGAAAATATTTACTTAACGAATCAATTCGATGAAACCAATTCAGAATTCGTCATAGATGCATGGAAAATATATAAAAAGGGTAGGGAATACGTTATGATATCGATGCAAAAAGTCAGCAAAGTATATCCAAACGGCGTCGTCGCAGTCGACGACCTCGATTTGAAGATCGAAGACGGCGAATTTCTATACGTCGTCGGACCATCCGGCGCCGGGAAATCGACGTTCATGAAAATGATTTATCGGGAGGAGAAACCGTCGAGCGGTCAGCTCATGATTGACGGGATTGACGTCGGCAAGTTGAAAAACCGCCACGTCCCGAAATTACGCCGTCAACTCGGCGTCATCTTCCAAGACTATAAGTTGTTGCCGTCACTCACGGTATATGAGAACGTCGCGTTCGCTCTCGAAGTCGTACAGGCCGACACGAACACGATGCGCAAGCAGGTCATGGACGTGT
The DNA here is from genome assembly GCF_005960665.1 of Exiguobacterium mexicanum. Taxonomy (GTDB): domain Bacteria; phylum Bacillota; class Bacilli; order Exiguobacteriales; family Exiguobacteriaceae; genus Exiguobacterium; species Exiguobacterium mexicanum_A. Next base: position 709,450 of record NZ_CP040676.1, read on the forward strand.
TGAACCTTGTCGGACTGAAACACAAGGCGCGCAACTATCCGGATGAACTATCGGGTGGGGAGCAACAGCGTGTATCGATCGCTCGGGCCATCGTCAATAAGCCAAAGCTCATCATCGCCGACGAGCCGACGGGTAACTTAGACCCGGACACGGCTTGGGGCATCATGGAAGTGTTCCAAGAGATTCACCGTCGCGGGGCGACCATCGTTATGGCGACCCACAACCGTGATATCGTCGACAAGATCCGCCATCGCGTCATCGCGATCGAGAACGGGAAAGTCGTACGCGATGAAGAGAAAGGAGCATATGGTTATGATATTTAAAAGTGGATTCCGTCATCTGCGCGAAGGATTCAAAGGAACACTACGCAACGGTTGGATGACGTTCGCGGCCATCAGTGCCGTTACCATCACCTTGTTACTCGTCGGGGTATTCGCCCTCGTCATGTTCAACGTCAATGAGATTTCAGAGAACGTCGAGAACGACGTCGAGATTCAAGTATTCGTCACCCGGACCGCGGAGGAAGCGAACGTCGAGAAGCTCGGCGAGAACTTAGAACAGATTCCAGGCGTCGAATCGGTCACGTTCAGCTCGAAAGAGGATGAATTAGAGAATTTCCGTAACCAGCTTGGTGAAGATGCGAATGCCTACGGAACGGTCGAGAAGGACAACCCGCTCCACGACCGCTATATCGTCAAGGCGTCAGACCCGCTCAACACGGAGAAGGTCGCTAATTCGGTGCAGTCACTTGATAACGTCGATAAGGTCACATATGGACAGGACTATATCGACAAGATGTTCGCCTTCTTCAACGGGATTCGCATCGGCGGACTTGCGTTGATCGTCGGTCTCACGCTCATGGCGATGTTCCTCATCTCGAACACGATCAAGATGACGATCTTCTCACGCCGTCGCGAAATCGAGATCATGCGTCTCGTCGGAGCGAAAAACAGCTTCATTCGCTGGCCGTTCTTCATCGAAGGACTTCTCCTCGGTGTATTCGGTGCGCTCATCCCGATCGCCGTCATCTACTTCGGTTATGATGTCGCATATAGTGCTTTACAACCATCGCTAGATCAACTGAATAGTGATATATTTAAATTGATTGATCCATCGATTTTGACGACACAAGTGTCGCTCGTCCTCTTAGCGCTCGGTGCTTTCATCGGGATCTGGGGTTCGACGACATCGCTCGGTCGATTCTTGAAAGTCTAATCTAATTTAAATATGAGGAGGAGTTGGCGGATGAAACGTTCGCTTGCGCTTGGATTGAGTTTGACGCTACTTGCCTCGCCTGTATGGGCGACGGAGAAAGACACGCTGAAAGCACGACAAGATCGTTTATCCAATCAATTGGAGGAATCCAAGAAAGCGCAAGACGAGACGGACGCCGAGCTCGACATCACCGAGGCGGAACGTGATGCGGTCACGACAGAAATCCGTGCCGTCAATGAACGTCTCGAAGGCTTAAGTGAACAGATCGCCGTCCAACAGGAAGAAGCGGACGCGGCGCGCACCGAGCTCGAGGAAACCCGTGATCAACTCACTGCCCAAGGGCAGTACCTCGACAGCCAGAAGGCGCTCCTTAGTGAGCGTCTTCGTGTGCTTCAAGTACATGAGGACCAGTCCTATCTCCAAGTCGTCTTCGAGTCCCGTTCATTCGGAGACTTGGTAACGCGGCTGTTGACCGCGCAGACGATTGCCGATCAGGACCGGGACCTCATACATAGTTACATGAGTGAAGTCGAGCGGCTCGAAGCGCTCGAAGCACGGCAGCGGACGCAGCTGTCATTCTTGAAACAAAAAGAACGTGAGCTCGTCGTGACGAAACAAGCGCTCGACGTCGCCGCCGAACAGAAGCACGACTTGTTGTCGGAGCTGAACGAACAGGTCGAACTGCTCGAACTTGAAAAAATGAGCCGTGCCGAAGAGCAGGCGCTCATGAACGAACAGAGCCGCATCATCGCCGGACAGCTCGAAGCGATCGTCACGGCGGAACGAGAAGCGGCCGAAGCGCAGGCCCGAGCCGAAGCGGAAGCACGGGCGAAGGCGGAAGCCGAGGCGAAAGCACAGGCCGAGACCAAAGCCGCAGCTGCAGCGGAAGCGAAAGGACAGTCGGACGAGAAGGCCACGGCCTCACCAGCACCGACGCCCCCACCGCCTGCGGAAGCCCCGACGAACGTGTCGGGGCCGGCGACCTCGTTCGTCCGTCCGGTGTCCGGTTACGTGTCGAGCCCGTTCGGTCCTCGCCAAAACCCATTGACAGGCGTGGCGGAGTCGCACCGCGGCATCGATCTCGTCAATGCGACCGGGACACCGATCGTCGCGGCGGCACCAGGCATCGTCATCAAGGCGGCGCCGGCGACCGGATACGGCAACGTCGTCTTCGTCTCCCACATCGTCGGTGGGGCCGTCTGGACGACCGTCTATGCCCATCTCGACTCGATCACGGTCTCGTCTGGGCAAACGGTGTCCGCTGGCCAGACCGTCGGTACGCTCGGCAACACGGGCTGGTCGACGGGACCGCATCTCCACTTCGAATTACATCGCGGACAATGGGCGCCAGGGCAACCGAATGCGGTCGACCCGGGTCCTTATATCGGTTACTGATGAGACGGACGTGTTCCAAATTTGTGGAACGCGTCCGTTTTTCTGAACTTTTTGCTATACTGAATGAAAGACTGACAAAGAGAAAAGAGGGAATCACCCGTGAAAAATACAACCGCAGGATTACTAGCCGGCGCTACGTTCGTCGCCGGGGCCGGTGCAGGGCTCGCGACGATGGCGTTTACGGATACGGCGCTGCCGATTCAACCGAAGGCAGAAGGCTGGGACAAGGTCGACCAAGTCCGGCAATTGATCGAGACGCATTCATTGAAGGATATTTCGGAAGAGGATTTATTGACCGGTGCCCTCGACGGGATGACGGCAGCGCTTGACGACCCGTACTCGGACTTCCTCGACGCCGAAGAGACGTCACAGTTCACCGACTCAATCGAGTCGAGTTTTGAAGGAATCGGCGCGACTTTGGAGAAGAAAGGAGAAGACATATTAATCGTCGCTCCAATCAAAGGCGCACCGGCCGAAGAGGCAGGACTCCGGGCCGGCGACGTCATCACGGCGGTCGACGGGGAATCGATTGAAGGGATGGCCGTCGAAGAGGCGGTTCAGCTCATCCGGGGCGAGAAAGGGACCGTCGTCACGCTCACGATCCGCCGCGGCGGACAAGAGGCCGACTACGAGATTACACGCGATACGATTCCGATCGAGACCGTCTACTCGGAAGTGAAAAAACAGGACGGGAAAAAGGTTGGTTATATCGAGGTGACCCAGTTCTCCGAACCGACGGCGGACGAATTTTTAGAGCAGCTCGAGGCGCTCGAATCGGAAGGGATCGATAGCCTGATCATCGACGTACGAGGCAACCCGGGTGGATTGCTTCCTGCCGTCATCGAGATGACCGAAGGATTCGTCCCGACGAACAAACCGGTCGTCCAAATCGAGAATGCGGATGGGGAGCGCGAGTCGCAGAGCGGCCGTGCCCGGGAAGCGAAGCCATACGACTTGTTCGTCTTGACGGACGAAGGGTCGGCATCGGCATCTGAAATTCTGGCCGGGGCCCTCAAAGAAGGTGCCGGGGCCACAATCATCGGCAACAAGACGTTCGGGAAAGGCGTCGTCCAGACGGCGTTCGATTTAGAGGACGGCAGCAACTTGAAGCTGACGACGAGCAAATGGCTCACACCGGACGGGAACTGGATCAACGAGAAAGGCATCGAACCGGACGTCGAGGTCAATCAACCGGACTACTTCAATGTCACCCGCATCCTCACCGACGCGGATACGCTCAAAGTCGGGGACTACGGGGAAGCGGTCTCGAACTTGCATACCGTGTTGACGGGCATCGGCTATGAACCAGGCGGACAGCCGGGCTATTTCGGTGATACGATGGGCCGTGCCGTCAGTGCCTTCCAAGCCGACAACAACTTGCCGGAAGACGGGATCGTCAATGAAGCGACGGCGTCGGCGCTCGAGTCACGCTTGCTCGAGGAGATTCAAGACGAGGCGAACGATGCCCAATTGAATCGCGCGCTCGAAGAAGCTGCAAAATAAGGATTAGGGAAAGGATTGGACAAGTGTGGACGTTCTACGAATGAGTTTTACTGCTTTGTTGACCTTGATCGGTAGTCCGCTACTCTGGGCGACGCTCGTCGCCCTCGCTTACATATCCACGACGCGTATCAAACGGGAGCGGGGCATGTTTCGCTCGCGTCGGCGTTCGCCGAAATCGGACTGGCGCCATTTTCTATGGCCGAGCCTGCTCCTTGCGGTCATCGGTTCGGCGGCGCTGATTCTGCTCGAGACGACCGTCAACTGGGAATGGGTCGTGACGTTCAGCGTGCTGTACGCGCTTATCGTCTTGACGATGCACCCGCGTTTCAGCAGCCCAGCGTTCCCGTTTTTGATCATGCTGACGGCAGTCGCGCTTCGTGACGTCATCGAGTATGGGGGACTGACAGGGTGGATGGATCGATTGGCCGAGGTCGACTGGCCGGTGTATGCGCTCGTGTTCGGTGTCGTGACGCTCGCGGAGGCGATTCTCTTACGGTGGAACGGTCCGGTCGAGACGTCACCGACGCTCATCTTGTCCAAACGGGGCCAGTTCATCGGCGGGCATGTCGTCAAACGACTCTGGTTCTTCCCGCTTGTCGTCTTCCTACCCCCATCCTTCGGTCTCGACGGCCCAGTGCCGATCATCTTGCCGATCCCAATCGGGGTCAGCCTGCTGTCGACGGGAGCACTCCCAGGGACGCTCCTCGGCCGCTTGAGCCTGTATCGAGGCCTGCTCGCGCTCATCGGCCTCGGTTTGTTCGGGGCTTCCTACGCCATCGACGTCCCGTACGCGGCCTACATCTTGCTCGGTCTGTTCGTGTTGTATGAGTTGGCGCTACAACTCATCAAGCGAGAGAATCGAGGGACGACGCCGGTGTTCATCAACGGCAACCGAGGAGCGGTCATCATCGACACGCTCCCGGGCTCACCGGGCGAGGCGATGCAGCTCATCCCAGGCGAATCGATCTACAAAGTGAACGGAACCGTCATCACGGGCGGGAGCAGCTTCTATGAGGCGCTCCAGTTGCATAAACCGTACATCAAGCTCGAGGTGCTCAACTTGAACGGGGACATCCGTTTCGTGCAACGGGCGATGTACGAGACCGACCCGCACGAGCTCGGCATCTTGTTCGTCGCCGAACCGGCGAGCCCGCGTCTGCGGTTACGGAAACTATAAAAGGGAGCATCCTTGGCGGATGCTCCCTTTCGTGCGTTCAATTAAAGTTCAAGTTTTGATGGTTTGAAGCCCATTGTCGCTTCGACTGCGTGTTGCCAGCCTTTATACAGATTTTCGCGGTGTGCTTCGTCCATCTTCGGTTCGAACTGATGGTCGAGTTTCCACTGTTGTTTGATCTCTGCTTGGTCTTTCCAGAACCCGACGGCGAGACCGGCGAGATAGGCGGCACCGAGAGCCGTCGTCTCGCTCACTTCAGGCCGTTCGACCGGGACGTCCAAGATGTCCGCTTGGAACTGCATGAGGAAGTTGTTGTTGACCGCACCGCCGTCGACGCGGAGCGTCTTCAACTCGATGCCAGAATCTTGTTCCATCGCCGTCAAGACATCGCGCGTCTGATAGGCGAGTGACTCGAGCGTCGCCCGGACGAAATGTTCTTTCTCCGTCCCGCGCGTGAGGCCGAAGATGGCACCACGGACGTCCGAGTTCCAATACGGGGCACCAAGTCCGACGAAGGCTGGGACGACGTAGACGCCGTCTGTCGTCTCGACGCGGTTGGCGTACTGTTCCGTGTCTTTCGCCGACTTGAGCATACGGAGTCCGTCACGGAGCCATTGGATGGCCGAACCGGCTACGAAGATCGAACCTTCGAGCGCATATTCGACTTTACCATTGTATCCCCATGCGATCGTCGTGAGCAGACCATGGTCCGACTTGACGGCTTCTTCGCCCGTGTTCATGAGCATGAAGCAACCTGTACCGTACGTGTTCTTACCTTCTCCTGACTCGAAGCAGGCCTGACCGAAGAGGGCAGCCTGTTGGTCACCGGCCGCGCCGGCAATCGGAACTTCGAAGCCGAAGAAGTGGTACGGGATCGTGTTGGCGTACACTTCACTCGACGGTTTGACTTCCGGGAGCATCGACTTTGGTACCGTCAAGATCTCGAGCAACTCATCGTCCCATTTCTGCTCATAGATGTTGTACATGAGCGTCCGTGACGCGTTCGAGTAGTCCGTGACGTGGGCGTGGCCGCCTGACAGTTTCCAGATGAGCCAAGTGTCAATCGTTCCGAAGAGGAGGTCACCGGCTTCGGCTTTCTCACGGGCGCCTTCGACGTTGTCGAGAATCCATTTGACTTTCGTGCCTGAGAAGTAGGCGTCAATCAAGAGACCCGTTTTATCGCGGAACAAGTCGGCATGACCGGCTTCCTTCAACTCATCACAAATACCGGCTGTTTGACGCGATTGCCAGACGACGGCGTTATAGACCGGACGTCCTGTCGACTTCTCCCAGACGACGGCTGTTTCCCGTTGGTTCGTGATCCCGATAGCTGCGATCTCTTTTGGATCGATGTCGGCCGAACCGAACGCCTCGGCCATGACGGCGAGGACAGAACCCCAAATCTCATTGGCGTTATGCTCGACCCAGCCCGGTTTCGGGAAGTATTGTTTGAACTCACGTTGCGCGACTGTGACGATTTTCCCGTCATGGTCGAAGATGATGGCCCGTGAGCTTGTCGTTCCTTGGTCAAGTGCTAAGATATAACGTTTTTCTTTCTCCATATGAGAGTGCCTCCTTAGAAATTAGAAAGATTATGGGACAAGAATGCCGTAAACCAATGCGGCGATGACCGCCCCGATGATTGGTCCGACGACCGGAATCCATGAATAGCCCCAGTCCGACGTCCCTTTGCCTTTGATTGGAAGAATCGCATGCGCAATCCGCGGCCCGAGGTCACGTGCCGGGTTGATGGCATATCCCGTTGTACCACCAAGTGAGAGACCGATTGAGACGACGAGGAAACCGACGATGAGCGGATTCAAGCCGTCCGTGAACGTGTTGGCCCCGAATGACAAAATTCCGAAGACGAGAACGAACGTACCAATGATTTCCCCGATCAAGTTGAACGGCGTGCTACGAATCCCTGGTGCGGTCGAGAAGGTGGCCAGTTTGGCACCCGGATCGTCGGTCACATCATAGTGCGGTTTGTAGTGCACGAACACGAGGACGGCCCCGATGAACGCCCCGATAAACTGTGCCAAGATGTAGGCTGGCACATCAGCCCAAGGGAATGAGCCTGCTGTCGCGAGCCCGACCGTGACGGCAGGGTTCAAGTGCGCCCCTCCATAAATTCCGGCTGCGTATACCCCGATCATAACGGCGAAGCCCCAACCGAACGTGATGACGACCCAACCTGCGTTCTCCGCTTTCGAATGACGGAGGACGACGCCGGCGACGACACCGTTACCGAGCAAGATGAGTAGCATTGTACCAATAATTTCGCTGACGAATGCTGACATGTGATACTCCCTTCCTTCCATATTAAATTTGGCTTACCACTTCATTATATGCCCCAAATGTAAGCGTTTCAAAACCGAATATGCAAAAAAAGCCACTTTTCTTATGAAAAGTGGTTTTGATTGACAATACGCCGTCTGAAGTCGAGTCCAATCCCGACAAGAAAAGCGAGCAGGATCGCCAAACTGACGTATGCAAGCGGCGCGTAGAGGGCGGCACCGAGGTCGAGCGCGATCGAGACGATGACGGCCACATACAACCAGGCGAGCCGGGTGGAAATCTCTTTATCGTGATAACGATTCGTGAGCGAAGCGCCGAGTGGGGCCCCGATGAACGCCCCGACGACCAACGCAAGCGGCGTCACATAATCGAGCGATAGCGACGGCAGATAGCCGACGAGTCCGCCGAGCGAGATGAACAGGACGGCAGCGAGGCTCGTCCCGACCCCGCGATGCGTCGTGAAGCCGAGCCAACTGACGAGGAGCGGGACGATGATGAACCCGCCGCCGATGCCGAGGAGGGCGGACAATAGTCCGGCCATCGCTCCGATCATCACACCCGCGAGAACGGTCGATTTTTTCGGCTTCTGCGGTTTCGATGTTTTCTTTAATAGCGTAACGGCAAAATAAGATAGGATAGCCAGATAAAATAAGTTCAGTAACCAATCATACGTCCCCGAGATCGAGAGGACGAGGCGGCTCGACAGCTGTGCCGTGACGGCGCCGGTCAGTCCGACCGTGATGCCGGTCGACCAAGACACGTTGCCGAGCGACGTATGTTTCTTCGCGCCGGACAGGCTCGTCCCGACGACGAACAAGAGTGACGTGGCGACGGCCTCTGCTGCCGAATAACCACTAAAGAGCAACACTGGGACGATGATGACCCCGCCGCCGATGCCGAAGAATCCGGACAAGGCGCCGACGATGGCACCGAGCGGGATGAAGAGAAGTGACCACATGACGACCAACTCGTTTCTACTTAGATTCACTCTCCATGATAACGAAAAGCGGAACGATTTGGGAAGCGTGTCAGAAGCGAATATTTGTTCGTGTATGTGCTATAATCAAGTCAATATGCAAGGAACAGAAAGCGAGGAATATATATGGATAAGATTAGCGTTCCGTTCGACTTACAATCAGAATATAAGCCGGCCGGCGACCAACCGGAGGCGATTCGACAGCTCGTCGAGGGCGTCAATCGCGGCGACCGGTACCAGACGTTGCTCGGGGCGACCGGCACCGGGAAGACGTTCACCGTATCGAACGTCATCCAAGAAGTGAAGAAGCCGACGCTCGTCTTGGCCCACAACAAGACGCTCGCCGGACAGCTCTATTCGGAGTTCAAGGAATTCTTCCCGAACAACGCCGTCGAATATTTCGTCAGTTATTATGACTACTATCAGCCAGAGGCGTACGTCCCATCGACGGACACGTTCATCGAGAAAGACGCCTCGATCAACGATGAGATCGATAAACTTCGTCACTCGGCGACGTCGGCCTTGTTCGAGCGCGATGACGTCATCATCGTCTCCTCCGTGTCGTGCATCTACGGTCTCGGTAACCCGGAAGAATATAACAGCCTCGTCTTAAGTCTCCGCGTCGGTAAAGAGTTGGGCCGTGATCAGATGCTCCGCAAGTTGATCGACATCCAATATGAGCGGAACGATATCGACTTCCAACGCGGGCGGTTCCGTGTCCGAGGTGACGTCGTCGAGATCTTCCCGGCGTCACGCGACGAACAGTGCTTGCGCGTCGAGTTCTTCGGAGACGAAATCGATCGCATCCGCGAGATGGACCCGCTCACCGGCGAGATCATCGCCGACCGCGAGCACGTCTCAATCTTCCCGGCGTCCCACTTCGTCACCCGCGACGAGAAGCTGCAAAAAGCGATCGTCAACATCGAGGCCGAGCTCGAACAACAGCTCGCGAAGTTCCGCGAGGAAGGCAAACTGCTTGAAGCCCAGCGTCTCGAACAGCGGACGAACTATGACCTCGAGATGATGCGTGAGATGGGCTACTGTTCAGGCATCGAAAACTATTCGCGTCATTTGAACTTGACCGAGGCAGGGGCGACGCCTTACACGCTCATCGACTACTTCCCGAAAGACTTCCTACTCGTCGCCGATGAGTCGCACGTGACGCTCCCGCAAGTACGCGGCATGTATAACGGTGACCAGGCCCGGAAGCAAGTGCTTGTCGACCACGGGTTCCGCTTGCCTTCAGCTAAAGATAACCGTCCGCTCAAGTTCGACGAGTTCGAGAAGAAGTTGTCGCAAGCGATCTTTATCTCGGCGACACCAGGTCCGTTCGAGCTCGAGCATACCCCGCACATGATCGAACAGATCATCCGGCCGACAGGACTGCTCGACCCGACGATCGAGATTCATCCGATCAAAGGACAAATCGACTACTTGATGGACCAAATTCGCGACCGCATCAAACAGGACGAACGCGTCCTCGTGACGACGCTCACGAAAAAGATGGCCGAGGATTTATCGGACTATCTGCGTGAAGCGGGCATCAAGGTCAACTATATGCACTCTGAAATCAAGACGCTCGAGCGGATTGAGATCATCCGTGACCTGCGTCTCGGAAAATACGACGTCCTCGTCGGAATCAACTTACTGCGGGAAGGACTAGACATCCCGGAAGTGAGTCTCGTCACGATTCTAGACGCCGACAAGGAAGGGTTCCTCCGTTCGGACCGATCGCTCATTCAGACGATTGGGCGGGCGGCGCGGAACTCGAACGGGCACGTCATCTTGTTCGCTGATAAGATGACCGACTCGATGACGCGCGCGATTGAAGAGACCGACCGTCGTCGCTCGATTCAACAAGCCTATAATGAAGAACACGGCATCACCCCGCAGACGATCCGTAAAGAAGTGCGCGGCGTCATCCGGGCAACGGTCGATGCCGAGGAGGATGTGCTCGAATCACTCAGCTCGATGAAGCCGGCTGAACGTGAGGAAGCCATCGCCAAGCTAGAAGAAGAAATGAAACAAGCGGCCCGCGACCTCCAGTTCGAACGGGCGGCCGAATTGCGTGACTTAATCTTGGAGTTGAAGGTAGGGAATTAAATGGCTGAAAAGAAAAATGCGATCGTCATCAAAGGGGCGCGCGTCAACAACTTGAAAAACATTGATATCGATATTCCACGGGACCAGCTCGTCGTCTTGACGGGCTTGTCCGGTTCCGGTAAATCGTCACTCGCGTTCGACACCATCTACGCCGAGGGGCAGCGCCGTTACGTCGAGAGTCTATCGGCCTACGCCCGTCAATTCCTCGGACAGATGGACAAACCGGACGTCGATACGATTGAAGGGCTGAGCCCGGCCATCTCGATTGACCAGAAGACGACGAGCCGTAACCCGCGCTCGACCGTCGGAACGGTGACGGAAATCTATGACTACTTACGTCTGTTGTTCGCTCGCATCGGGAAACCGGTCTGTCCGCGTCACGGTATCGAAATCTCGAGCCAGACCATCTCACAGATGGTCGACCAAGTGATGGAACTGCCGGAGAAGACGCGCCTGCAAATCTTGGCGCCAATCGTCTCGGGCCGCAAAGGGACGCACGTCAAAGTGTTCGACTCGCTCAAAAAGGAAGGGTTCGTCCGCGTTCGTGTCAATGGCGAGACGATCGAACTGACCGATGAGATCGAGCTTGATAAGAATAAGAAACATTCGATCGAAGTCGTCGTCGATCGCCTCGTCGTCCGCGCTGACGTCGAAGGTCGTCTTGCCGACTCGCTCGAGACGGCGCTTCGCCTTGCCGACGGCCGAGCCATCATCGACAAGATGGACGGCACCGAGCTCCTGTTCAGCGAACATCACGCTTGTCCGATTTGTGGCTTCTCCATTGGCGAACTCGAGCCGCGTATGTTCTCGTTCAACTCGCCGTTCGGTGCCTGTCCGACGTGTGACGGGCTCGGTACGAAGCTTGATGTCGACCCGGAACTCGTTATCCCGGACCCGTCGAAGACGCTGAAGGAAGGCGCCGTCGTCGCCTGGCAGCCGACAAGCTCGCAATATTATCCGCAACTGCTCGCCTCGATGTGCAAACACTTTGACATCGACATGGACGTGCCGTTCGAACGTCTGTCGAAGCGTGACCAAGACCTCGTCTTGCACGGGACGGACGAAGAGTCGTTCTTGTTTCGTTACGAGAACGATTTCGGACAAGTCCGGACGAACACGATCTTCTTCGAAGGGGTGCTCCGCAACATCGAGCGCCGCTATAAAGAGACGACGTCCGATTATATCCGTGAACAGATGGAGACGTACATGGCGACACACGCTTGTCCGACATGTAGCGGTTATCGGTTGAAAGAAGAGACGCTCGCCGTCAAAATCACGGGCCACCATATCGGGCAAGTGACCTCACTGTCCGTCGTCAACGCCATCAAGTTGTTCGACTCGATCATGACAGAGTTGAGCGAGAAAGATATCGCCATCGCCCGTCTCATCTTGCAAGAGATTTGTGAGCGGCTCAGCTTCTTGAACAACGTCGGTCTCGACTATTTGACGTTGTCACGCGCCGCCGGGACGCTCTCGGGTGGAGAAGCGCAGCGGATTCGTCTCGCGACCCAAATCGGCTCACGGCTCACGGGCGTCCTATACGTCCTCGATGAACCGTCAATCGGGTTGCATCAACGCGACAACGACCGCTTGATCGCGACGCTCAAACAGATGCGTGACATCGGCAACACGCTCATCGTCGTCGAACACGACGAGGACACGATGATGGAAGCCGATTATTTGATCGATATCGGACCGGGCGCCGGGGAACATGGGGGCCAAGTCATCGCTGCCGGCACACCGAAGCAACTCATGAAAAACAAGAACTCATTGACGGGCCAATACTTGTCCGGCAAGAAATTCATCCCGCTACCGGCCGAACGCAAAGTACCGGATGAGCGCTTCTTGAAGATCTTGAAGGCGGAAGAGAACAACTTGAAAGGAGTCGACGTCTCGATCCCGCTCGGTATGTTCATCGCCGTCACCGGTGTCTCTGGTTCCGGGAAGTCGACGCTCATCAACGAGATTCTGTATAAATCGCTCGCCCATCACATCAACCGGGCCAAAGCGAAACCAGGAAAGCATAAGAAGATCGAAGGACTCGACCATATCGACAAAGTTATCGATATCGACCAGTCCCCGATCGGACGGACGCCGCGGTCGAACCCGGCGACGTACACCGGCGTGTTCGATGATATCCGTGACGTGTTCGCCTCGACGAACGAAGCGAAGATGCGCGGGTACAAGAAAGGCCGCTTCAGTTTCAACGTCAAGGGCGGCCGCTGTGAGGCGTGCCGCGGGGACGGGATCATCAAGATCGAGATGCACTTCTTGCCGGACGTTTACGTTCCGTGTGAAGTGTGTCACGGGAAACGCTATAACCGTGAGACGCTCGAAGTGAAGTACAAAGGTAAGACGATCGCCGACGTGCTCGATATGACGATCGAGGAAGGGCTCGACTTCTTTGACAAGATTCCGAAAATCAAGCGCAAGATCCAGACGATCTTTGACGTCGGTCTCGGTTATATGAAACTCGGACAACCGGCGACGGAACTGTCCGGCGGGGAAGCGCAGCGCGTCAAGCTCGCCTCCGAGCTCCATAAACGTTCGACCGGGAAGACGATTTACATCTTGGACGAGCCGACGACGGGTCTTCACGTCGACGACATCGCTCGTCTGTTGAAAGTGCTGCAACGCCTCGTCGAGAACGGGGACACGGTGCTCGTCATCGAGCATAACCTCGACGTCATCAAATCGGCCGACTACTTGATCGACCTTGGACCGGAAGGCGGGGACGGCGGTGGTACGATCGTCGCGACCGGGACGCCGGAAGAAGTCGCCGAAGTCGCCGCGTCGTACACCGGCAAGTATTTGAAACCGGTGTTAGAACGGGATGCAGCCCGAGCGAAACCGAAAGCAGGAAAACGGAAGTAAGGTATAGAAATGATGAGAAACGGGAACATGATTGACGTGTGACCAAATCGAAGGGGGAAACGAACAGTGAAACAAGAAATGCGTGAACTGATTCTCCAGCAAGTGAAAGACGGGAAGTTGACGATTGAAGAAGGCATGACCCAGCTCGAACGGCTCGAGAAGTTGGAGCCTGAGCGTGTCCAAGCGCTCGAGGAACGTCAAGAGACGGAGAAGGTCGATGCCTACTCGGTCGAGTCGCTCACGACGAAACTGACGTCGGCGGTCGAAGGGCTCGTGACGAAACTTCGTGACAGCGACTTCACGTTCAGCTCGAACTTCGGGCCGGAAGTGACGTATTCGAAATCGTTCCCGTTCACCGGGAAAGATATCTCGCTCGACTTGTTCAACGCCTCGGCGACGATCGTCTCGTCGGACAACGACGAGTGTGAACTGATTGTCACCGGACGTCCGCTCCGTCAGCAGGACGCGGACAAGGCGCTCGAACAGCTCCAGTCAGCGGTCAAGCATTCGGTCATCGGTGACCGTCTCGTCGTGTCACTCCGCGACAAGCTCGTCCGGGCGCACGTCGAACTGTACGTCCCGCATCATCATTTCGATCACCTACACGTACAGACGCTCAACGGTGAGGTCCGTGCCGACGGCCTAGACGTCGAGAGCGTTCGTATCCAGACGGCGAACGGCCGGGTCGTACTTCATGAAGTACATGCCTCGGAGCTGCTCCTCAACACGGGGAACGGAACGGTCGAAGTCGAAGCGGTCGAATCGGAACTCGTCCACGTCCGGACCGGCAACGGAGCCGTCATCGTGAACGGCAAATACGACAAGGCGTCGCTCAAGACCGGCAACGGGAACATCCGCGCCGAACTCGCGACGGCACGTCCGGCCAAGTTCGAGCTCGCCTCGCTCGCCGGAAACGTCCGTCTCGTCTTGCCGCACGGCGTCGAGGTCGAAGGAGAACTCGAGACGAACTTCGGTGGTCTCCACTGTAACTTGGACGAGCTCGAGATCATCCGCGACCGGAAAGACGTCGCTCAACGTCGTCTTGAATTCTTGTCGGGCCGTGGTCAAACACCGCGCATCGAAGTCGAGGCCGGGACGCGTACTGGCACGATCGACCTCGAACACGGTTCGCTCCACACACCGTCGACGTTCCTCGAAGAGGACAAACACGAACCGACGGAACCAATCGACCCAGTCGACCCGGTCAATCCGGCCGACTTGAACAACCCGTTCCATCAGCAATGACCGACAACCCGAAGGCCTCTCGCCTTAATGACCGACAACCCGAAGGCCTCTCGCCTTCGGGTTTGTTTTAGCATCAACGGAAACGAACACCGTGGTCGGCTATGTACCGGGCGAATGAGACATCCATGACAAAACCCGAAGGCGGTTGCCTCCGGGTTTTTGTCATGTCATAGATTCATTTGATACTCCATTTGTTCCCAATCCATCATTTGACCGTCATACAGCGTGAATGAGCCGATGATGAACAGGATGAAGAGGACCGGTCCGGCGATGAGTAAGAAAATCCCGAGGTTCCGCATCGTCTTCGACCGTTTCCAATAGAAGATGATGGCGACGATCATCGATAACAGCGACCCGGACAAGAACAGGCCGACGATGTTCAAGATGAACAATAAGAGCACCGTTTCGTTTTTTGTCGCCGCATACTCGCGCCACATATCAAACAGTGATTTGACCAAGTAGACGAGTGCCGCGATCCCGACGATAAAAATAAAGACAATGGCAATCCAAAATAGTGAATTCATGTGATTTCACCTCCCTAATCCTCTATACCCGTTCTACGGAATCGCCACGAATTAGTTTCATCTCTTTTTTTTGACACATTTCGGCTCACTTTCGTTGACGCTTCTCCAGAAGAGCTATGATACAATAATGAGCGTGAAAGGGGCAGATACTCATGCAAAATATCGTACGCACGGCTCAACTCGTTGAGCGCTTCAAACTTCAAGTCATCGCCGGGGAAGAGGGACTCCATCGTCCCGTCGCCACACCGGACCTCAGTCGACCGGGACTCGTCCTTGCCGGCTACTATACCCACTATGCGAAAAATCGGCTGCAAGTGCTCGGGAAGACCGAGCTCACGTTCTACGCGAGCTTGTCGGAAGAGAGCCGCCGCGAGCGGGCGAAGATTTTATGCACGGAATTGACACCGGGCATCCTCATCACGCGCGGCTTCGACATCCCGAAAGAGATTGAACAAGAAGCCGAGGCGGCGAACGTCCCGCTCATGCGCACGAACGCGATGACGACATCGATCGAGTCACAGATCACAAACTTCCTTGAGATGGAACTCGCACCGATGACCGCGATGCACGGCGTGCTCGTCGACATCTACGGCGTCGGCGTGCTCATCAAAGGACAGAGCGGTGTCGGGAAATCTGAGACCGCACTCGAACTCGTCAAGCGGGGTCACCGCCTCGTCGCCGACGATTCAGTCGAGATTCGCCAGACCGGGGACCAGTTGCTCGTCGGTTCGGCACCGAAGTTGATCCGTCACTTGCTCGAGATTCGCGGGATCGGGATCATCGACGTCATGACGTTGTTCGGAGCCGGTGCCGTCCGTTCACACAAAAAGATCAGCTTAATCATCAACCTTGAAAACTGGGATGCTGGAAAAGTATATGATCGTGTCGGACTCGACCACAACACGATGAAAATCATCGACAGCGAAGTGCCGTTACTCACCATCCCGGTTCGCCCAGGACGTAACTTGGCCGTCATCGTCGAAGTCGCGGCGATGAACTATCGCCTGCAAAATATGGGGATCAACACGGCTGAAGAGTTCGCGGAACGACTTGCGAACGCCATCCACGATAACGAAGGAGACATGGAATAATGGTAGAGCCAACGTTTGATCGCGTCGCGTTTGAAATCGGGTCACTCCCGATCTATTGGTACGGGATGATCATCGCCTTCGGAGCGATGCTCGGGCTCGTTCTCGCCTTGTTCGAGGCGAAACGACTCAATTATGATTCGGAGCGGGTCGTCGATGTCATCATCTGGTCGATTCCGATCAGCATCGTCTTCGCCCGGATTTATTACGTCACGTTCCAATGGGACTACTACAGTGAGAACCTTGGACAGATCATCGACATCCGCCAAGGCGGGATTGCAATCCATGGTGCCATCTTTGGAGCGCTGCTCGTCGTCATCATCTATTGCATGCGCAAGTCGATGTCGTTCTGGAAGATCACCGATATCCTCGCTCCGTCGCTCCTGCTCGGGCAAGCGGTCGGACGTTGGGGGAACTTTATGAACCAAGAGGCGCACGGTGCCGAGACGACGAGCCGTTTCTTGAAAGAGACGCTCTTCCTCCCGGATTGGATCGTCAATCAGATGTATATCGACGGCGCTTATTACTTGCCGACATTCTTGTTCGAGAGCGTCTGGAACATCCTCGGCGTCATCTTGCTCGTCGTCTGGCGTATGGTCGGTAACCCGCCGCGCGGCTACATCTTCTTATCGTACCTCGTCTGGTATTCGATTGGACGCTTCTATATCGAAGGGCTCCGTACAGATAGCCTCATGGTTGGTGACCTTCGGACGGCCCAGCTCGTCTCGATTGCGATGATCGTATTCGGTGTCGTCATGATGATCGTCCGCCGCAAAGCGAAACGATACGACGACCCTTCAGAGAAAGGACTGTTTGATTGATGGATACACTTCTATTCGATTTGGATGGCACGTTGCTCGATACGAACCCGCTCATCATCGCGAGTTTCCGTCACACGCTCGGGTACTACTTCCCGGACGAGACGTATCGCGATGAGGACATCTTCCCGTTCATCGGACCGACGCTCGAGAAGTCGTTCAAGGCGCTCAATGAGCCGGAATGGAAAGAGATGCAGGCGTTCTATCGCAGCTTCAATATCGCGATGCACGACCAGCTCGTCGCCGAATATCCGGGTGTGATCGAGGGGCTGTATCGCCTCCACGCCAAAGGCTACAAGATGGGCGTCGTCACCTCGAAAGGCCGTCCCGTCGTCGAGCAAGGCTTGCGTCTGTTCAAGATCGACCATCTGTTCGATGTGGTCGTCACGGCCGACGATGTGGAATATGAGAAACCGCACGCCGAACCGGTCGAACGGGCGCTCCGTGCGCTCGGATCGACGGCGGACCGCGCTGTCATGGTCGGGGACAACGACACGGACATCTTCAGCGGCAAGAACGCCGGGACGAAGACGGTCGCTGTCGGCTGGGCCATTAAAGGCCGTGCGTTCCTCGAAGCGCTCGAACCGGACGTCATCATCGACTCGATGGAACATTTCGAGGCGTGGCTCGACGAGGTCACGGTCCATGCGTAAGACGGAACGGTTTCGTCTCGACGGACCGAATCCGCTCTGGCAGATGTATCGGACGATTCGTTTCCTGCGTGTCTTTAAAAACACGACCGTCGTCTTGATCGGTCGGTACTTCCCGTCCGTCAAGGCGAAGCGCTGGCTATACCGGACGTTCCTCGGTATGGAAATCGGGGAGTATAGCGCGCTCGCCCTCATGGTGACGCCGGACGTCATGTTCCCGGAGCGGATTTCGATTGGCCGCAACACGGTCATCGGGTTCAACTCGACGATCCTCTGTCACGAGTATCTCGTCGACGAGTATCGGATTGGCGACGTCCACATCGGCGACGAGGTGTTGATCGGGGCGAACGTGACGATTTTACCTGGCGTGACGATTGGCGATCGGGCCGTCATCGGTGCCGGGGCCGTCGTCCATCGTGACGTCGCGCCCGGAGAGCGCGTCGTTGGGGCAAAACTCCATACCATCGACACAAAATAGACACAATTTAGTGCGAAATCATTTTGAGGTCAAGACATGTAGGGCCTCATAAAATTACTAGGGCGGTATCACTTTTTTTAAAGGCGATACCGCTCTTTTGTGTCTATGGGCGCTGACATGAAACCTCCATATTTTTGTCGAAAAGCATTTGAACGACCTAGCAAAATATATTCATTATAGAAGGAATATAGTCCCGATTTTTTTTAAGTTTTTCAGTTGCCCTCACTGAATGAGTGCGGTATTCTTAACCCTGCAACTAAAAAAAGATTTAGAGATGATGTGGAGGATTTAGAATATGGAAGCGAACTATGAAGCAGTAATGACGCTACCCGAACCAGAATCTCCGCTCGCCGCGGAGCTCCACTACTATAGAGGTCGTCGTGCGTTACGTGAAGGTCGCCTAGATGAAGCGACTTTTTTCATGGCTGAAGCCACTGCCGCTGCAGCCCACCGCGTCGACTATCACAAACAGTACGCTGAACTGTTATTTGAAGTAGGGGAAATCTACCACGCCAATGACGTGTGGAAACGGGTGCTTGAACTCGATGAAACGTCAACAGAGGCCTTATATCACCTTGCGAGCAACTGCGCCTATATCTCTTTATATGAAGAAGCAGCGATGTATGCAAACCGCTACCTCGAAGTCGAGGCACACGGACGCTACGCGGACTCGGTCCAATCCCTGTTAGAACTGATTGAACTCGAACAAGAACTCGAGGATGACGAGGAAGACGAGCTGATCACGTGGCACACCGAGGCCCAGCAGCATATCGACAAAGGCCGCCTGTTCGCAGCCAAGTCGACGCTCGAACGGTTAATCGATCGCTATCCACGCTTTTGGCCGGCGTTCAACAACTTGGCCGTCGTCAATTTTTATCTCGGCAACGATGAAGCGGCGTTCGAGACGCTCGAGTACGTGCTCGATGAGAACCCGGGCAACTTGCATGCGCTCTTGAACACGATTCTGTTGCTGCATGAAGCCGGACAATCGGACGCGGCGCTCCAACTGTCGGTCCCGCTGACACGTGTCCGTCCGCTCCAGTTCGATTTACGCTACAAACTCGCCACGACGCTCGCGCTCGTCGGTCAATATGACCGCGCGTACGAAGAACTTCGCCTGTTGAAGGAACGCGGATTCCGTGGGGATTCACTGTTCGGGCATTGGCTCAGCGTATCCGCCTACAAGACCGGGCGTCTTGAAGAAGCGGCTACCTATTTGAACAGTGACGAGTTGAAACAATTTGAAGAAGCGAGCCCGTATGACATCCGCGACAACCTCGAGTTCCGTTCGGCACTCGTCCAAGGGTTGCGCCAAGAAGAAGACGCGGCTCGCATCGAAATCATCCGAATCATCTCGAAACTTGCCGACGACGAAGCGTTTGAAGCACTCGCGTTGACGAACGGAATCACCGACAACGAGACGGTGCTCGCCTTCGCCGAGAAATGTCGTGCTGAGATTTGCGGGGCACCGTTCACCGGTGACGCTCGGATCGCTCGGGCGTATGAGGCCCTCGTGCTCGCCGAGACGGAAGTGACGGAAGCGGAACAGATGAGCCTCGACGGCGACTTCTATGAACGTTTCTCACTCCTGCTCCTTGCCGGGGCATCGTTCGAGGACGTCACGGCATCGGCCGCGGCTCTCGTCTGGATGTTCTATGCGAAACGGGATGCCCTCATCCTCGACGACTGTGCCGACACGTTCGGAATCGACGTCGCGACGCTCACGGGGACGATCCGTTCGTTCAAACAGACACTCGAACAAGCATAAAGATTGACGATACCTCCCTAGGTTTCTTATACTGAAGTCAATCAATTTCATGCAGAGGTGGAATCATTATGACAGAAGAAAAAATCTATGACGTCATTATCATCGGGGCCGGCCCAGCCGGAATGACGGCGGCACTTTACGCGTCGCGTGCCAACTTATCGACACTTATGATCGAACGCGGTATCCCAGGTGGACAGATGGCGAACACGGAAGATATCGAAAACTATCCGGGCTATGACAGCATCCTCGGCCCAGACTTGTCTCAAAAAATGTTCGACCACTCGAAAGCATTCGGGGCGGAGTACGCTTATGGCGACGTCCAAAGCATCTCGGACGAGACGGAATATAAAGTCGTCCACGCGCACAACCGTGACTATAAAGCACGGGCGATCATCCTCGCTTCTGGCGCACAATACAAGAAAATCGGTGTCCCGGGCGAAGAAGAGCTCGGCGGCCGCGGTGTATCGTATTGTGCGGTCTGTGACGGGGCGTTCTTCAAAGGGAAGAACTTGTTCGTCATCGGCGGCGGCGACTCAGCTGTCGAGGAAGGCGTGTTCTTGACACGTTTTGCTGACAAGGTGACAATCGTTCACCGTCGCGACGAGCTTCGCGCGCAGAAGATTCTTCAAAAACGGGCGTTCGACAATCCGAAAATCGACTTCATCTGGAACCACACGCTCAAAGAGATCGTGGAAGCCGATGGTAAAGTCGGCGGGGCACGTCTCGTCAGCACGGTCGATGGGACCGAGTCGGACCACGAAATCGACGGTGTGTTCATCTATATTGGTATGAACCCGATCACTGGTTTCGTCAAAGACCTCGGCATCACGAACGAGCAAGGCTATATCGTCACGAACGAAGCGATGGAGACGAAGATCCCAGGGATTTTCGCAGCCGGCGACGTACGCGACAAGACGCTCCGTCAAGTCGTCACCGCGACGAACGACGGATCGATTGCCGCTCAAAACGCGCAACACTATATCGAGGGGCTCCTCGAGGCGTTGCACGAACAAAACGCGTGACATGAGGCAGAAGGGATTGCGGGCGACCGCAATCCCTTCTCTTTTTTTCGGACGTTCGTTATACTAAGGACAGAAGAGAGCTGCACACACGGCTCGGTTGTCAATTTTAAGGGGGCGTCAGTGACATGGAAGACTTTAAAGGATTAGAAGAATTGATCATCATCAGCGGGATGAGCGGGGCCGGGAAATCGGTCGCAATGAATAGTTTTGAGGATCTCGGCTATTTTTGCGTCGATAACTTGCCGCCGGTGCTCTTGCCGCAATTGATTGATGTCATCAGCTCGGTCCGGCCGAAGATCGCCGTCGCGATCGACACACGGACGCGCGACTTCATCGACAGCCTGTTCATCGTCATCGACGACTTGGAACAGAAGAACGTGCACCCGCATTTGTTGTATCTCGACACACGGGACGAAGTGCTCGTGCGCCGCTACAAGGAGACGCGCCGGTCACATCCGCTCGCCCCGGAAGACGCGCCGCTCGTCGGAATCGGGATGGAGCGCTCGTTGCTCGAAGGGTTCCGTGACCGGGCCCATACGCTCTACGATACGAGCGACTTGAAGCCGCAGATGCTCAAAGACCGCATCTTGCTCCAGTTCAACGAGGAACGGATCCCGTTCACGGTCAACTTCATGTCGTTCGGGTTCAAACACGGCGTCCCGCTCGACATCGACCTGTTGTTCGACGTCCGCTTCATCACGAACCCGTTCTATATCCCGGAACTCCGTCCGCTCACCGGGCAGACGGAAGAAGTCCAGAATTACGTCATGTCGCACCCCGAGGCGCGGGCGTTCTATAAAAAACTGATCGACATGCTCGAATTCCTGTTGCCGCAGTACAAGCGCGAAGGGAAGACGCAAGTCGTCGTCGCCTTCGGCTGTACGGGCGGGAAGCACCGTTCGATCACGTTCGCCGAGAAAGTGTCGGCCCATTTCGCCGAACGCTATAACGTCAAAACCGTCCATCGCGATCTCGCGCATGCGACGAAGGAGAAATAAGATGAGACGCGATAGAAAAGTGGTGGCCATCGGTGGAGGGACGGGCCTCTCGACGCTCGTCCGGGGCTTGAAGCATTATCCGCTCGACATCACGGCCATCGTCACGGTCGGGGACGACGGGGGCAGCTCGGGGCGCCTCCGTGACGAGTTCCATATGTTACCGCCGGGCGACATCCGGAACGTCATCCTCGCCTTGTCCGAGGTCGAGCCACTCATGGACAAGATTTTGCAATATCGGTTCGACAGCGGTTACGGGCTCGAAGGGCACTCGCTCGGCAACCTCATGTTGACGGCGGCGACGCATATCTGCGAAGGCTCGTTCGTCAAGGCGGTCGACGTCTTGTCGCAGCTGTTGAACGCCCAAGGCAAGGTGCTCCCGGTGACGGAGACACTCATGACGCTCGCCGCCGAGTTCGAGGACGGGACGATCGTCAAAGGTGAATCAAAGATCCCGCTCGTCGAGAAACAAATCAAGCGCCTGTTCTTGCTCGAGGAAGGTATCAAGCCGGCGGCTGGTGTCGTCGAGGCGATCGAGGACGCCGATCTGATCGTGCTCGGTCCAGGGAGCTTGTATACGAGCATCATCCCGAACCTCTTGATTCCAGAAGTGCGTGACGCCATCGTCCGCTCCAAGAAACCGGTCGTTTACATCTGCAACGTCATGACGCAGCCCGGTGAGACGAAAGGGTACGACGCGATGAAACATTTGAAATCGATCGAGGCGTATCTCGGCAAGTCGACGGTCGACACGATCGTCGTCAACAACGAGCCAATCGAGGACATCTATTTAGAGCGTTACCTCGAGGACGGCTCGGAAGAAGTCCGCTTCGATCGGAAGAAGCTTCGAAATTACGGCACGAACGTGCTCGCGGGGGACATCGTCGACTATAACCGTGACTATATCCGCCACGACTCGGACGCCATCGCAGGACTCGTCATGCAACGTGTCCTGCGCATCAAGAAACCACGCTCGTTCCAAGAACTTGAGCTGAAATAAGTTGTGATTGAACAGAAAGGAGGGGACCGGCATGAGCTTTGCCTCTGACGTCAAAAAAGAATTGACGCAACTCGTCGTGACCGATGCCGAGGCGAAAGCGGAACTATCCGCGCTCGTCCGGATGAACGGCGTCATCTCGCTCGCTTTAGGGCGAGGGATGACGCTCGACGTCTCGACTGAGAACGCCGCCATCGCACGTCGAATCTATTCCCTCATGAAACGGCTGTACGACCATCATCTCGATTTGTTCGTACGGAAGAAAATGCGGTTGAAGAAGAACAACGTCTATATCGTCCGGGTCGCCCAGCGTGCCGAGACGATGCTTCGAGACCTTGAAATCCTCGGGGAGAACTACGAGATGATCCGCACACTCAACTCGGACATGACACGTGACGAGAACCTCGCCCGTGCCTATTTACGCGGGTCGTTCCTTGCCGGCGGGTCAATCAACCATCCGAAGACGTCGTCGTATCACCTCGAGGTGTACAGCCTGTACGAGAACCATAACCAGGCGCTCCGTGACCTCGCCAACCGCTTCGGCTTGAACGCGAAAACGCTCGAGCGGAAGAAAGGGCACATCCTCTATATCAAAGAGAGTGAAAAGATCTCGGACTTCCTGAAACTCATCGGGGCGACGCGCGGCATGCTCGACTTCGAGGACGCGCGTATCATCAAAGACATGCGCAACTCGGTCAACCGGCTCGTCAACTGTGAGACGGCGAACTTGAACAAGACTGTCGGGGCGGCGCTCCGCCAAGTCGAGAACATCAAGTTCCTCGAGCGCACGGTCGGGCTTGAAATCTTACCGGTCAAACTCCGGGAAATCGCCGAGCTCCGGGTCACCCATCAAGACGTCTCGCTCCAAGAACTCGGCGAGATGCTCGAGACGGGACCGATCTCGAAATCGGGGATCAACCATCGGCTCCGCAAGATCGACCAGATCGCGGACAAGGTGCGAAACGGTGAAGAAATCAGCTCATCGTGACCCCGGTTGCACCAAAACCATTCTTCCTATATAATTAGCAATTGTGTATAGGACTTAGAAATGTAACTTAAAGGAGCTTCATGATTATGTCGAATGCAAAGAAAAGAATCTCGCTCACGATCGACGCTGATTTAGACCAGGTCATCACGGAGCGTGCGAAACAAATCGGGATCCCGAAAAGCGCCCTCGTCACGTTCGCGACAAGCCTCTTCCTCAACCAATTGCGCGCGGAAGAAGTATTGTCAGGTGACACGAACGCCATCTATCAGGTCATCCGCAAAGATTATGAACTGCTCACGAGCGTGGATAACTTAGACAAATAATTGCGAAAGGCTGACTGCGGTCAGCCTTTTTTGGTTGCATCCGGCCTTAAAATTTGGAATAGTGGTTATATTGAATTCGAATGGAGGTCGATCCTATGGGGCAAATCTTGCTCATCCTAGTATTACAACTCGTCTACGTACCGGTGCTGACGCTTCGGACCATCATGCTCGTCAAAGGAAAAACGATGATTGCGGGGCTGTTCGGGACGCTTGAGACGCTAATCTATATCTTCGCGCTCGGGATCGTGTTCCAAGATTTGACGACGCTCGGCATGATCGTCTATGCGGTCGGATTCGGGCTCGGGATTCTCGTCGGCGGTTACGTCGAGCGTAAGCTTGCCATCGGCTACAACATGATCCAAGTCCACACACAAGAGTTCCCGGCCGAGCTCATCCAAAAGATGCGCGACAGCGGTTATGGTGTGACGCACTACCAAGGTCAGGGACGTGACGGCATCCGATATCGTCTCGACGTCTTGGCGGCACGGACACGGATGAAAGATTTGCGGCAAATGGTCGAGGAGTATGAGCCGAAGGCGTTCCTCGTCGCATTCGATCCGATCGACTTTAAAGGCGGCTATATGATGAAAGGGCTCCGACGCCCGAAATGAACGGGACGACTCACGGAAGTGGGTCGTTTTTTCGTGGAACGGGGAATACAAGAACAAAGGAGATGAGCGAGTTGAGACGAAAAGGGTTATGGATCGTCGTGGTTGGGTTGATTCTCGTCGGCGGCGCGCTGTTCGCCACCTCGTTTTGGAAGTCGGAGTCCTCGATCAAACCGCCGCTCCCGACAGTCCGGATCGGATCGGTGACGGCCTAAGTGAAACAGTCGACGTTCTGCTGGTCCAATGGGGGCGAGGCGGTATGTGAAGACCACGGGTTGCCGGAAGCGGACGACTTGCAGCTCGTGCCCGTCGAGCCGGGTGCCGAGATTGATGTCGAGTTCCATGCCGAGCCGTCGAACGTCTCATTCCATCAAATCATCGACGGGGAGCTCGTACGGTCTGAACCCGTCGTGCCCGACGCACCGGGCGTCTATTTGTTCGAGACGGGCGGGGAGTGGCCGCGTGGGGACAGCCGCTATGTGTTCGGGGTCGAGGTCGAGGAATAAAAGAGTTGACCTGTCCGCTACGGGCGGCTTTATGATCAATGAGAAGGGGGGACGCCAATGATTCAAATCGGAAAAGTGGTCCATCTAACGGGGTTGTCCACTAAAGCAATCAAATGGTATGAAGCGAAAGGACTCGTCCGACCGACTCGTTTAGATAATCAGTATCGGTTATACGGGATGGAAGAAATAAGACGCCTGAACGAAATCAAGTTACTACGCCAAATGGGTATCTCGCTCGAACAAATTCAGACGGCAAAAAGTGTGAGCGAGGTACTCGACAGCAGACTTGATGAGGTTCAACGCGAAATCGAGGCGTTGCGACAAGTCGAGCAACAAATCAAATGGATGCAAACAGGGGGAGATTCAATGAAAGTACGTTATGAGATGTGGGACCGACCGAAAATCGTAAACGGTTATGTATCCGAACTCACCACAATCCCATTCGTTTGGGAAAAACTGCAACCAGAGCTGACGACAGACGAATCATATGGCGTCTGTTTAGCGAAAGAAGAAGCTTATCTAGCAGGGATGACTGATCCTGTCATAGGAGAAGAGGGAAGACAGGTTGAACTGTCGGCAGGACGTTACCTTGTCGCCACGGTCGAAGGCGGAATCCCGGCCATCCCCACGACGTATAATCAACTTCTAGCGTTGCCGGATGTAACGTTGCGGGATGCACTCGATTTTGAGCGCTACATTCATGGGCAAGACGGAGCTGACGATTTGATTGAAATTTGGTTACCTGTCCAATAAAAAGAAGCGCCTTTCCCGGATTTGGGAAAGGCGCTTTTGGATTAACGAGTCATGACCTTGTCGATGAGACCGTAGTCTTTCGCTTGTTCAGCTGACATGAAGTAGTCGCGCTCTGTGTCGCGCTCGATGACTTCAAGCGGCTGGCCTGTGTTGTCGGCCATGATTTGGTTCAATTTCTCGCGCATTTTGATGATGCGTTCAGCATGGATCTTGATGTCCGATGCTTGACCTTGCGTACCGCCGAGCGGTTGGTGAATCATGATCTCCGCGTTTGGAAGCGCGAAGCGTTTGCCTTTTTCACCGGCTTGGAGCAAGAAGGCACCCATCGATGCGGCCATTCCGATACAAATCGTCGACACGTTCGGTTTGATGAAGTTCATCGTGTCATAAATCGCCATTCCGGAAGTGATCGAACCACCCGGGCTGTTGATGTAAAGTGAGATGTCCTTATCTGGGTCCTCGGCTGCAAGGAAGAGGAGCTGGGCAACGATCGAGTTGGCGACGTTGTCGTCGATCGCACTTCCGAGCAAGATGATGCGGTCCTTGAGCAAGCGTGAGTAAATATCGTACGCGCGTTCCCCGCGACCTGTTTGTTCGATAACTGTTGGAATTAACATTGAATCTGCCTCCTTTATGTAGGTTGTAAACATATCATACCGCTATAGTCAATGTTGGTCAAACGATAGTCATCGTTTTTGACCTATTCCACGGTTTGACGATTCTAAAACGACAAAAGAGGCCAGGCATCTGCCTGACCTCTTTCTTTGATACACCCGGAGAGATTCGAACTCCCGACACCTGGCACCGGAAACCAGTGCTCTATCCCCTGAGCTACGGGTGCATGTTCTCTGACACGATTTATTATACATTTGTTTTTTTAAAAAAGCAATCCTGTTCGTCTCACTTTTTTTTGAGCGCGTTTTCCCGCCTTTCGCTACAATAGGAAACGAGAGGGGTGTGACCGATGCAACGCCAAGAACAACAGCAACTTCAAAAGCAACAGCAACAGCTGACCCAGGACATGGTCAGGCGTCTGCCGGTTCTCGAAGCAGACCGGACCGCGATCGCTTTTCAGCTTGGCCGTTTGTCAAAGCGGAACCCGAACATCGCCATCGGCAGCGGCGCGGTCGAATGGGTGGAGGACACGGCGAGCGGATTCGAGTCGCGTCTGTTCGAACAGATCGAGGAAGGAAGTGGGAACGAGGCCCAACGTATGCTTCAAAAGCGGCTCGTCCTCGCGCTAGACCATCGTGGCCTCTTGCCTGATAGTGACTTCGTGCTCGCCCATCGATTCGAGGTCGATGTGGCGGACATTGAGGCGGCACGCCAGGCACTCTTGTTTTTAGAACCGACGGGGATCGGGGCGAAGAATGAGCGGGACTGCCAATACCGGCATGCGATTGAACATGACGACCCGCTCGTCTTGGACGTATTCGAGGCGCTCGACGCGAACGTTGATGACATCCCGGGGCGACTCGACATCTCGGTGGCCGAGTTCGACCGGGTGACCCGTATCGTGGCGACGTTACCAAAAACACCAATATTATATGAAGGAACCGAGCATATCATCCCGGAACTCGAAGTCGTCCGGCGTGACGATGAGCTTGTGACGACATGGTTCAGCCCAACGCTCGATGCGACTCGGATCGGGGACGACCGCGAGGCAAAGTGGTGGCACGAGACGCTCGAGATGCGGAACGCGACGCTTCATTCGGTATGGACGGTCATCGCGGAACGTCAGGCGGACTGGCTCGACGGCAAGCACGTCTTGCATCCGTTGACGCGGAAAGAAGTCGCCGAGCGGATCGGCAAGCACGAGTCGACCGTCGGACGGGCCATCCAAGGAAAGTATGTGGCGACCGAAGGCGGGGTCATGGCGTGGCGCCACTTTTTCGTCAGGTCCACGGAGCACGGGCAATCGCCGTTCATGGTGAAGAAGGCGCTCGCCGAACTGATTCAACAAGAGACGTCACCTTTGAGTGACGCCGCGCTCATGCGAGAGTTGGCCCGGCTCGGTTATACGGTGACACGACGGACCGTGGCGAACTATCGGGAGGCGCTCGGTTTTGGGAACTCGCGGGAGCGGGAACGACAACTATGGAAAGGAGGGGACTGACATGGTGCTGACGTTATACCGGCGTGCCAACTGTTCGCTCTGCGAGGAGGCGCTCGTCATGCTCGAATGGCTCATGGAAGACTATCCGTTCGAACTTGAACAGGTCGACATCACGGGCAACGAAGAACTCGAGGCGAAGTACTTGTTTGAAATCCCCGTCGTCTTACACGAGGGGCGCGTCATTAGTCAAGGGCGATACGATGACAGTAAAGTTGAAGATTTTGTTAAGTATACGCTTACATCGAAAAAAAACGTTTGAAGGGGTTGCAAGACGGAAAGGTCATTGATAAGATGAAGTCGTAGCGGTGGGACGCAAATATAAAAGTGGGACAAAAGTTGTCCACGCTTTAGGTCGAGGGGGAATGAGTATGATCCAGCAGCTGATTCAAGTTCAGAAGCAAATCGTTCCCGACATGCTCGATACGCTCCGACATCGTTACGACATCTTACATTACGTCCGGTTGATGCAGCCAATCGGCCGCCGGACACTCGCCACAAGCCTCGGGCTGACGGAACGAATCCTAAGACGAGAAGTCGACTTTTTGAAAGACCAAGGTCTATTGATGGTCGCTACTCAAGGTATTTCCCTTACGGAATCGGGCCGAAACGTTCTCCGGGACTTGCACGAGGTCATGGGAGAGATCCTAGGCATCTCGGAAGTCGCACGAGAACTCGAGCGAAAACTAGGCGTTCGCCAAGTCGTCATCGTACCGGGTGATTCCGACGAGACGTTCTGGGTCCAGCGAGATATCGGTCGGGCCGCCGTCACGCAGCTGAAAGCGCGACTGGCACCTGACGACAATATCATCGCGGTCACAGGCGGGACGACGATGGCATCGGTTGCGGCCATGATGTCGCCCGATAAAAAAGAACGGCCGATGCATTTCGTGCCGGCACGCGGCGGACTCGGAGAGACGCTTGAGTTACAGGCGAACACCGTCTGTTCTCGAATGGCCGACCGGGCCCATGCCGACTATCATTTACTCCACATTCCGGACGAGGTTTCGCAAGAGACGTTCGAGCGGATGGTGGAGGAACCTAGCATAAAAAATGTCCTGGAAATGATTAGAGCGGCGCGAATTGTGGTACATGGAATTGGTGAGGCGGAAACGATGGCGAAACGCCGTCACGCGTCACCAGAGCATTTGCGGATGATCGAACGGCATGATGCCGTCGCCGAGGCGTTCGGATATTACTTCAACGCCGAAGGTGAAATCGTTCATCGGGTCAAGACGGTCGGGATCCAATTAGAGGAGCTCGACGACATGGACACCGTCATCGCGGTCGCCGGAGGGAAATCGAAGGCACAAGCGATTGCCGCATATGCGAAACACACGCCGAACATCATCCTCGTCACAGACGAAGGTGCGGCGACAGAATTATTAAATCGTTATTAAAGAGTTGACCCCCGTTGGCTCTTCAATAAATAGCTTCTACCCTAAGGAGGAAATTAACTATGGCAGTAAAAGTTGGTATTAACGGATTTGGACGTATTGGTCGTTTGGCATTCCGCGAGATCATCAAAAACGAAGGAATCGAAGTTGTTGCAATCAACGACTTGACTGACACGAAGATGCTCGCTCACCTTCTCAAGTATGACACGACACAAGGTCGTTTCGACGGAGAAGTAGAAGTACACGACGATCACTTCCTCGTAAACGGCGAGAAAGTCGTTACACTTGCTAACCGCAACCCAGAAGAACTTCCATGGGGCGAGCTCGGTGTTGACATCGTTCTCGAATGTACTGGTTTCTTCACAGCAAAAGAAAAAGCGGAGCTTCACTTGAAAGCTGGCGCGAAAAAAGTTGTGATCTCGGCTCCGGCTACAGGTGACATGAAGACTGTTGTTTACAACACAAACCACGACATCCTTGATGGTACTGAGACAGTAATCTCTGGTGCTTCTTGTACGACAAACTGCTTGGCGCCAATGGCGAAAGTTCTCCAAGACCAGTTCGGAATCGTTGAAGGTCTCATGACAACAATCCACGCTTACACAGGCGACCAAAACACGCTTGACGCTCCACACCCGAAAGGCGACTTCCGTCGTGCACGTGCGGCAGCAGCAAACATCGTACCAAACACAACTGGTGCGGCTAAAGCGATCGGCCTCGTTATCCCAGAACTTCAAGGT